>NZ_JBWKOO010000011.1:0-156070 GCF_059416125.1 Stenotrophomonas sp. GW821-FHT09E08
CAGGGCGACGAATGGCAGCCGGACTGGGTGTTCGCCGGTGCCGCCCGCGACCTGGAAGTGCTGTACACGCTGGGCAATCAGCTGGCCAACTCGCGCAGCTGGCCGAACTGGAGCAAGGACGAGTCGTTCCGCGCCGTGCGTGACGCCAGCGCCGACCAGCGCAAGTAAGGCAACGCGCCGGGCTTGCCCGGCGCCTCCTGGTAGTGCCGGCCGCTGGCCGGCAACCCTGTGATGCATGCGGAGATAATGGGCAGCCGGCCAGCGGCCGGCACTACCAGATGGGCTTCCATCCCCGCTTTCCGGCCCTTCGTCGCAGGCCGCTTGCTTGCCCGATGGGCCGCCCTATGCTCGGCTCACCCCCTTCCACCAAGGCGCCGCCGTGATCGCCAGCCTCTCCCTCATCCTCCGTCACCTGCTGGCCTGGGCCGCGGCACTGTTCGTGGCCGGCATGGTCTGGAGCGGCATTTTCAGCGGCATGAACGACGGCCCCGGCTGGGTGTTCGGGCTGCTGGTGATGTTCCTGATGATCTCGGCGCTGGGCAGTGCGGTGACCCATGTGCGCCGGGTCTGGCTGGTGGCCGGCCGCCTCGATGGCGCCACCCTGTCCGGGCGCCAGCGTCGGCAGATCGAACTGCCGATGGATGCCGGCCACGCCTTCGCGGTGGTCGAGGCGGCGGTGGGCGAGCTGCCGCGGGTGGAGGAAGTGGAAAGCTCGGCCGGCAGCCTGCAGGTGCGCGCCTATGTACGCCGCGTCGATCTGTGGAATGGCCGCCAGCCATCGCGCTGGAACCTGCCGGCGCGGCTGGCGATCAAGCGCAACAGCGTGCTGGCCACGGTCACGCCGGGGCAGGGCACCAGCACCGTCACCCTGCTGTTCGAACCGGACGCAGGCTGGTGGGCCGACCTGTTGGCGCTGGATGAGGGCAGCAACTACGAGAATGCCGAAGCGGTCACCCGCGCAATCAGTCGACGCGTTGCCGACCAGCGTCGCGACGAGCAGGCCGCCGCCGAACAGACCCAGGTCGAGAAGGAACTGTCGGTGGCGCGGCTGAACCTGCTGCATGCGCAGGTCGAACCGCATTTCCTGTACAACTCGCTGGCCAACGCACAGGTGCTGACCCGCACCGATCCTGCGCGCGCAGAACAGATGCTCGGCCATCTGATCCAGTACCTGCGCAGTTCGCTGCCGCAGGTGGACGAATCGGTGTCCACCCTGGGCGTGGAGCTGGAGCGCACCCGCGCCTACCTGGAGATCCTGCGTATCCGCATGGGCGCGCGGCTGGCGGTGGAAGTGCAGGTGCCAACCGAACTGCATGAGGTGAAGCTGCCGGCGATGGCGCTGCAGACGCTGGTGGAAAATGCCATCAAGCACGGCCTGGAACCCAAGCCCGGCGGCGGCACGATCTGGATCCTCGCGCGTGGTTTCGATGACCATGTGACGGTGACGGTGGCCGACGATGGCCTCGGCTTCGGCCAGGGCACCAGTGGCACCGGCATCGGCCTGAAGAACCTGCGCGAGCGCCTGCGCCTGACCTGCGGCGAGCAGGCCGGCGTGGCGATCGTTGCCAACTTCCCCAGCGGCGTGGCCGCGACCATGACACTGCCGCAGTCGGCCAAGGAACGCAGCCATGCCGCTTGAAGCGCTGATCGCCGAAGACGAAGAACTGCTGCGGCAGTCACTGGTGGAGCAGCTGGGCCGGCTGTGGCCGGAACTGAAACTGGTGGCCGAGTGCGAGGACGGTGCCAGTGCGCTGGAGCAGCTGGCCGAGAAGCAGCCGGATATCGCCTTCCTCGACATCCGCATGCCTGGCATCAGCGGCATCGAGGTGGCACGTTCGCTGTCCGAATTGAGCCCGCGTACCCAGGTGGTGTTCGTCACCGCCTATGACCAGTACGCCATCGATGCGTTCGAGCAAGGTGCGATGGATTATCTGCTGAAGCCGGTGAGCGACGAGCGACTGTTGGCCACGCGCGAGCGCATCCTGTCGCGGCTGCCATCGACGCGCCAGGACGACGCGGTACTTGAACGCCTGCTGCAACGGCTGGGTCCATCGCAGGGCAGCGCCGACCACCCGCCGCTGGCCTGGATCACCGCCAGCAACGGTCGTGAGACGCAGCTGATCATGCTGGAGGACGTGGCCTACTTCCGCGCCGACAACAAGTACACCACGGTGGTCACCGCCGCCGGCGAAAGCCTGCTGCGCACGCCGCTGCGCGAGCTGCTGGAAGTGCTCGACCCGCAGCACTTCCGCCAGATCCATCGTTCGACCATCGTCAACATGAAGGCGGTGGCGGCGGTGAGCCGCGACGATACCGGGCGCGGTGTACTACGCCTGCGCCAGCGTGCGGAAACACTGGTGGTCAGCCAGCCCTTCATGAGTCTGTTCCGCGGCATGTAGCCGCGCCGCATCTTCCGATACGCGGAGCTTTCCATGCGTTCCTTCCTGCTTATGGGCCTCGCTGCTTTGGCACTTGCCGGTTGCCAGAAGTCCACCGAGACCGCGATCACCCGCACCAACGCCAATGGCGTGGACACGCTGTACAGCAAGCGCACCGTGGTGGATGGGGTGGCGCGCTTCGAGTGCATCGCCAGCCGCAGCGGCCAGTGCCACTACCTGGTGCTGGACCCGGCCTGCAGTCCCGATGCCGTATGTGCGAAAGCGCCGATACGGTCGTTCGCGGTGGCGGTGGGCGAGACGCGGGAGTTCAGTGACCTGCCGAAGGGCTTCAACCAGTGCGTCAACGAGGAACGGAAAGAACAATGCCACCGTGAGTGATCACGGTGGCATTGTGGGTCCCCCCGCTTCCCCGAAGGGTCAGTAGGCTGGCTGCAGCGTCAGTTCGTGGTGGTGCTCGGTTTCACCCACGTGGTTGAGGCGTCCCACCAGTTCCGAATGCTGCTTCATGCGCCCGATCTCGGTCATGATGCGGATGTCCTCGTGGCGCAGTTCACGCCGGGCGGTGACCGCCTGCTTGTAGTCCAGCACTTCCGGATAATGCTCGGCCAGGTCCAGCGCCTCGGCCACGTGCTCGACGCTGTCGGCCTTGGAACTGATCCGCGCGCGGCTGTTGAATGCCTTCATCCAGCGCTCGAAACCGGCGGTGTGGTCGAACATGTTGGCCATGAACCAGATCACGAACAGGATCGATACCCATGAGCCGAACACGATCACCACGCGGGTGAAGGTGATATGGAAATCGTCGCGCCACAGGTAGTTGGCAATCAGGCCGAGGATCAGCAGCGACGCCGCCTGCCAGCCCACGATCGAGGCGATCAGCCATTGGCACTTGGCCTGGGCCAGCACAGCCACTTCGTCGCGGATCTGCTGCTCGCTGAGATTGCGCCAGTGCGCGACCTGTTTATCGAACGGGCTGCTGTAGAGCTCGTTGTCGCGAAGCAGAATTCCCAAACCCTTGAACAAAGCAATCATGGCTGGCTCCTTGTGGAACGTGCGTCGATCAGCGTTGGACGGTGTGGCGGGTTCAGTTCTAGCACTTCCAGCGAGCCGTGCAATGGGGCCAAGGCCAAGCGGGGTAAGGCTTCTGTCTGAATGAGTGAATGTTGCTGCGGTGCAGCATGGTGGCTATAGCCTGCGACAAGATGTCGCAGGGTGAAACGTGCTGCGGCTGCACATGAAACCGTGGCTGAGTGCGGAGACTCGCCGTTGGCGTCGTGATCGCCCAGAATCGGGGCCGACCGCGCAGCGCGTGGCCGTTCTTCCGCCTTTCCTGGACCTGTGATGCCGGCTCTGCTGCAGCGACTCTCCCGCCCCGTGACCGCGCCGATCCGGCGCTGGGTCCTGGAGGCCTTCCCGCGTGGCCAGAGCGGCATCAACTACGACCACCCGCTGGGTGACCCGGGCTGGTTCGGCCCCGACAGCGTCACCTGGCGGTTGCACGCCGAATTCCCGTCGATGCTGGCCGGCGGCCTGTGCGCACTGATGCTGCAGACCCTGCACCCGCGCGCGTTGGCCGGGGTCTACGACCACTCCAATTTCCGCCAGGACCTGGTGGGCCGCCTGCGCCGCACCACGGCCTTTGTGGCCGGCACCAGCTATGCGCCTGCCGGCGAGGTCGAGATGCTGGTGGCCAAGGTGCGCCGCATCCATGCGCAGATCCGTGGCCAGACCGCGCAGGGTGAGGGGTATGCCGCCGATGATCCGCAGTTGCTGACCTGGGTGCATGTGACCGAAGCATTCGGTTTCCTGCAGGGTTTTCGCCGCTACGGGCGCGAGGTGCCCGAGCCCATTGCCGACCGCTATTACGACGAGTACCGCCGCGTGGCCGAAGCGCTGGGTGCGGTGGATGTGCCGCGCAGCGAAGCGGAAGTGGCGGCGTACTTCTGTGCGCGGCAGCCGGAGCTGCGCGTGGACGAGCGCTCGCGCGAGGTGCTGGAGGTGTTGTCCGGTGTGCGTCTTCCGGTGCCGGTGGCAGGCCTGTCGCGCGAAGTGTTCCTGGGGGCCGGTGCCGCGCTGCTGCCGGACTGGGCCGAAGGCATGCTCGAACGCAATGGCCGCCAGCGGGCGCAGGCGGCCGCGTCGGCGAAACTGATGCGGGGCATGGCGCCGCTGTTCCGCCGCGCGCTGCCCGATGGCCTCGCCAGTCGCGCCTGCACGCGCGTGGGCGTGCCGGTGGATGTACTGCGCGAGTGGCCCACCCTTCCCGGGTAGGTGCCAACCTTGGTTGGCACGCGTTTCGCGATAAAGCTTCATCCACGCATGGCGTAGATCTACTGACACCATGGTTTTGGTAGGTGCCAACCTTGGTTGGCACGCGTTTCGTGCGGTACCGCAGAAGCGCCAACCAAGGTTGGCATCTACCAGGGCGGATTCCGTAGTAGATCCACGCCATGCGTGGATGGGCTTCACCCGGCCGACTTCAACCCGCGCAACAGCATCTCCAGCGCCGCCGTCGCCTGCCGCAGGCGCGCGTCGCCATCCTCGCCCTCGGCGATCCAGAACGCGGCCTCGGCCAGGCTGCCGTAGATCAGCGACGCCAGCGCCTGCGCATCCACCGGCGCCACCACGCCCTGCGCCACCAGATGTTCGATCAGGTGCTGCATCGAGTACACGCAGTGGCGCTGCGATTCCGGTGAGGCGCCACCCAGTACCGCGCGCGCATCACGCAGCACGATGCGCTGGATCTCCGGTTCCAGCGCCATCTGCAGGTAAGCGCGGCAGCGCTGCACGAAGCCGTCCCACGCGTCATCTGCAGCATCGCTGATCGCCTGCAGGCGTACATCGGTCTCGGCATCGAGCTGGGCAACCACCGCTGCCAGCAGCCCTTTCTTGTCGCCGAAGTGGTGGTACAGCGCGCCGCGGGTCAGCCCGGCCTGCGCGGTCAGGTCGTCCATCGAGGTGGCGGCATAGCCATGCTCGCTGAACACCCGGCGGGCGGTGGCCAGCAGGCTGGCGCGGGTTTCTTCCATCTCGGCGCGGGTGCGGCGGACCATTCGGAGCTCCTTACATACGTGGCGCATGATTATTTACATACAGGGCGTATGAATGTAGTCTCATATTCATACGCTCTGTATGTATTGTCGTGGCGCTTCCCGCGCCAGGCAAGTCGCTGCCCTGGAGATTGCGATGGCCACCCCTTACCGCGACCTGTTCGCCGCCCCCGGCACCGCCGGCCTTGCCCTGGCCGGGCTGCTGGCCCGCCTGCCGCTGCCAATGACCGGCATCGGCATCATCACCCTGCTGTCGCAGCTGCGCGGCAGCTACACACTGGCCGGCACGGTGTCGGCCACCTTCGTGCTGACCTACGCGCTGCTGTCGCCACAGGTATCGCGCTGGGTCGACCGCCATGGGCAGGGCAGGGTGCTGCCGTGGGCCACGGCGGCCAGTGCGGCCGGTCTGCTGTTGCTGCTCGCGTGCACGCTGCTGGCCGCACCGGACTGGACCCTGTTCGCCACGGCGATGCTGGCCGGCTGCATGCCCAGCGTCTCGGCGATGGTGCGCGCGCGCTGGACCGCGATCCATCGCGGTCGCCCGCAACTGCAGACCGCCTACTCGCTGGAGACGGTGTTCGACGAGGTCACCTTCATTGCCGGGCCGCCGTTGGCGGTGGGATTGTCAGTAGCGGTATGGCCACAGGCTGGCGTGCTGGCTGCAGCCCTTCTGCTGGTGATCGGAGTGACCGCACTGGTCCTGCAGCGTGGCACCAAGCCGCCGTTGCAACCGGTTGACAGCGCCACACCACGCCGCTCCCTGTTGCGGCAACCGGAGATCCGCCTGCTGGCGTTGCTGATGCTGGCGATGGGAGTGATCGTCGGCACGGTCGACATCACCAGCGTGGCCTTCGCCGAACAGCGTGGCCAGCCCCTCGCAGCCAGCGTGGTGCTGTCGGCCTATGCGCTGGGCAGCTGTGCGGCAGGCCTGCTGTTCGGTGCGCTGAAGCTGCAGGTGCCGTTGCAGCGCCTGTTGCTGCTGGGCGCAGCGGCCACTGCGCTGACCACGCTGCCGCTGCTGGGGGTTGGCAGTGTGCCGGCACTGGCTGCAGCCGTGCTGCTGGCCGGGCTGTTCTTCGCGCCGACGATGATCGTGGCGATGTCGCTGGTCGAACAGCACGTCCCCGAATCGCGCCTGACCGAGGGCATGACCTGGCTGCTGGCCGGATTGAACATCGGCGTGGCGCTGGGCGCGGCGCTGTCCGGGCAGAGTGTCGATGCGGGGGGTGTACGCAGCGGCTTTGTCGTTGCGCTGGTGGCAGGCGGTGGCGTGCTGCTGTTTGCCGTGCTCGCGCAACGTGCACTGCGCCCGTCTGCGTCGACCACATCCCCTGAAGGAATCGTCCCGTGAGCGCTTCATCGCCTGCGCATGCCGCGCCTGTGCATCGCCATCCGTGGTGGGCGGTTTCCGCCGTCGGCCTCGCCACGTTCTCGGTGGTCACTACCGAAATGCTGCCGGTGGGCCTGCTGACGCCGATCGCCGACAGCCTCGGTGCTTCCGAAGGCACCGCCGGCCTGATGATCTCGCTGCCGGCCCTGCTGGCGGCGTTGTTCGCGCCGATGGTGGTGGTCCTCGCCGGTGGTGTCGATCGCCGCCGCATCCTGTGCGGGCTGCTGGGCCTGCTGCTGGTAGCCAACATCGCCTCGGCTCTGGCACCCGGTATCGCTTGGCTGCTGGCCGCGCGCGTGCTGGTGGGGCTCTGCATGGGCGGCATCTGGGCTATTGCCGGGGGCCTTGCGGCGCGCCTGGTGCCAGCACAGCGGATCGGCCTGGCCACCTCGATCATCTTCGGTGGCGTGGCCGCCGCCTCGGTCCTTGGCGTGCCACTGGGCGCGCTGATCGGTGATGCATTGGGTTGGCGCTGCGCATTCGCGGCAATGACGCTGTTCAGTGCGGCGGTCCTGCTGCTGCATGTGGTGGTGGTTCCCGCGTTGCCGGTGGCAACGTCGGTGCGGCCAGCGCAGTTCGTGCAGCTGCTCGGCCATCGCGGCCTGCAGCGCGGCCTGTGGTTGACTGTGCTGCTGGTGTCCGGGCACTTCATCGCCTTCACCTACGTGCGGCCGCTGCTGACGACGGTGTCGGGCGTGGATGCGAAGTGGATCGGCGCCCTGCTGTTTGCCTATGGCCTGGCCGGCATCGCCGGCAACTTCATCGCCGGTCCGATGGCCGCACGGCATCCGCGTGGAATGCTGCTGGCGATTGCCTTGGGCCTGCTGCTGACGCCGCTGTTGCTGCTGTGGGTGGGCAGTACGCCGGCCGGCGGCATTGCGGTTCTGCTGTTGTGGGGCCTGGCCTACGGCGGTGTGTCGGTGGGCCTGATGGGCTGGATGATGAAGGCGGTGCCGCAGGCCGTCGAGATTGCCACTGCGCTGTATGTGGGCGTGTTCAACATCGGCATCGCAGCGGGCGCGTGGGGCGGGGGCCGTCTGCTGGATGGCATCGGGTTGCACGCCAACCTGTGGGCTGCGGCGGTGTTGGCTGCGAGCGCTCTGCTGATGGTTGCCACCAGCCGCAGGTAGATCCACGCGATGCGTGGATTCCCACCCCGTGCCGACCAAGGTCTGCACCCACCAGAGCGAGGCATGTGCCAACCAAGGTCGACACCCACCAGAGCGAGGCATGCGCCAACCAAGGTTGGCAGCTACCGGGAAATGGAACGGGCGCCTTGCGGCGCCCGTTCCAGTTACATCACCACACCTTGACCCGCTTGTCCGGGGCCAGGTACAGCTTCTGGCCTTCCTTCACTTCGAACGCGGGGTACCAGGCGTCGATGTTGCGCACGGTGAGCGCGCGGAACTGGCCCGGTGCATGCACATCGGTCAGCAGCGAGTTGCGCAGCGCCTGCTCGCGGCTCTTGCTGCGCCAGGCCTGGGCAAAGCCGAGGAAGAAGCGCTGGTCCGGCGTGAAGCCTTCCAGGGTCTGGCCCGGCTTGCCCTGCAGCGACAGCTGGTAGGCATCGTAGGCAGTGCCCAGGCCGGCCACGTCGGCAATGTTCTCGCCCAGGCTCAGCTTGCCGTTGACGTGCACGCCGGGGAACGGCTCATAGCTGCTGAACTGCGCGGCCAGCGCATCACCGGCGGCGTTGAACTGCTTCAGGTCCTCGGCGGTCCACCAGTTGTGCAGCTTGCCGGTCTCGTCGAACAGCGCACCGGCGTTGTCGAAGCCATGGCTGATCTCGTGGCCGATCACCGCACCGATCGCACCGTAGTTCACCGCATCGTCGGCAGCGCCGTCGAAGAACGGCGGCTGCAGGATCGCGGCGGGGAACACCAGGCGGTTCTCCAGCGGCACGTTCATCGCATTGATGGTCTGCGGCAGCATCGCCCACTCGCTGTGGTCGACCGGCTTGCCCAGCTTGGCGATGTTGCGCTGGTACTCGAACAGTTCGGCACGCTGCGCGTTGCCCAGCGCATCATCGCGGCGGATCTCCAGGCCGCTGTAATCACGCCACTTTTCCGGGTAACCCATGCCCACGGTCAGGCCGGCGACCTTGGCCTTGGCGCTGGCCTTGGTCTGCGGTGACATCCAGGCCAGTGCATCGATGCGCTTGGCGAAGGCGGCGATGATGTTCTTCGCCATCTCGTCGGCACGTTCCTTGGTCTTCGCGTCGAAGTGCTTCTCGACGTAGCGCTTGCCGATGGCCTCGCCTACTGCGTGGTTGGCGTCATCCACCGCGCGCTTCCAGCGGTCGCTCTGCTGCGGGGTGCCGCTCAGCGCGGTGCCGTGGAAGGCGAAACGGGCGTCGGCGAACTTCTTCGGCAGGTACGCCGCAGCACGGTCCAACGCGTGGAAGGCCAGGTAGTCCTTCCAGGCGTCCAGCGGCTCGGTGGCGACCAGCTTGGACAGGCCAGCCACGGCCTTGGGCTGCCACACGATGAAGTCCTGCTGCTTGCCCAGCGCCGCTGCATCGAGGAAGGCGTTCCAGTCCATGCCCGGTGCCTTGGCATTGAAGTCGGCCTGGGTCCAGGGGTTGGCACCCTTGGTCACGTCGTTGGTTTCTTCCTGGGTGGCGTGTGCCTGCGCGATCTTTGTCTCCAGTGCGAGGATGCGCTGCGCCTTGCCGGCCGGGTCGGCAACGCCGGCCAGCTGGAGCATCTGCGCGATGTAGGCCTGGTACTGCTTGCGCAGTTCGGCCATGCGGCCACCACCCAGGTAGAAATCGCGGTCGGGCATGCCAAGCCCGCCCTGCACCAGGTACGGCGCGGTGCGGTCCGGCTGCAGCATGTCCACCGACACCCACAGGCCAAACAGGCGGTCGGTGTAGAAGTTGGTCGCATTGAGCAGGTCGACATCGGCGCGCATGTCGCCGCCGAGCGTGCGCGCCAGGCCGGCCTTGTCTGCGATGGCTTCGATCGCCTTCAGCTGCGGCTGCACCGGCGCGAGGCCGTGCTGCTCGATGCCGGCTTCATCCATGAAGGCGGCGTAGTAGTCGCCGATCAGCTTGTCGTCACCGTTGGCCTGGGCGTTGCCGGCAGCACCTTCGAGGATGGCGCGGGTATCGGCTAGGGTCTTTTCGGCGATGACGTTGAAGCTGCCGAAGCGCGAGCGGTCGGCGGGGATCTCGGTGTTCTTGACCCAGGTGCCGTTGGCGAAGCCGAAGAAGTCGTCGCCGGCGGCGATGCTGCGGTCCATGCCGCTGGCATCGAAGCCGAAGCTGCCCAGCATCGGCTTGGCCGCTGCGGGTGCGGCATCGGCCGGCGCGGCGGTACCGGCGGCCGGTTCGGCCGGGCGGTCGCAGGCGGCCAGGGACAGGCTGGCAACGATGGCCAGTGCCAGGGTGGGACGGCGCAGCTTGGACATGGACTTCTCTTGCAGCGGAAAACCCCAAGTCTAATCCGCCCCGGCCCAGCTGGCCGTTCCGTTGCACCGCAGCGCCTGTGCAGGATCTGGCTGAACGCGCGGATACGATCTTCACGGCGCCAGCTGCGTGGTGCATGCTGGCCGCTGGAACCCTGCGCGGACACGGGGAGGTGGCCATGCGGGGCGGTGCCAGGCGTCAAGAATGGCGTCCGCCGGCCGTTGAGGTCGGGGACGTGGAGGATTCGTTCGCGCATGAAGCCAGCCGACTGCACAAGGAAGACCGACCGATGCCCGCGCTGAAACGGGCGTTGGCCCGGCCGCTGCGCGCCATCACCTGGGGCGGCGTGCTGCTGGGCGTGTTGCTGGTGGCTGGTTTGACCACCATGCTGGCCAATGATCACCACCGCCGGCTGGAGGCTGCGCAGCGCCAGAGCCGCGCGCTGGCGGTGGGCAGCGAGCGCCTGCTGGCGCTGGAACTGCGCAACCTGGAACGGGCGATGTCCGGCATCGCCGCCGACGCCGCCGAACTGTTCCGCCGCGTGCCGGTACAGGCGCCGGCACTGCTGGATGCCGCCATCGGCGGTGTGCTGAGCCGCCATGCCGAGCTGCACAGCATTGTGGTGCTGGACCGCCACGGCCGCGCGATCACCGCCGGCAAGGGTGATCTGAACCTGCCGCTGTGGACCGACCCGCAGCGGCGCGGGCAGGGCAGTGCGCTGTACATCGGTCCGCCGCAGCAGGCCGGCGACGATGGCTGGGTGGTGCCGCTGGCGTTGGCGATGGCCGACGATCGCTGGCTGCTGGCGCGGCTGCGCTGCGGCGAACTGCAGCGCATCATCGGCGGGCTGGATGTGGGCCCGAACGGACTGGTCTCGATCAGCGATGCCGAGGGCTACATGCTGGCGCGGGTGCCGGATCCGCATGGCACGGTCGGCCGTCGCTTCGACCTGCCACGGCGTGACCTGCTCGGCAAGCAGGCGGTGGTCGAGCTGGGCAGCGTGCCGGGCGTGGTCGATGGCGTGCCACGGATCATCACCATCAGCACGCTCGAGCGCAGCCCGCTGGCGGTGCAGGTCGGGTTGGCCGATGAGGACGTGCTGGCACCATGGTGGCCGTACCTGCAGGCGTCAGTGGCGATCGTGCTGGCCTACGTGGGAGTGCTGCTGGTACTGCTGTACGCCGTGCGCCGCAGCACCCTCCGCCAGCAGTCGATGGCGGAGGAACTGAAGACCGGCCACGCCGAACTGCGGCTGGCGCACCAGGTGGGCCGTGTCTGCACCTGGTATGTGGACGAGGACGCGGCACTGCTGCGCTGGTCGCCGCTGGCCCGTGAGATCTTCGGGGTGCAGACCGATGCGCTGCCGGTGGCCGATTTCTTCGCGCGCGTGCACCGTGATGACGCCGCGCGCCTGCAGCACGCCTTCGACCAGGCGTTTGCCGGTAGTGCGGTGCTCGACCAGGTGTTCCGGCTGGTGCTGCCCGGTGGCGAGGTGCGTTGGGTCGGTGCGCGTGGCCAGCGGGTGGAGGTGGCTGACAGTGAGCGGCGCATGATCGGTGCACTGACCGACCTGAGCGAGCGCTACCAGGCGCGGGAGCAGATGGGCGAAGCGGAGCGTCGCTTCCGCCTGCTGTTCGACCGCAACCCGGCGCCGTTCTGGGTATTCGATCCGGACACGCTGCGCTTCATCGAGGTCAACGATGCCGCTGTGCGCCAGTATGGCTACAGCCGCGAGGAATTCCTGGCGATGAGCATCCTCGACATCCGCCCGCGCGAAGGCTGGGACGAGGTGAAGGGCGCGATCGCCAAGGCCCGGGTCGGCGAGCTGCAGGACGCCACCGTGCGACTGCACCGGCGCAAGGACGGCAGCGTGTTTGAAGTACGTGCACATCTGTCCCGGCTCGACTTCGACGGCCAGCCGGCATGCCTGGTGCTGGCCGAGGATGTCAGCGAACGGCTGGCCTATGAGCGCGACCTGGCCTACCAGGCGCGGCACAACCCGGCCACCGGCCTGCTCAACGTGCGCGCGCTGACCGAACAGCTGGACGAGCACGATGCGGGCTACACCATTGCGTTCGTACAGCTGCGCGGCCTGCAGCTGGTGGCCGATACGCTGGGACGCGAGATCGGCGATGCGGTGCTGCAGTCGATGGCCACCCGGCTCGGCGGGCTGGGTGCACGCTGCGGCACGCTGGCCTTCCAGCCGGCAGAAGATTTCGTGTTCGCCATCAGCACTGGGCAGGATGTCCAGCGCGTGCTGGACGACCTGCTGCAGATCGTATCGGCGCCGATGCGCGGCAAGGATTCGCTGCACCAGTTCGAGCCGCGTATCGGCGTGGCTACGCACGTGGCCGGTGACGGGCACAGCGCTGAGCAGGTGATCGGCATGGCGGCACAGGCCGCGCATGCAGCGCGCGCCGAGGGCAATGTGGTGGTCTGGTTCGACGCGGCGGTGACCACGCGGCTGGCCGACCGCCTGCGCCTGGCCGGGCGCATCCACGCCGCCATCGACAACGAATTCCAGCTGTACTTCCAGCCGATCCGGCACGCCGGCGATGGCAGCCCGGCAGCGCTGGAGGCGCTGCTGCGCTGGCCGCAGGCTGATGGCAGTTTCATTCCGCCCAACGAGTTCATCCCGTTGTGCGAAGACACCGGACTGATCCTGGCACTGGGGCGCTGGGTGATCCGCGCGGCGGCGAAGGCACAGCGGCGGCTTGTCGATGCCGGTTGGGGCGAGCTGCCGATCGCGGTCAATGTGTCGGCGGTGCAGTTCTTCAACAGTGACCTGGTAACCGAGTTCACGCGCGCGCAGCAGGACTTCGGCCTGGCTCGCGGCGCGCTGCACGTGGAGCTGACCGAGAGCAGCCTGATGCGCAAGCCGGCGCAGGCGATGCAGACCATGCAGCGCCTGCACGAGCAGGGCATCAGCGTGTCGCTGGATGATTTCGGCACCGGCTACTCGAGCATGTCCTACCTGCAGCACCTGCCGCTGGACATCCTGAAGATCGACCGCAGCTTCGTTGCCGACGTGGAAACCAACCCACGCAACGCCTCGATCTGCCGCGCGCTGCTGTCGCTGGGCCACAGCATGGGGCTGACCATCATCGCCGAGGGCGTGGAAACGCCCGGGCAGCTGGACTGGCTGGCCGCGCACGGCTGTGACCAGGTACAGGGCTATCTGCTGGGCCGGCCGGCGCCGCTGGAGCAGATCATTGATGCGCTGGACGTGGTTCCCG
This sequence comes from Stenotrophomonas sp. GW821-FHT09E08, assembly GCF_059416125.1. Lineage (NCBI taxonomy): Bacteria > Pseudomonadati > Pseudomonadota > Gammaproteobacteria > Lysobacterales > Lysobacteraceae > Stenotrophomonas > Stenotrophomonas sp. GW821-FHT09E08. The sequence continues at coordinate 13,485 of NZ_JBWKOO010000011.1, forward strand.
CCTGATCGGGTTTCGCATCTGCCGGCCAGCGGCCGGCACTACCCGAGCGAAACATGACGGTAGTGCCGGCCGCTGGCCGGCAGACGCCAGACTCGGCTACACCCCCGCATCCACCAGATGGTCGATGAAGCTGCGCACCTTTGGCGCCAGGTGGCTGCGGCTGGTGTAGACCGCGAAGATGCCGATCGGCGAGGCCTCCCATTCGGGCAGGATGCGCACCAGGCGACCATCAGCCAACGCGTCTTCCAGCAGGAAATCCGGTTGCAGGATCACGCCCATGCCGGCGATTGCTGCTTCGCGCAGCACGTCCCCGTTGTTGGCGTGCAGCAGGCTGCTTACTGCCACCTTCACTTCGCCACCGGGCCCCTGCAGCGGCCAATGGTCGCCGGCGGACCAGTAGCTGTAGCTCAGGCATGCATGTGCCTGCAGCTCCTGCGGGGTCTTCGGCGCACCGTGCACGGCCAGGTACGAAGGTGCGGCGCACAGGCTCACCCGCGATTCGCCCAGGCGGCGGGCGATCAGCGTGGGGCCGGGCTCGCGGGTGATGCGGATGGCCACGTCGTAGCCTTCTTCGACCATGTCCACCAGGCGGTCGGACAGGGCCAGGTCCAGTTCCACCTGTGGAAAGCGCTCGCGGTAGCTGGCCAGTAGTGGCCCGAGGCGAGCGATGCCCCAGCTGACCGGCGCGTTGATCCGCAGCGTGCCCGAGGGCTCCAGCGCCTGTGCACCGATGCTGGCCTCCAGCGCGTCGAACTCGGCCAGCAGGCGCACGCACTGGGCGTAGTAGGCGGCACCGGCACTGGTCGGGCTGACCCGGCGCGTGGTGCGGTGGAGCAGGCGCGTGGCCAGGCGCTTCTCCAGCGCGGCGACGTGGCGGGTGACGCCGGCGGTGGACAGGTCCAGGGCCTGCGCGGCAGCACTGAAGCCGTTGCGCTCGACCACCGCCACGAACACGCGCATCGCCTCGAGGGTGTCCATTGTTGCGCCTTTTGAAATAAATACGGTCGAAAGATCGTATTTATAGATCCGTGAAGGCGCAATAACCTGTGGTCACTCCCTCAAGGTGTTTCCCCCATGCACACCACGACTGCTCCTGTTTCGCCGCTGGCCCCGTATGGCGCCACCCTGCTGCGCCTGGCCCTGGGCGTGCTGTTCCTGGTCCATGCGCTGACCAAGCTGCTGGTGTTCACCCCGGCCGGTACCGCCGCGTTCTTCGAATCGCTGGGCCTGCCTGGCGTGCTCGGTTACCTCACCATCGGCGTTGAGCTGGTGATCACCGCCGCATTGCTGCTGGGCATCTACGCACGCTGGGTGGGCCTGATCGGCGTGCCGCTGCTGCTGGGCACCATCGTCACCGTGCATGGCGCCAATGGCTTCAGTTTCGCCAACGCTGGCGGCGGCTGGGAATACCCGGCGTTCTGGGCGCTGGCGCTGGTGGTGCTGTTCCTGGTCGGCGACGGCAAGTGGACCCTGCGTTCGCGCTGATCGCCGCTTGATCCTGCAACTGGAGAATTCCATGTCCCGCCTGCCTTCGCTGTACATCTCACATGGTTCGCCGATGACTGCCCTGCATCCGGGCCAGGTCGGCGTGCGCCTGGCCGAGCTGGCGCGTGACCTTCCGGCGCCACGTGCCATCGTGATGGCCTCGGCGCACTGGCTGGGCCGGCAGCCGCTGGTCGGCGCGCACCCGCAGCCGCCGACCATCCACGACTTCGGTGGCTTCCCGCGCGCGCTGTTCGAACTGCAGTACCCGGCGCCGGGTGATCCAGCGCTGGCCGAAGAGGTGGCCGGCCGTATCGCCGCCGCTGGCCTGCCGGTGGCGCTCGACCCGCAACGTGGCCTCGACCACGGTGCGTGGGTGCCGCTGCGGTTGTTGCGCCCGCAGGCCGACATCCCGGTGGTGCCGGTGTCGATCCAGCCGCTGCTTGGCCCCGAGCACCAGTTCGCGCTGGGCCGCGCGCTGGCACCGCTGCGCGAGCAGGGCGTGCTGCTGGTCGGCTCGGGCAGCATCACCCACAACCTGCACGACTGGGGCGATTACCAGGACGGCAAGGAAGCGCCGTACGTGCGGCCTTTCATCGAATGGGTGGAGCAGCGCCTGGCTGCTGATGATCGCCAGGCCCTGTTGGACTATCGCCGGCAGGCGCCGTTCGCCGAGCGCGCGCATCCCACCGATGAGCACCTGCTGCCGCTGTTCTTCGCAATGGGCGCGGCCGGCGAGAGTGGCTTCGGTGCCCGTCGCATCGATGCCGGCATCGACGCCGGATTCCTTGCCATGGACCTGTACCGCTTCGACGGGGCATGAGCCGGGGCTGACGCGCGGCGGCCGTGGTCGCCGCGGCCGTGGCCGCGTGTGGTAATTTTTTCCGGGTTTCCGGCGCTGGCCCCCCGTGCCTCCCCGCGCGCCGCTTCCTGGAAGAAGCATGCATACCATCGAAGTCGTCCTGGCGATGCTGGTGGCCGTTGTCGCCAGCGGCTACCTGGTTCGCGTCCTGCCGTTCTCATTGCCGCTGCCGCTGGTGCAGATCGGCCTGGGTGCGGTGATCGCCGGGGTGTTCAACCGCGGGCACGCGCTGGAGCCGGAAGTGTTCTTCCTGCTGTTCCTGCCGCCGCTGCTGTTCCTCGACGGCTGGCGCATCCCCAAGCAGGGCCTGTTCCGCGATAAAGGCGCGATCCTCGAGCTGGCGTTCGGCCTGGTGGTGTTCACCGTCATCGGTGCCGGCCTGTTGATCCACTGGATGATTCCGGTGATGCCGCTGGCGGTGTGCTTCGCGCTCGCGGCGATCGTGTCGCCGACCGACCCGGTGGCGGTCGGGGCGATCGCCTCCAAGGCGCCGATTCCCAAGCGCCTGATGCACATCCTGGAAGGCGAGTCGCTGCTCAACGATGCGTCCGGCCTGGTCTGCTTCCGCTTCGCGGTGGCGGCGGTGATGACCGGTACCTTCTCGCTGGCCACGGCCTCGCTGACCTTCCTGTGGGTGGCGGTGGCTGGCCTGGCGGTGGGCGTGGCGGTCACCCTCGGTGTTTCCACCTTCCAGCGCTGGCTGTGGCGCCGCTTCGGCGAGGAGCCGGGTGCGGCGATGCTGGTCAACCTGCTGATTCCGTTCGCGGCCTACCTGCTGGCCGAAGAGATCAATGCCTCGGGCATCCTGGCTGCGGTCGCGGCCGGCATCTCGATGAGCTACGTGGAAATGACCGGCCGCGTCTCCGGCAGCATGCGCGTGCAGCGTGCCGGGGTCTGGAACATGCTGCAGTTCAGCTTCAACGGCATCATGTTCGTGCTGCTGGGCGAGCAGCTGCCGGGCATTGTCGAACGTGCCACCACCACCATGAACGAGAGCGGCCACCAGAGCGCGTGGTGGTTGCTGGTCTACGTGCTGGTGATCAACGCCACGTTGATCACGCTGCGCCTGCTGTGGGTATGGCTGTCGCTGCGCTGGAACCTGCTGCGCGCGCGGCGTCGCGGGCTGGAGCGTGGCGAGGCACCGAACTGGCGCATCGTGGTGGCCACCTCGGTGGCCGGTGTGCGCGGTGCGATCACCCTGGCCGGCGTGCTGACGCTGCCGTTGTTCCTGCCTGATGGCAGTCCGTTCCCGGCGCGCGACCTGGTGATCTTCCTGGCCGCGGCGGTGATCCTGTTCTCGCTGGTCGGCGCCAGCGTGGCGCTGCCGCAGTTGCTGAAGGGCCTGCAGCTGCCGGCCGATTCGGGCGAACGCAAGGAAGAAGACCTGGCACGCAGGCTGTCATCGAAGGCCGCGCTGGCGGGGGTGGAGCGCATGCGCCAGCAGATGGTGATGAACCAGAACACCGAGAACGTGCAGTTGTACAACGACGCCGCCTCGCGGGTGAGCCTGCTGTACCAGCGACACCTGGAGAAGGACAGCGACGGGCCCGACGTGGACCCGGAGAAGGTGCAGCGCATGGAACTGGGCTATCGCCAGCTGCGCAGCGCCGGCCTCAATGCCGAGCGCGAGGAACTGTTCCGGCTGACCCGGCGCGGGGTGATCTCCGATGAGATCTCGCGACGCCTGATCCGCAACCTGGACCTGCTGGAATCGCGCAAGCGCGAATGACGTTGCGGTCGGGCGCCGTCGATCGGGGTCAGATCCCTTTCCGCAGGAAAGGGATCTGACCCCAGGATCCGAGAGCCGTGCTTATTCCGGCTTCGTTTCCAGGAAATACGCCTCGACCTTGCCCTTGACCTTGATCGTCATCGGGTTGCCACGGCGGTCGCGGGCCTTGCCGGCCTGCACGCGGATCCAGCCTTCGCTGACCGAATATTCTTCGACGTTGTCGCGCTCGACGTCGTTGAAACGCACGCCGACGCCGCGCTCCAGCGCCTGCGCATCATGGAAGGGGCTGGCCGGGTTGATCGCCAGGTGGTCGGGAGGGGTATCGCTCATCGCTTCATTCAGGGTGACGGCCACCAAGGCCGGCTTCAGCGCTACAGGATAAACCGTAGAATGCCCGCCTGCCCCAAGGAGTGCCCGCCATGCCCGACAACAGCGATTATTTCGACTTCGAAGAAGACGTCCAGGATTTCGACGAGGCCGATTTCGAGGCGCGTGTCTGGAACCTGCTGGTGCTGATCAATCCGGGTGATGACGAACAGGCCCTGCAGCAGTTCAACCGCTGGCGCGAGCAGCTGGCCGAGCAGGGGCAGCCGCTGGAGGCTGACAGCGACTGGCTGCCGGCCCTGTTCACGGCCATCGCCTGGCAATCGGGCTTCGACGTGGAGCGCGACGACCTGGATTCGCTGCAGTCGGCGGTCAATGAGCTGTCGGCGCGCTTCAACGTACAGCTGGACTGGGGTGGTGACCTCGATGACGAGGACTTCGCCGAGGACCTGGACGGTGTGCAGCTGATGTCCACCGCTTTTGATCGCCTGCGCGAACACAACTACACGCTGTGGAGCGTGGATGCCGGCAGCGATGGCTTCACTGGCGTGATGGCACTGACCCGCGACGACGACGCGATGCTGGCGCTGTGTTCGCTGCTGAACGTGGAAATCCGCTTGGGCAGCGACCCGTTCTGAGATTGATCGGTAGCGCCGAGCCATGCCCGGCGGCTTTTCACCGCGCTGCGCGCTCGCAGGGCATGGCCCGGCGCTAACCATCTACGGCCGGTACTGCGCCCTGGCGTTGGCGATCACCGCTTTCACCAGCGCGCGGTCGGTATGCCGTGAAATCGCGCGGGCACCCAGCGCGATTGCCTGCGCACGCAGGTCCGCAGTGACATCGTAATGCGCGCCGCTGGCCTTGTTCTGGAAGGCCCGCGGTGGAATGCCGAGCTGCGCGGCCATGGCGTGCAGCTCGGGCAGGGTGTCGGCCATCAGGTGCGCCCAGCGCTGTCCGCGCCAGGGATGCACCGCGTCATCGACGTAGACCGACACCGCCGTGGCCGGATCAGGCCTGCGGCTTACCGTCGGCGTCGGCGGCCGGGGTGGCCTCGGCGTCGGCAGCGCCTTCGGCGCCGGTGGTCTCTGCAGCAGCCTCATCGGCAGCTGCTTCGCCTTCAGCGGCTGCGTCTTCGGCCTGCTCGCTGGCGAACTCGGCCACCAGCTTGTCCAGGTACTCCTCGGCGGTCTGGCCGGCTTCAGCGGCCAGGGTGTCCAGCAGCTTCTGCATCAGCTCGGAGTATTCCAGGGTGACCGTGCGGCCTTCGGCTTCCTGCATGTTCGACAGGTGCTTGAGCATGGCCAGCATCGGCACCGGGTTGTCGGCGTTGCCCATGGTCTGGCCACCGATGGCCAGCAGCCACTCACGGCCCTGAAGGCCGATGGCGGCCACGGCCTGGCCGTCTTCGCTGAGCAGCACGGCATGGTTCTGCACCTGCTCGCGCGCGTTCAGACGGAGGAACGGACGCTTGGCCTGCTGCTTCTTGCGCTTGTCGCGCTTGGCCTTGGAGTTCTGGGACATGGGGTGGAATCACCTGAAAAGGAAAGACCGCCATTGTAGCGGCCGGGCGCAGGTGGGGTCAGATCCCTTTCCCTTGGAAAGGGATCTGACCCCGATTCAGCGCACCGGCCCCTGCGCCGCCTGCACATCCGGGTCGGCGGTGGTGGCCGACAGCCCCACCTGCGGGCCGGCACCGGCCAGTGCGGCCTGCTCGGCGGCCTGGGTCATCACCACGATGCTGATGCGGCGGTTGATCGGGTTCTGCGGATCGGCCTTGTCAAACAGCACCGACGAAGACAGGCCGACCACGCGGGTGATCTTGCTGTCTTCCAGGCCGCCATCGATCAGCGCACGCCGTGCGGCGTTGGCACGGTCGGCGCTCAGTTCCCAGTTGCCGTAGCCGCGCGCGGCCGAATAGGCAGTGATGTCGGTGTGGCCGGTCAGGCTGATCCGGTTCGGCACGTGGTTCAGGTACTCGGCCAGCTCGTGCAGGATCTGCTGTGTGTACGGCTTCAGGGTGGCGCTGCCGAGGTCGAACATCGGCCGGTTCTGCTTGTCCACGATCTGGATGCGCAGGCCTTCCGGGGTCAGGTCCAGCAGCAGCTGGTCCTTGAACGGTTCCAGCGCCTGGCTGCGGCTGATCGCTTCCTGCAGTTCCTTCATCAGCGCTTCCAGCTGCTGCTTGTCGCGCTGCTGCTCGTCCACCGGCTGCGGTATCGACTTCTGCTGGTTCTGGAAGGGATCGTTGCTGTTGCCGCGCGAAACATCGGTGGCGCCGCCGAGCTTGATCATCGAGGTGCTGGCACCGCCCGGCCCGGCCATGCCCGGCGCCGGCGTTGCGCTGGAGCCGACCAGCGGGCTGGGGTTGCGGAAGTACTCGGAAATGGCTGCGCGTTCGGGCTTGCTGGTGCTGGCCATCAGCCACAGCACCAGGAAGAAGGCCATCATCGCGGTCACGAAGTCGGCGTAGGCCACCTTCCACGAACCGCCATGGTGGGCGGCGTGGCCGGCCTTCCTGACCCGGCGGACGATGACAGTGGGCTTGGTTTCGGCCATGGCTTACTTGACCGTCTTCAGGTGCTGCTCGAAATCGGAGAAGGCCGGGCGCACGTTCGACGGCAGCGTCTTGCGGGCGAATTCCAGCGCGATCTTCGGGTTGTAGCCACGCAGGCAGGCCAGCAGGGCGGTCTTCACCGACTCGTAGATACGGCTGTCCTGCTCGGCGCGGGCTTCCATCGCCGCTGCCATCGGGCCGACGAAGCCATAGCCCAGCAGGATGCCGAGGAAGGTGCCGACCAGCGCGCCGGCCACGTGGCCGCCGACCTCGACGATGTCGCCGCCGATCGAGCCCATGGTGATGACGATGCCCAGCACCGCCGCGACGATGCCGAAACCGGGCAGTCCGTCGGCGACCTTGGTCAGCACCTGCGACGGCGCCATCGCCTCGGCATGGTGCTTTTCCAGCTCCAGTTCCAGCAGCGGCTCCAGCTCGTGCGGCTCGATGTTGCTGCCGATCATCAGGCGCAGGCAATCGGTGATGAAGTCGATCAGGTGATGGTCGGCCTGCACCTTCGGGTAGTTGCCGAACAGCGCGCTTTCAGCCGGGCGCTCGACATGGTCTTCCAGCGCCATGAAGCCCTCGCGGCGGGCCTTGTTGAGCAGTTCGTACACCAGGCTGAGGACGTCGATGTAGTCCTGTTGCTTGTAGCGCGGGCCCTTGAACACGCCGACCATGGCCTGCAGGGTCTGCTTGACCGTCTTGGCCGGGGTGCCGACCAGGAACGCGCCCAGTGCGGCACCGCCGATGATGACCAGTTCGTAGGGCTGCCAGAGCGCACCCAAGCGTCCGTGGGCCCCGAGGTAGCCCCCGAGCACGCTGATGATGACGACCAGGAATCCAACGATGATGAGCATGGGGCGACGCAAGGAGGGGGGATATCTCCTTGTCGGCCCGTCGCCAGGTTTTCTGAAGAGGGAATTCTGTGAAATCGGTCAGCGGGGTATTTCAGCCCGCCACGCCGCTTTCCGCACCGCCACGCTGCAACGGGTCAGGCCAGGGCTCGCCGTTGCCGGTGAACGAAAGTGAGACGGAGTTCAGGCAGTGGCGCTCATGGGTCGGCGGCGGGCCGTCGGGGAACACATGGCCCAGATGGCTGCCGCAGCGCGCGCAGGTGATCTCGGTGCGGACCATGCCGTGGCTGGTATCGCGGATCTCGCGCACGTGCGCCGGGTCGAACGGAGCAAAGAAGCTGGGCCAGCCGGTGCCGGAATCGAACTTGGTGCTGGAGCGGAACAGCGGCAGCGCACACAGCCGGCAGCAATAGACGCCCTCGCGCTTGTTGTCGAGGAACACACCGCAGAACGGCGCTTCGGTGCCGTGCTGCAGCAGCACGCGGCGCTCCTCACTGCTGAGACCGGCAACCAGCGCCTCGGTCTGGGTGGTGGTCGGGGGCGTCAGGTCGAAGGCAGTCATGGCGGCGCTCCGTGGGGTCGATGGCCTGGGGATGCCCACAAACGTGGGGTTGCCGGCGCGACCTTGCAAGTGTGATGGCCGTTCATGGGCGGCACACAGGCGCAGGCGCAAGGTGAATGCGATCCATACCGGAGCGTGCCATGAAACTGTCCCTTTCCCTGCTGCTGGCCCTGCTGCCCGCGCTGGCGCTGGCTCAGGTGCCAACCGGTAATCCGACCGCCACCCGCAGCAGCACCACCGTAGCCCCCCAGCCGGTGGTGCCACCCGTGCAGCCAGCGAGGCCGCAGCCGCAGGTGCTGCCTTCGCCGCAGCCAGTGCAGCCGATCAAGTCCACCGGCCCGGCCCAGGTTGCGCCCACCCCAGCGCCCAAGCCGGCCGACAAGGTTTACGACCGCAATGGCCGTATCGTCCCCGGGGTGCGTCCGGCCGGTCCGAACCGCGTGTTCGATTCGCGCACCGGCCGCTATTACGACAGCGTGCCGGCCGGTGACGGCCAGCAGATCAAGCGCTGATCTCGGATGTCAACCAAGGTTGGCAGCTACCGCACGCTGTCCGGCCTGAACGCACGAAAACAACATCCTGCCGATCACTGCTTTTTCGCCTGCGATTAACCGTTGCGGGACCACCGTGGCCCTGCGCCGGCACTCCGCCGCCGCATGTCCTTCGTCCACTGGATCGCGATCATGAAAAACCAGCAGAACCGTCATCCCGGCAAGGAACCGCAGGGCCGTAACCCGCAGCAGCAACAGCAGCAACAACAGCAGCAGATGGACCCGCAGCAGCCGCACAAGGGTGGCAAGCAGCAGGAGCAGCGCTCGCAGAAGCACCCGCAGCAGCGTTGACGGTTGCCATGACCGGGGTCAGAGCCCGCTGTGCGGGATCTGACCACTTGCCGAACCCTGACCGGGGTCGGATCCCGCACCGCGGGCTCTGACCCCAACCGCAGCCGCTTCAATCCGGAATCGGCAGGCTCAGCGTCTCCTTCACCTCTTCCATCACGATGTAGCTCTTCGACTCACGTACATGCGGCAGCGTCAGCAGCGTGCTGCCGAGCAGCTTGCGGTAGGAGGCCATCTCGCTGATCCGCGCCTTCAGCAGGTAATCGAAGTCGCCCGACACCAGGTGGCACTCCAGTACGTTCGGCAGCTTCAGCGCCGCGCGCCGGAACTCCTCGAAGATGTCGCCGGACTTGTAGGCCAGGCTGATCTCCACGAACACCAGCAGGCTGGCCTTCACCGCCGCCGGGTCCAGGTGAGCGTGATAACCGGTGATCACTGCTTCGCGTTCTAGGCGGCGCACCCGTTCGGTGCACGGGGTGGTCGACAGCCCGACCCGTTCCCCCAGTTCGGTGAAGGAGATACGGCCCTCGGCCTGCAGGATGCGCAGGATCTTGCGGTCTATCTTGTCCAGTTCACGGGTACGGGTGGCCATGGCCGTCAACCTTGGGGAATGAATTGCAGGGGAACATCCTGCCGGTTGAATGCAAATCAGGCAAATCAACTGGTATTGGCTGTCTATACTTCCCCAATTATGGTCCCGGCACGCTCCAGTGCAGGGAATGATCGGGTTGGAGAAGTCCCATGCGAGTCCTAGTTCTCGGCAGCGGCGTGATCGGCACCACCAGTGCCTGGTACCTGCGACAGGCCGGGTTTGAAGTCACGGTCATCGACCGTCAGCCCGGCCCGGCGCTGGAAACCAGCTTCGCCAATGCGGGCCAGCTGTCGTTCGGCTATACCTCGCCGTGGGCCGCCCCGGGCGTGCCGAAGAAGGCCATCGGCTGGCTGTTCGAGAAGCACGCGCCGCTGGCGATCAAGCCGGGCATGGACCTGGCCCAGTACCGCTGGTTGTGGCAGATGCTGCGCAACTGCACCCACGAGCGCTACGCGATCAACAAGGCGCGCATGGTGCGCATGTCCGAGTACAGCCGCGACTGCCTCAATGAGCTGCGCGCGGAGATCGGTATCGAATTCGAAGGCCGCGACCTGGGCACCACCCAGTTGTTCCGCACCCAGCAGCAGTTGGACGCCTCGGCGCAGGACATCGAGATCCTGGCCCAGTACGGCGTGCCGTACGAGGTACTGGACCGCGCCGGCATCATCCAGGCCGAACCGGCCCTGGCCCATGTCGACGGCCTGGTCGGCGCGCTGCGCCTGCCGCGTGACCAGACCGGCGACTGCCAGCTGTTCACCCGCCGCCTGGCGCAGATGTGCGTGGACGCGGGCGTCGAGTTCCGCTTCGACCAGGACATCACCGGTCTGGTCTCCGATGGCGAGCGCATCACCGGCGTGCACGTCAACGGCACCCTGGAAACCGCTGACCGCTTCGTGGTCGCGCTCGGCAGTTACTCGCCGGCGCTGGTCGCACCGCTGGGCATGCGCCTGCCGGTGTACCCGCTGAAGGGGTATTCGCTGACCCTGCCGATCACCGATCCGGCGATGGCACCGACCTCGACCATCCTCGATGAGAGCTACAAGGTGGCGGTCACCCGTTTCGACGACCGTATCCGCGTCGGTGGCATGGCCGAAGTGGCCGGCTTCGACCTGTCGCTGTCGCAGCGCCGCCGCGAGACCCTGGAACTGGTGGTCAGCGACCTGTACCCGAAGGGCGGCGACCTGTCGCGCGCGCAGTTCTGGACCGGCCTGCGCCCGGCCACGCCGGATGGCACGCCGGTGATCGGCGCCACACCGTTCCGCAACCTGTACCTCAACACTGGGCACGGCACGCTGGGCTGGACCATGGCATGCGGCTCGGGCCGCTACCTGGCCGACCTGATGAGCGCACGCCAGCCGCAGATCAGCACCGAAGGCCTGGATGTTTTCCGCTATGGCCAGTACGGTCACGCCCCGCAACATGAGAACCGCACATGCGTCCTGCCCGCGCGCTGATTGATCTGGGCGCCCTGCGCAGCAACTACCGCCTCGCCCGCGAACTGGGCGGTGGCAAGGCCCTGGCGATCATCAAGGCCGATGCCTACGGCCATGGCGCGGTGCGCTGTGCGCAGGCGCTGGAAGGCGAGGCCGATGGTTTCGGCGTGGCCACCATCGAAGAGGCGCTGGAACTGCGCCAGGCCGGCATCCGTGCGCCGATCCTGCTGCTGGAAGGCATCTTCGAAGCCAGCGACATGGCGCTGGTGGCCGAGCATGATTTCTGGTTCGCCGTCGGTTCGCCGTGGCAGCTGGAGGCGCTGGCCGCCTTCGACAGCCCGCGTCCGTTGACAGTGTGGCTGAAGCTGGACAGCGGCATGCATCGCCTCGGCCTGGACGTGGACAGCTTCCGCGCCGCGCATGCGCGCCTGTCGGCGCTGCCGCAGGTCGAACGCATCGTGCTGATGACCCATCTGGCACGTGCCGACGAGCTGGACAGCGAACGCACCCACGAGCAGGCGGCGACGTTCGCCCGTGCCATCGACGGCCTCGAAGGCGAGACCAGCGTGTGCAATTCGCCGGCGCTGCTGGGCTGGCCGGATGTGCGCAGCGACTGGGTGCGCCCGGGCCTGATGCTGTACGGGGCCAATCCGTTGCCGGACAACACCGATCTCACCGCGCGCCTGCGCCCGGTGATGACCATGCAGTCCAAGGTTATTGCCGAGCGCTGGATCGAGTCGGGGGAACCGGTGGGCTATGGCGCCCGCTTCGTCTCCAAGGCACGCACCCGCGTCGGCGTGGTCGCGTTGGGGTATGCCGATGGCTATCCGCAGTTCGCGCCGAACGGTACCCCGGTGCTGATCGATGGTCAGCCCGGCGTGCTGATCGGTCGCGTGTCGATGGACATGCTGACCGTGGACCTGACTGCGCATCCGCAGGCGGGCGTTGGCAGCGTGGTGGAGCTGTGGGGCAATGCGCCGACGCTGTCCGAGCTGGCGCCGCGCTGCGGCGTGAGTGCGTACCAGCTGCCGTGTGGCGTCAAGCGCGTGGCCAGGGTGTACATGTAGAGCCGAGCCCATGCTCGGCGCTGTGACTGCGTGTCGACCAAGGTCGACACCTACCGATGGGCCTACCGCGCAGCGGTCGCCCGGTACGCGTCGCCGGGCGAGGCTCTGGTAGCGGCCGACCTTGGTCGGCGCCGTGAATGCGTGTCGACCAAGGTCGACACCTGCCGATGGGCCTACCGCGCAGCGGTGGCCTGGCTGGCCAGCTGGCGCTTCACCCAGTCATCGATCAGGCGCTTCTCATAGCGCAGCGGATCACTGTCGCTCTTCAGCCCTACGTTGTGCAGATAGCCGGTGTCGCTCAGGCGCGCATCGCCTTCGCTGATGATGCGGCCGCTGGCATCCTTCAGCGTGTACTGCAGGCTGATCCGCGGCGGGTAGATGTCACGCATGATCCGGATGTCACTGCCACGGGGGCCATGCCAGGGCTCGTAGTCGCCGGCGCGCTTGATGTCGACCAGGGTCACGTCGAGGGTCTGGCCAGGCTGCAGCGGCTTGGCCGCCGTGGTCTGCAGGTAGCGCGCGAGCTGCTGCACCCAGTCGCCGCGCTCGGCTTCGAAGCGGTTGGTGCTCTGGCGGATCTCGGTGAATTTGGCCGGATCATCCCATTTCACGCTGACCGGGCCATCGGCCTGCAGCGCACGTGGTGCCTGCGCATCGGTCACGGTGCGCGGGGCCGCGTTGGCGCCGCCCGCCACCAGGGCGCCTGCCAGCAGGGCAATCGCGAGTGAGCGTTTCATGACGGTCTCCTGCGTCCCACCGATGGGGACGATGTTGATCACGGATCGAGTGTGATCCTGCTTCCAGGCAACGGCAATGGCCGATTGCGTCACGTACAAGAGTGGTTGCCGCCAATTCATTGTCGTCAAGCATGACTGACGGCGCTTGACGCTGTGAATACGCTCTTTGGAAGATGCTGTGCCTCCAACCCGGCCTGTCCAAAACGCCCTTGTCCACACTGCCGCCCCTAGTGGAGCGCCCACCGATGATGGTGCCGGCGCCCGAACCCGACCTGCATCATGGCGTGCTTGAGCGCATCAACGCAGGTTTCTGCGTGATCCAGGTGCTGTTCGATGGTGATCGTGCGGTGGACTACCGTTTCATCGAGGTCAACGATGCTTTCGAGCGGCATACCGGACTGAAGGACGCACGCGGCCAGCGCATGAGCGCGCTGGAACCGCACCACGAGGAAGACTGGTTCCGCATCTACGGTGAAGTGGCCCGCAGCGGCCGCCCGGCGCAGTTCGAGATGGAGGCGCGGGCACTGGGCCGCTCGTTCGCGGTCGACGCGGTGCGCGTGGGGCGCCCGGGTGAGGACAAGGTCGGCATCCTGTTCTTCGACATCACCGCGCGCAAGCAGATGGAAGTTGAGCTGGGTGAAAGCGAAGCGCGCTTCAGTGCGCTGGCCGATGGCCTGCCGATGCCGGTCTGGGTGCTGGACGAGCGCGGCCATGCACGCTTCGTCAACAGCGCCTTCAGTGAGTTTTTCGGTGGCGACGAGACGCGCGTTCCCGAGGATGTGTGGCGTGGGCTGGTGCATCCGGACGACGCCTCGGTGTTCGAGTACGAGCTGCAGGAGGCCTTGAAGGCGCAGCGCTCGATGCACGCGTTGGTGCGTGCGCGGCGTGCCGATGGCCAATGGCGCTGGCTGGAGATGAATGCACGTCCACGCTTTTCGCGGATGGGCCGCTTCATCGGCCTTGCCGGCAGCAGCCCGGACGTGACCGAGCGCCGCGAAATCGAACTGGCCCGCGAGGAACTGCTGCAGTCCGAGCGTGCCGCGCGCAGCGCGGCCGAGAACATGGCGCGGCTGAAGGACGAATTCCTGGCCACGTTGTCGCATGAGCTGCGCACGCCGCTGACCACCATCCTGGGCTGGAGCGAATTGTTGCTGCAGCGGGTGGACAACACCAGCCCGCTGTACAAGGGCCTGGGCGTGATCGCCAACAGCGCTGGCGCGCAGAAGCGGCTGATCTCGGACATGCTCGATCTCAGCAGCATGCTGCTGGGCAAGGTGCAGCTGGAAGTGGAAGTGCTGGATCTGTGCGGCGTGCTGGGCGAAGCGATCGGTGCGCAGGAGCTGGTGGCCGAAGGCAAGGCGCTGGATGTGCACCTGCAGCTGCCTGACCGGCCCAGCCTGGTGCTGGGCGATGCCACCCGCCTGCAGCAGGTGTTCTGGAACCTGCTCTCCAACGCGATCAAGTTCACCCCGGCCGAAGGCCGCATCGACGTGGCCCTGCAGGCCGATGGCAATCACTGGGTGATCACCGTGCGCGATACCGGCGACGGCATCGCGCCTGAGTTCCTCAACCACCTGTTCAGCCGCTTCCGCCAGGCCGATGGCACCACCACCCGCCGCCATGGCGGCCTGGGCCTGGGTCTGGCGATCGTGCAGCAGCTGGTCGAGCTGCACGGCGGCACGGTCACCGCCGCCAGTGAAGGGCACGGCCACGGCGCTACCTTCACCGTGCGCCTGCCGCAGCACCTTCCGGATGCCGAGCGCCGTCCGCTGCGCGAAGTAATCAGCGGGCCGATCCTGGAGCCGGTGATCGTGGAACCGTATCCGCTGCGCGGCATGCACGTGCTGGCGGTGGAAGACCAGCCGGAAGTGCTGGAGTACCTGCGGCGCATGCTGGAAGAGCAGGGCGCGAGCGTGTCCGCGGCCAGTTCGGCAGGCGAGGCATTGGCGCTGCTGGCCGACACCGGCCATCTGCAGTACCACGTGATGCTGACCGACATCGGCATGCCCGGCATGGACGGCTACGGCCTCGTTCGTACGCTGCGCGAGGACATGGGTGTGGACGCGCTGACCCTGCCCGCGGTGGCGGTGACAGCACTGGCGCGCGCCGACGATCGCCGTCGTGCGTTGGCGTCGGGCTTCCAGGAGCATGTGGCCAAGCCCTATTCGGTGGCGCAGCTGGTGTCGGCGGTACGCAAGGTGCAGGTGCCGCGCGCCGACAGCGCGCTGCACTGAGCATTCACGGCTGATCGGCGACCCTGCACGCAGGAGGTCGCCGATGTCCCGTATTGCTCCCCGTATCCATACCGATCCGGCGCAGATCGCGCGCCTGGAGACCCTGTTGCCGCAGCTGGAAGGCGAAACGCAGGTGGAACTCATCCTGCAGGACGGTCGCCGGCTGCTCGGCACCGTCGCTGTGAAGCCGACCGTGCAGCAGTACCGCAACGATGCCGGCGACGAAGGCAGCAACGGCCAGCTGCGTTTGGACGACTACGACACGCCAGTGCAGCAGCACCATGTGTGGTTGGACGAGATCGCCAGCATCAACCGCCTGCCACCCAAGGCACCTTGAGCCGGTGTAGAGCCGAGCCCGCCGCTCGGCTGCCGCCCGTGCGGCTGCGCCACCGCCCGAGCATGGGCTTGGGCTCGGGCGCTGCGGTGATGTCAATGCTCGAACAACGTCGGGGTCGCTTCGAAACGGCGTGCGTATGCGCGCTCCTCTGCGACCCTCGCCACCTCGTCGTCGGCCAGATCCGGCGCGCCGTAGACTGCATAGGCCACGCTGCCATCGGCGCCGTGGCCGACCTGGTGCAGGCGGTAGCGTGAGTGGCCGCCGCCGGTGTCTTCGGGGTAATGCACGGGCGGATGGCTGCCTTCCAGGTCCATCTCGCTGTTGTCGACCACGCCACCGACGAACAAGGCACGCATGCAGGCTCTCCTGGGGATTGGGGGAGCCTTTACCCTGAACGCTGCGATGTTTCCGGGGGATCAAGGCCCCGTTCGGGTTTCGCAAAGCGGCCGCCGGGGCTGGCCCGGCCAAGCCGGTACAATGGACGGCCCTCACGCTTTGAAGTAACCGCGCCGATGGCCTCCAGCGACGACGCTCCCCTGCAGACCCTGCTCCTGCCGTTCTCCCAAGGCGCCCTGCGCTGGCCGGAGGGCCCGGTGGCCTTCCTGCGTGCCCGCGATGGCTGGCCGCTGCGCGAAGTGGCCGGTGGCCGTGAAGTGCACTGCGAGCAGAGCTTCGCCCCGTTCGCGCAGCCACTGCAGCAGGCGGCCGGCTGGACCGTCAGCGGCCAGCTGGATGATGTGGCCGGCAAGGGCCGCTATCCGCTGGTGCTGGTGCTGCCGCCGCGCCAGCGCGAGGAAGCCCGTGCGCTGTTCGCCCGCGCCCTGGCGCTGGTCGCGGAAGGCGGCCGCATCGTCGCCTGCCAGTCCAACAACGAAGGCGCGCGTTCCGGCGAGGGCGACCTCAAGCAGCTGACCGGCCTCGGCGGCAGCCTGACCAAGAACCACTGCCGGGCGTACTGGACCGCGCCGATGCAGGGCCAGCACGATGCCGACCTGGCCAAGCGCTGGTCCGCCCTGGACGCGGTCCGCCCGATTGTCGGTGGCCGCTTCCTCAGCCGGCCGGGCGTGTTCGCCTGGGACCGGATCGACCCGGCCTCGGCGCTGCTGGCCGAGCACCTGCCGGCCGACCTGGCCGGTCGCGCCGCCGACCTCGGTGCCGGTTACGGCTACCTGTCGCGCGAGCTGCTGGAGCGCTGCCCGAAGATCACCGCGCTGGACCTGTACGAGGCCGAGCAGCGTGCGCTGGCGCTGGCCGAGCTGAACCTGTCGCCGCCGCCGCGCCCGCTGCCGCTGCGTTTCCTGTGGCGCGACGTCACCGCCGGTATCGAGCCGGACTACGACGTCATCATCAGCAACCCGCCGTTCCACACGCCCTCGCGTGCCGACCGTCCGGACATCGGCCAGCGCTTCATCGCCGTGGCCGCGCAGGCGCTGCGCCCGGGCGGACGCCTGTACGTGGTGGCCAACCGCCACCTGCCGTACGAGTACACGCTCAATGAGAGTTTCGGTGCGGTGCGCGTGGTTGCCGAGCGCGATGGCTTCAAGCTGGTCGAGGCGGTGAAGGGCAGGGGGAAGGGCAAGTGAAGCTGGTCAAGCTCATCGCCAACCTGGGCTATGGCAGCCGCAAGCAGGTGCAGTGGATGTTCCGCGAAGGCCGCGTCACCGACGCCGATGGCGAGGTGCTGTACGCCGACGACCAGGTGCCGCATGAAGCGGTGCGCGTCGATGGCGAGCCGCTGGACCCGCCGGTGGGCCTGTCGATCGCGCTGCACAAGCCGGCCGGCTACACCTGTTCCACCAAGGACAAAGGTCGCCTGATCTACGACCTGCTGCCGCCACGCTACCGCGACCGCGACCCGGTGCTGTCTACCGTCGGCCGGCTGGACCGCGACACCAGTGGCCTGTTGCTGCTGACCGACGATGGCGGCCTGCTGCACCGGATCATCTCGCCGAAGTCGAAGCTGCCCAAGGTCTACGAAGTGGAACTGAGCGAGGACCTGCGCGGCGATGAAGGGGCGCTGTTCGCCAGTGGCACGCTGATGCTGGAGTCCGAGAAGACGCCCTTGCTGCCGGCTGAACTTGAAGTGCTGGATGCGCGCCGCGCACGCCTGGTGCTGCATGAGGGCCGCTACCATCAGGTACGCCGCATGTTCGCCGCCACCGGCAACCATGTGCAGGCACTGCACCGCAGCCGAGTCGGCGGGCTGGACCTGCAGGGACTGGACGAAGGGCAATGGCGGCAGCTCACTCCCACCGACCTGGATACGCTGTTCGCTCCATGACCACCATCGCTGCGCTGCCGTTCCTGCCCGACGCCGTCATCTTCGACATGGACGGCCTGATGATCGACAGCGAGCGGGTCTCGCTGGCCTGCTGGAGCCAGGCCGCCGATGAATTCGGCCTGGGCCTGGATGAAACGGTGTTCCTGCGCATGGTCGGTCTCGGCGACCGCGATACGCACGCGTTGCTGCGTGCGCAGGGGGTCGAGGACAGCGTGATCGAAGCCGTGGCCGCACGCTGCCACGACCTCTACGAGGAACGCACGCAGACCGGCCTGCCGCTGCGGCCAGGCATTCTCGAATTGCTGGAACTGCTGGAGGCGCACGCGATACCGCGTGCGGTCGCGACCACCACGCGGCAGCCGCGGGCCAACCGCAAGCTGTCCGCCGCCGGCCTGCTGCCGTATTTCGATGCGGTGATCACCAGCGGCGACGTGGCGCGGCCGAAGCCGGCACCGGACATCTACCTGCTGGCTGCGCAGCGGCTGGGGCAGCTGCCAGAGCGCTGCCTGGCGCTGGAGGATTCACCGGCCGGCACGCGCGCCGCGCTGGCTGCCGGCATGACCGTGATCCAGGTGCCGGACCTGGTGCATCCGGATGAGGAGCTGCGCGCATTCGGCCACCGCATCGTCGGCTCGCTGCTGGACGCGCACGCGCTGCTGCTGCCGTTGCTGCCGAGGTAACAGCCCGCCCCTGACGGTAGGTGCCAACCTTGGTTGGCACTGAGCCGAGCATGGGCTCGGCTCTACATCCATGGCAACCGCTTTGGTGGGTGCCGACCGTTGGTCGGCACGCCTTTCCATCACACCCGGCCGAACACCAGCGCCGCGTTGGTGCCACCGAAGCCGAAGCTGTTGGACATCACCGTATCCAGCTTCTGCTCGCGGCTCTCGCGGAGGATCGGGAAGCTTTCCACCTTCGGGTCCAGCTCGCCGATGTTGGCCGAACCGGCGACGAAGCCGTCGCGCATCATCAGCAGGCAGTAGATCGCCTCGTGCACGCTGGCCGCACCCAGCGAATGGCCGGACAGCGCCTTGGTCGAGGACAGCGGCGGCACCGCATCGCCGAACACTTCGCGGATCGCGTTGAGCTCGGTGACGTCGCCCAGCGGCGTGGAGGTGCCGTGGGTGTTGAGGTAGTCCAGCGGACGATCCACGCCCTGCAGCGCCATCTTCATGCAGCGCACCGCGCCTTCACCGGACGGCGCCACCATGTCCGCGCCGTCGGAGGTCACACCATAGCCGATCAGCTCGGCATGGATGTGCGCGCCACGCGCGACGGCGTGATCGTAGTCCTCCAGCACCAGCATGCCGCCGCCGCCGGCGATGACGAAGCCGTCGCGGTCCTTGTCGTACGGACGCGAGGCGCTGGCCGGGGTTTCGTTGAAGCTGGTCGACAGCGCGCCCATCGCATCGAACATCACGCTCATCGACCAGTGCAGGTCTTCGCCGCCACCGGCGAACATGATGTCCTGCGCGCCGTGGCGGATCATGTCCGCGGCGGCGCCGATGCAGTGCGCCGAGGTCGCGCAGGCAGCCGACAGCGAGTAGCTGACGCCCTTGATCTGGTAGGCGGTGGCCAGGCAGGCCGAGACCGTCGAGCACATCGTGCGCGGCACCATGTACGGGCCGACCTTGCGCACACCGCGTTCGCGCAGCAGGTCGACTGCGCCGATCTGCCATTCGCTGGAGCCGCCGCCGGAACCGGCGATCAGGCCGGTACGCAGGTTGCTGACCTGCTCGGGGCTGAGCCCGGCATCGGCGATGGCATCGCGCATGGACAGGTAGGCGAAGGCCGCCGCATCGCTCATGAAGCGCTTCTGCTTGCGGTCGATCAGCGCGTCCAGGTCGAGGTCGACGCGGCCGCCGACCTGGCTGCGCAGGCCCGCGTCGGCGTGGTCGGACAATGCCGTGATGCCGGAGCGCCCTTCGCGCAGCGCATTCGAAACGGTATCCAGATCATTGCCGAGGCAGGACGTGATGCCCATGCCAGTGATGACGACGCGACGCATCAGAAGCTCCCGGTTTCAGTGAACAGGCCGACGCGCAGATCGCGCGCGCTGTAGATTTCGCGGTCATCCACGTACATGCGGGCGTCCGACTGGGCCATCACCAGCTTGCGGTTGATGACCCGGCTGATGTCGATCTCGTAACGCACGAGCTTCGCGTCCGGCAGCACCTGGCCGGTGAACTTCACCTCGCCGCAGCCCAGTGCGCGGCCCTTGCCGGGGGCGCCCAGCCAGGTCAGGAAGAAGCCGGTCAGCTGCCACATGGCATCCAGGCCCAGGCAACCAGGCATTACCGGGTCGCCGATGAAGTGGCAACCGAAGAACCAGAGGTCGGCGCGGATATCCAGTTCGGCGCGTACCATGCCCTTGCCATGCGGTCCGCCGTCCTCGCGGATTTCGGTGATGCGGTCGAACATCAGCATCGGATCGTTGGGTAAACGGCCGGCAGCGGCGCCGAACAGTTCACCGCGTGCGCTGGCCAGCAGCTGTTCGCGGTTGAACGCGTGGAGACGGGTCATGAAGCACAATCCTGGAAGCGAAGAACAGGGAAACAAGCGCCCGAGAATGCCCGTGGAAACTGCGCCGATCAAACATTTCAACCGTACGCAACCGTAGTGTTTTCAAGGGAATACGCGCATCCTGTTGATGTGCAACGACCATACCTGTGCGTGTGGTCGGTTCAGCCTGCCTCCGCCCTTTACGCCTGACATGACCCGACTGCGCAAGATCATCCACGTCGACATGGACGCCTTCTACGCGTCGGTGGAGCAGCGCGACGATCCGTCACTGCGCGGCAAGCCGGTGGTTGTGGCATGGCGTGGCGCGCGTTCGGTGGTGTGCGCGGCGTCCTACGAGGCGCGCGTGTTCGGCGTGCGCTCGGCGATGCCGGCCGTGCGTGCCGAGCGCCTGTGTCCGGATGCGATCTTCGTACCGCCGGACTTCGCACGTTACAAGGCGGTGTCACAGCAGGTACGCGGGATCTTCCTGCGCCACACCGACCTGGTCGAACCGCTGTCGCTGGATGAGGCCTACCTGGACGTGACCGAACCCAGGAGCGGCATGGAATTGGCCACCGACATCGCGCGCACCATCCGCGCGCAGATCCGCGAGGAAACCCAGCTGACTGCTTCAGCCGGCATCGCGCCGAACAAATTCCTGGCCAAGATCGCCTCTGACTGGCGCAAGCCCGATGGCCAGTTCGTGATTCCGCCGCAGCGGGTGGATGCCTTCCTGCTGCCGCTGCCGGTGAACCGCGTGCCCGGCGTCGGCAAGGTGATGGAAGGCAAACTGGCCGCGCGCGGCATCGTCACCTGCGGCGACCTGCGGCAGTGGGCACTGATCGATCTGGAAGAGGCGTTCGGCAGCTTCGGCCGCAGCCTGTACAACCGCGCACGCGGTGTCGATGAACGGCCGGTGGAGCCGGACCAGCAGGTGCAGTCGATCTCTTCCGAGGACACCTTCGCCGAGGACCTGCCGCTGGAAGACCTGGGTGAGGCGATCGTGCAGCTGGCAGAGAAAACCTGGAACGCCACGCGCAAGACCGAACGTGTCGGCCACACTGTGGTACTGAAACTGAAGACCGCACAGTTCCGCATCCTCACCCGCAGCTTCACCCCGGACCGCCCGCCGGAATCGATGGAAGAACTGCGCGACATCGCCCTGGCCCTGCGCGCCCGCGTCGACCTGCCGGCCGAGACCCGCTATCGGCTGGTCGGCGTCGGGCTTGGTGGGTTCCGCGAAAAGGAGCCGGTGGTGCAGGGGGAGTTGTTCGAGCACGACATGAACAATCCCACAGATACCTAATCATCAAACAGTGGGGTCAGAGCCCGTTGCGCAGCAGCGGGATCCGACCCCGTGCGGACCAACGGTCGGCACCCACCACCAGCAGCAGGTTCCGACAGATAGCGGGAAACTGTCGAAGGCGGGGTGGGTCCGGTTGCGGGGGCGTGAGCGCCATGGATGGCGCGACCGAGCCTCCATGGACGGATTCACGGCGTCCCCCGCAACCGGACCCACCTCGCCATCCCACGGATAGCCAGCTGCTGCTGTTGCTTCGGCTGTTGCTGTTGCATTGAGCGGGTGCAGGGCGCAGCCCTGCAAAAGAAACTCCTACTTCATGGCCACTGCATCTCGCCCTTGGCCACCTTCGCACTCAACTCCAGCGACTCCACGCCTGCCAGCTTCGGATAGCGCGACTGCATCGCCTTCACCAGCGCCGCACTGTCCTTCGCCTTCGCCGCCTCAACATCGAACGCACGAATGTAGTCTGCGGTGAAGCGCAGCGCACTGGCATCCAGTGCTGCACCCGGCGCGTAATGCCCCGGCACCACCACCTTCGGCTTCAGTGCCTGCAGCCGCTGCAGGGTCTGCAGCCAGTCGGTGTGCGACTTCGGCGTCTGCGTGTCGGCCATCCACACGTGCTCGCCCGCCACCACCGGAATGCCACCGACGATCGCGCGCAGCGACGGCACCCACAGCACCGTGCGATCCGGGGTCGGGCCATCCAGGCCGATCAGCGGCAGGCGCTGGCCTTCCAGCTGCAGGGCATCGCCGTCCAGCACCTGTGGCACCACGATGCGCACGGGCACGTCGGTGCCCATCTTCGGTCCCCAGTAGGCCAGCTTGCCGGCCTGGGTCTGCTGGATGTGGGCGACGGTCTGCGCAGTGGCGACGATGCGTGCCTGCGGGAACGCGTCCTGCAGGGTGGCCAGGCCGAAGTAGTAATCCGGATCGCCGTGGCTGATGTAGATCGTGGTCAGCTGCTTGCCGCTGGCGCGGATCAGCTCGACCAGCTTGCGCGCGTCGCTGGCACCAAACTGCGCATTGACCAGGATCGCGTCGTGGCGGCCTTCGATCAGCACCGAGGACACCGAGAACATCGCCTGCGGGCCGGGATGGAAGGTCTGCAGGTGCAGCTGGGATTTCGTCGCCATGGCCGGCGCCGCGGTGGCCGGTGCGGCCAGCAACGGAGCGCTGGCGAAGGTGGCGGCAAGGGCGAGGGGAAGCAGCAGGGCAGCGGTACGCATGGGAATTCCTTGTGGCGGATGGCGAGCCGAGCGTGGGCGCGGCTCTACAGGTGGGTAGCGCCGGGCCATGCCCGGCGGCCTGGCATCAGTACGCCGCGGTGATGATCTGCTTCGGGTACTGGTGCGCTTCCAGCTCAGCAACGAACGCGGCGCCGTAGTCGGCGTAGCTGATGCGGCTGTGGCCGCTGGCATCAGCGAGGAAGGCCTTGGCCTGCACGCGGTACTGACCGCGCTCTTCACCCGGGCCGATTTCGGCGGCCGGCGAGAAGAAGGTCCAGTCCAGGTCGTCCACCGCCTGCAGGCGGTTGAACGCCTCGCGGTGGGCCAGTGCGTAAGGCTTGTAGGCCTCCGGGAAGGTGGGGGTATCGACCAGCTGCACGCCGGGTGCGACTTCCAGGCTGCCGGCACCACCGACCACCACCAGGCGCGGCACGCCGGCCTTGCGTGCGGCGGCAGCCAGCTGCGCGGCGACCTCGCCGACGCGGCCGATGTCATCGCCCGGGCGCGGGCCGTAGGCACTGGCCAGCACGTCGTGGCCGGCGATGGCGGCGACCAGCGCGTCCTGGTCATCCAGCGAAGCGATCACCGGGTGGGCGCCGGCCAGTTCAGCCGGAAGGTCCTGTGCGCTGCGCACGATGACGGTGAGTTGGTGGCCGCGGGCCAGCGCGTGGCGGGCAATCTGGCGGCCGATGTTGCCGGTGGAACCAACGAGGGCGATCTTCATGGCAGGACTCCGTGGAGCGGTGTGGGGTGGGAATGGGGCCACTCTAGGCCGCTGCAGTCGCTCGAAAAACAGCGTATAACGCGCTTGTTTGTTGCATGGATCGAGCATATGGACCGAATGACCGCCATGACCGTGTTCGTCGAGGTGGCCGAGCGCGGCAGCCTGACGGCCGCTGCTGAAGTGCTGGACATGTCGCGGGCGATGGTCAGCCGCTACCTGGCCGAGGTCGAGGGCTGGCTGGGTGCGCGCCTGCTGCACCGGACCACGCGCCGGGTCAGCCTGACCGGACCCGGCGAGTCGGCGCTGTTGCGCTTCCGGCAGATGCTGGCGATCGGCGAAGAACTGCAGGGCGAGCTGGCCAGTGATGATCCCGAGCCGCACGGCACGCTGCGGGTGACCGCCAGCGTCTCATTCGGGCAGAGTCACCTGGCACGGGCCGTGGCCGGCTTCGTCGCGCGCCATCCAGCGGCACGCATCGAGCTGCTGCTGGTCGACCGCACCGTGAACCTGGTGGAAGAGCGCGTGGATCTGGCGGTGCGCATCGCCCGCCAGATCGACCCGAGCCTGATCGCGCGGCGGCTGGCCACCTGCCGTTCGGTGCTGTGCGCGACGCCGTCCTACCTGCAGGCGCGTGGCACACCGACCGCGCCCGAGCACCTGGCCGCACACAACTGCCTGACCCACCATTACGTCGGCAAGAGCCTGTGGCAGCTGCACCGCGATGGGCGTTCGCTGTCGGTGGCGGTGGGCGGCAACATCAGCGCCAATGAGGCTTCGCTGCTGCTGGAGGCGGTGCGGGCCGGTGCCGGCATCGCCATGCTGCCGACCTACCAGGTGGCGCCGCTGCTGCGCAGTGGCGAGCTGATCGAACTGCTGCCCGAATTCAGCCTGGACGAACTCGGCATTCATGCCGTGTACGCGTCAAGGCGCCAGCAGCCCGCTATCATGCGGCGATTCCTGGACTTCCTGGCCGAGTGCTTCGCCAGCCCGGCCTTCCAGGATCTGGATTGGCGCCCACCGGGCAAGGAGAACACATGAACCATGGACAGGGCTTGATCGATCACAACCGTGCTGCCTGGGACCGCCAGGCCAGCGAAGTGCGCGAATGGTCGCGCCCGGTGGAAAGCTCAACGATTGCTGCCGCGCGCGAGGGCCGCTGGCAGGTACATCTGACCCCGCGCGCGCTGCCGTTGGACTGGTTGGGCGATGTGCGCGGCCGTCGCATCCTGTGCCTGGCGTCGGCCGGTGGCCAGCAGGCGCCAGTGCTGGCCGCGGCCGGTGCCGAGGTCACCGTGTTCGACCTGTCCGATGGGCAGCTGGAACAGGACCGCGCGGTCGCCGCGCGCGATGGCCTGCAGCTGCGCACCGTGCAGGGTGACATGCGCGATCTGCACGTATTCGCCAACGACAGTTTCGATGTGGTGTTCCACCCGATCTCGAACCTGTACGTGCCCGATGTGCGCCCGGTGTGGACCGAATGCCGGCGCGTGCTGGCGCGCGATGGCATGCTGATGGCCAGCTTCTACAACCCGGTGCTGTTCGTCGGCGCGCGCGATCCGCAGCTGGATGCACAAGGCCTGATCCGGCCACAGTACGCCATTCCCTATTCGGACCTCGAAGACCTGGCGCCGGCTGAGCGCGAGGCGAAGCTGGCCCGCGGTGACGCGCTGACCTTCGGCCACAGCCTGACCGAACTGATCGGCGGCCAGCTCGATGCCGGCTTCGTCATCGATCGCTTCATGGAAGACTGGCAGCCGCAGCCGCGCTTCCTGATCGACCGCTATCTGCCCACCTTCCTGGCGACCCGCGCACGCCGGATCGGCTGAGGCGGAACTGCCAAAAAGGGGCGACGTACAATGGACGGCCCCACGTCATGCAGGTGCCGTTCCTTGTCGTATCCCTATCCGCTGGTCGTGTTCGACCTCGATGGCACGCTGGTCGACAGCGCCGCCGATATCGCCGAAGCACTGAACCGCACGCTGGAAGACATCGGCGTTGCGCGCGTGCCGGAGGCTACCGTGCTGGGCTGGATCGGCGACGGAGTGCGCCGCCTGGTGGAGCAGGCCGTGCATGCGGCCGGCCGCGAGGTCGACATGAGCGAGGTGATGCCAGTGTTCATGGTGCACTACCGCGAATGCCTGCTGCGCAGCCCGCGCCTGTTCGATGGCGTTGCTGAAGCGCTGGCGAAGCTGCGTGAACGCAATGTGCCGCTGGCGATCTGCACCAACAAGCCCGAAGCACTGGTGCCACCGCTGCTGCAGCACCTGGGCATCGGTGATGCGTTCGCGCTGATACTGGGCGGCGATTCGCTGCCGCAGCGCAAGCCCAGTGGTGAACCGCTGCGGCACATCGCCGCGCACTTCGGCCTGGCCGTGGGGCAGTGCCTGATGGTGGGTGATTCGCTGACCGACTACCGCGCCGCCGAAGATGCCGGCATGCCGATCGCGCTGGTGCGCTACGGCTACCCGCGCGGCCTGGACCTGGCCACTGCGCATGCGGTGGCGGTGATCGACGACCTGCGTGAACTGCCAGGGTTGCAGGGCTGATTCAACGGATAACGCCGGTCGCCGGGCGGTAACCCGGCCCGACGCAATGGGTAGTGCCGGCCGCTGGCCGGCAACCCGGAATGCGCTGCCGAAGGTCATGATGTTGCCGGCCAGCGGCCGGCACTACCATGAACGTTGCGCTCACTTCGGCTGGTAACGCACGCTCAACTGGTACTCGCGACCGGGCTGGTTGAACCACGCCACGGTCTCGTAGCTGCGGTCGAACACGTTGGCGGCACGCGCCAGCAGCGACCACGATGGCGTCAGCGCGTACTCGGCGCGCAGGTCCAGCGTGCCGTAGCCGCCAACCTTCACTCTGTTCGCCGCGTCGTCATAGCGATTGCCCGCACCCTGCACGGTCAGGCCGGCGCGGAAATCGCCGAAGCGGCGGTCGATGTCCAGGCGTGCGGTCTGTTGCGCGCGGCGTGGCAGCCAGTTGTCGAACTGGGTGCTGCCGTGGGTGCGGTTGCGCGGGTCGGTGTAGCTCAGCTGCGCATTGATGTCGAAACCGGCCAGCAGCACGCCACCGGTCAGTTCGGCGCCACGGATGCGCGCCTTCTCCACCTGCTGCATTTTCATCGTGAATGCATCGTAGGTGATCAGATCATCGATGCGCGTTTCGTACACGTCCAGGCCCCAATGCCAGCCCTGGCCCTGCTGCGAAACACCGAGGTTGGCGCTCTTGGACTTTTCCGGGTTCAACGTCGGCACGCCGCTCCACGGGTCGTACAGGTCGCTGAAGGTCGGTGCCTTGAACGCCGTGCCGTAGCTGGCATTGACGCGCAGGCCGTGGCCCAGTTCCATGGCCCAGCCAACGCTGCCGGTGGCGTGATTGCCGAACTGCTGGTTGTCGTCGTTGCGCGCGCTGACCTGCAACTGATGGCGGCCGAAGCGGCCCTGGTACTGCACGAACACGCCGGTGTTGCGGCGGCTGTCGACGAGGTAGCCGGCACTGCTGCCATCCAGGTTGTCTTCGCTCCAGTCCACGCCGGTGCTCAGCAGCTGGGCCTCGGCCAGCGTGATGTCACCCTGCAGCGAGGCGCTGTTGCGATGGGTCTGTGCACTGCCGAACACACCCGGTGCGCCGAAGTTGTCCGACTCGTTGTCGCTGCGGCCGACATTGGCGGTGAATGCCAGGCGTTCGGACGGGGTGTAGCGCACCTTGCCGGCCAGCACCTGCTGGCGGGTTTCGGAGTAGTTGTAGTAACCGTCGTAGTGGTTCTTGCCGTCGGCGCGCAGTGCGCTGGCTTCCACGGTCCACTGGTCGTTGAAGCTGTAGCCACCGCGCAGGCTCTTGGACAGGTTGCGGTAACCGTCGCGGTCGTGTTCGTCGGCAAAGCAGCCGGCGAACAGCGTAGCCGAGCCGCGGCAGGCATCAATGCCGTCGGAGTGCTGGTAGGCGATGTCAGCGCCGAACCAGCCGCGCTCGGTACCACCGCCGATGCCGCCGCTGGCTTCGCGCAGGCCGTTGCTGCCGCCACCGAGCTGGAAGTGCGGGGCGAAGTCGCCCTGGTTGCGGCGGGTGAAGATCTGGATCACGCCGCCGATGGCATCGGCACCGTACAGGCTTGACTGCGGGCCGCGTACGATTTCGACGCGTTCGATCTGCGCCAGTGGCAGGTCCTGGTACATGGCCAGGCCGAGGTCGGCACTGTTGATGCGCACGCCATCGACCAGCACCACGGTGTGGCCCGAGTTGGTGCCGCGCAGGAACAGCGAGCTCTGCTTGCCGAGGCCGCCGGAGTTGGTCAGGTTGATGCCGGCACGGCCGCGCAGCAGTTCCTGCAGCGAGGTGGCCTGGCTGGATTCGATCTGCGCGCGGTCGATCACCTGCGCCGGCGCGATGCTGTCCTGCAGGGCGATGGGGGTGCGGGTGGCGGTGACCAGGATCTGGTCGAGCGCGGTGGTGTCATCGGCGGCCTGGGCCAGCGCGGGCAGGGCGGCCAGCACGGCCAGGGACAGCATTCGGGACTGCAGCTTCATGGGGGACTCCAGGTGCCACGCACGCCCGCGTGGCGAAGGGGAGGAGCCGCGAAGGCTGGCACGCGCCGATGCCGCAGCACAGGCCGCGTCATCCAGCGCCATGCCCACCGCATCGCGACCTGAGGCTTCCGGGCCGGTCTCCGGGCTTGCCGCCAGGTGGCGCGAGGCCACCGTCCAGGCGCCTTCCCATGCCTGCGGCACAGTGGCGGTCTTGCCTGGAACTGACGTGCTTACCGTTGCGGGGGCAGCGCCGGCATGGCGTGGAATCACGCGTCACCGGCTTCCCGTTTCAACCTGCCGGCCATGGCCGCAGGTCACCTGGAAGTGCGCGCAGTCTACGGCATCGCAGGCAGCGCGTAGCGTCGAGCTTGCTCGACTGCCCTTAGAATGGCCCCTCAGATCCCGTGGTGCAGTTGCCGATGTCCGCCCGTTTTCCGTTGTACCTGCGTCGCCCGCATGGGACGCACGCATGATCCTCGACCTGGTCCGCCACGCCGGCAATGGTCGCGATGAATTCCTTGATGGCCGCAGCGATCCGCCGCAGCTGGCCCGCCTGCCACAGGAACTGGTCGAGGCCTACGGCGGGCTTCCTTGGGAGCGGGTGATCAGCTCGCCGCGGCTGCGCTCGCTGCACACTGCCATGGCACTGGCCACCCCGCGCGGGCTGGACGTGGACGCGGACGAGGAATGGGAAGAACTGGATTTCGGTGATTGGGACGGGCAGTCGCTGTTCGACCTGCCGGAGGATGCACTGGCGGCCTTCCACGCAGATCCGCATGCGTACCCACCGCCGAACGGTGAAAGCTGGGGCCACTTCGAGCGGCGCATCGCGCGCGCTGGATCGCCTGCTCGATGATGACGATCCGGTGCCGACGCTGGTGGTCAGCCATGGCGGCCCGCTGCGCATGGTGCTGTCGCAGGTCTGTGGCCTGCCGATGTCGCTGTGCTGGGCCTTGCGCATCGACCACGGCACCCGCCTGCGGGTGAGGCTGGAACGCGGTGAGGTAAGTGTGGTGGGCGAGCTGCTGGAGCTGCAGCAGCCCTGAGCCCACTCGCCGGGCATGGCCCGGCGCTACCGATCCCGCATCACAGTGGTTGTGCCGGCCGCTGGCCGGCATCCCCAGGAACGCGGAGGCTTCAATCCTCGTCGGCGCTCTCGGCCACGCTGTCTTCCGCGTCATCATCGGTGTCGAAGCGCTGCTCATGCACCGGGCCCGAGGCCGGGCCGGCCGCTTTCAACGGATGTGCGGCAATGCGCGCCTCATAGTCCTGCACCAGCGCCTCGCGCTGCGGCTCGCTCAGTTCCTGCCAATGGCAGTCCAGCAGTGCGCCTTCCAGCGAGTACAGCAGGTTCAGGCTGGGCTTGAAGCCTGCGCGCTTGACCTTGACGAAGGCGCCCACGGCACCAATCGCAACCAGGTCTTCGCGGCTGCGCAGGCCGACCTGGCGCAGCCACGCCGCACTCTTCGGGCCGATGTTGCGCAGCTTCGGTGCGCTCATCCCAGCGCCTCGACGAACACGCGGGCGATGGCTTCCAGGCCGGCCTGGTCGTCGGCATCGAAGCGGCCGACCTTGGGGCTGTCGATGTCGAACACGCCGATCAGTTCATCGCCACGCAGCAACGGCACTACCAGTTCCGAGCGCGAGGCCGAATCGCAGGCGATGTGGCCGGGGAAGGCATCGACATCATCCACGCGCTGGGTCACGCGCTGGCTGGCGGCGGCACCGCACACGCCCTTGTCCAGCGGGATGCGCACGCAGGCCGGCAGGCCCTGGAACGGACCGACCACCAGCTCTTTGCCGTCGTACAGGTAGAAGCCCACCCAGTTCAGGTCGGGCAGGGCGTGGTAGACCAGTGCCGAGAGGTTGGCCGCGTTGGCGATGCGGTCGGACTCGGCGTAGACCAGGCCACGGGCCTGTTCCAGCAGCTGGGCGTATTGTTCCGGCTTGCTGCCGGTAAGCGAGGCATTGGCGAACATGCCCGCAGTCTAGCAAGCGCGCCGGGCCGGCGATAATGCACGCTCTGTTGCCCCGCTGGAGCTTATCGATGCCGTTGCCCGCCACGCTGCCGCCTGCCCTGTTCGTCACCGGCACCGATACCGAGATCGGCAAGACCGCGGCCAGCACCGCGCTGCTGCATGCACTGCGCCGGCGCGGCCTGCGCGCGGTCGGCATGAAGCCGGTGGCCAGCGGCAGTGAGGATCTGGGACAGGGCCTGCGCAACGAGGACGCGCTGGCGCTGCAGGCGGCCAGCTGGCCGCTGCCGGACTATGCCGACCTGAACCCGTAT
This sequence comes from Stenotrophomonas sp. GW821-FHT09E08, assembly GCF_059416125.1. Classification (NCBI taxonomy): domain Bacteria; kingdom Pseudomonadati; phylum Pseudomonadota; class Gammaproteobacteria; order Lysobacterales; family Lysobacteraceae; genus Stenotrophomonas; species Stenotrophomonas sp. GW821-FHT09E08. Next base: position 43,949 of record NZ_JBWKOO010000011.1, read on the forward strand.
GCGCTGCGGCAGCCGCTGGCGCCGGAGCTGGCTGCTGCCGAGGACGGCGTGCAGGTGGAGCTGGCGCCGATCGTGGCTGCATTCAAGCGCCTGCGCGCGCAGACAGACATCGTGGTGGTGGAGGGCGTTGGCGGTTGGCTGGCGCCGGTCTCGGCCACGCTGGACCAGCTCGATCTGGTGCGTGCGTTGCATCTGCCGGTAGTGCTTGTGGTCGGCATGCGGCTGGGCTGCGTCAACCACGCACGGCTGACCGCGCAGTCACTGCAGGCCAGCGGCGTGGAGTGCCTGGGCTGGATCGGCAATCATATCGACCCGGCGATGCAGCGCCAGGATGACAACATCGCCACGCTGCAGCAGCGCCTGCCGATGCCGTGCTGGGGGCGGTTGCCCAACCTTCCGGGGGCGAATGGCGAAGCGTTGGCGGCGCATCTGCTCGAGTGACCCTGAGTAGTGCCGGCCGCTGGCCGGCAACTGCATCCACCCGGCGATCCCGAGGTTGCCGGCCAGCGGCCGGCACTACCGTGTTGCAGCTGCCAGCTCCTTCGCGATCGCACCGAGCCGCTCCACCGCACCGATGAAGCGCGCATCCAGCGTCTGGCAGCATGAGAGTCGCAAGCAGTGACGGTAGCGCGCGCCGCGCGAATACACCTGGCCGGGCATGAACACGATGTCCTCCTGCAGCGCACGTTCGAACAGTTCGCGGGTATCCACCCCCGGCAGTTCCAGCCACAGCAGGAAGCCACCCTGTGGCTCGGTGGCACGGGTGCCGGCCGGGAAGTGTTCGGCCACCAGCTGGCGCAGGCGACCGACCTGTTCGCGGTACAAGCGGCGCATGCGATGCAGGTGGTGTTCGTAGCTGCCTGCTTCCAGATACGCCGCCACCGCATCGCCCAGCAGCTGCGGTTCGCCACCGGTGGACTGGAACTTGAGCAGTGCGATGCGCTCGGCGAAGCGCCCCCCGTCCAGCCAACCGATGCGGTAGTCCGGCGCCAGCGTCTTGGAGAAACCACCGACCACCATCACCCAGCCATCGCGATCAAACGCCTTCAGCAGCGGTGCCGGCGGCTCGCAGAACTGCAGTTCGGCGTACACCGCATCTTCGATCAGTGGCAGCTGGCGCGCGTTGACCAGTTCGGCCAGGCGTTGCTTGGCCACTGTCGGCATGGTGCAGCCCAGCGGGTTGTGCACGGTCGGCATCACCACCAGTGCGGCCAGCGGCGTGTGCTCCAGCAGTGCGTCCAATGCGTCGACGTCCAGCCCGTGCTGCGGATGGGTGGGCAGCTCGATGGCCTGCAGGCCGAGGTTGGCCAGCAATGGGTACAGGTTGAAGTAGGACGGTGCTTCGATGCCGACCGCATCACCGGGTTGGGTCACTGCACGCAAGGCCAGCTGCAGGGCTTCCATCGCGCCGTGGGTCAGCAGCAGCCGCTCGCTGTGGGTGTGCAGGCCCATGCGCGGACCGCGCCGCACGATCTGCGCCAGCAGTCGCGGCGAGCCGTTCGGGCGCGCGTAGGTTTCCACTGTCTGCTGACCGTGGCGCAGTACCTGCGCGGTGTGCCGGGCCAGCTGTGCGCCGGGATAGAACTGGCGTCCGCGCGGACCGGCAAAGGCCAGATCGATCACACCGGAGCGGCGTTGTGCCTCCAGCACGCGGGCCATCAGTACCTGCTGCAGCGGCGCGGTGGGTGCGGACGGAGTGTCGCGCAGCGAACGTTCCGGAACCGACAGCCGCGGCGCAACTTCGAAGCCGGCCTTCGGCCGCGGAATCACCAGGCCGGCATCTTCCAGCTGCCGATAGGCCGCGATCACCGTGTTCAGGCTGAGCCGGCGCTGCGACGCCATCTGCCGCAGCGAAGGCAAGCGGCTGCCAACCGGAAGACGTCCGCCGTGGATGGCTTCGGCCAGTTCATCCGACAGCCGTTGGTAGCGGGGTGGGATCATCGCGCTCTGGTCATCTGTATCCATCGAGCTTCCCGCCATCTGGTTCTGTACCCATGATGATGGCGAGCCTAGCATGTCGTTGTCGGACGGGCCTGATCGGGGCGTGGCCGATACTTCCCAAGCGCACGGCTGGATGGCCGTGCGTCTTTTTTTTGTGTGTAGAGCCGTCAGCGCATCGGAACCAGCACCGCCTCGCGCCGGTACAGCGCCGGGAACTGCCTGCCCAGCGCGGCCAGCTTCGGTGCGTCGTAGTAGCGGATGTAGGCCGCCTGCGGGTAGTTGGTCATGTAGTTCTGGTGGTAGCTCTCGGCCGGGTAGAAACGTTGGCCGTTGCCGAGCTGGGTGACGATCGGCGCGCGATAGCTGCCGGCCTGGCCGAGCTGGGCGATGTAGGCGCGGCTGGCAGCCTGCTGGCGCGCGTCATCAGAGAAGATCGCCGATCGATACTGGCTGCCGTGGTCCGGCCCCTGGCGGTTGAGCTGGGTCGGGTCGTGCACCACCGAGAAGAACACCTGCATCAGCTGCCCATAGCTGACCTGGCGTGGGTCGTAGTCGATCTTCACCGCCTCGGCATGACCGGTCTGGCCGCTGCTGACCCGCTCATAGCGTGCATCGGCGGCGCTGCCGCCGATGTAGCCGGACACTGCATTGCTCACGCCTTTGACGTGCTGGAATACGCCCTGCACGCCCCAGAAGCAACCGCCGGCAAACACAACGCTGGCGTGGGTGGCGTCATCGCGGAACGCGGCGTCGCCGCTGGGCGCCGGTAATGCCTTGGCCTGCGCGCTGGCTTCCAGCGGTGCCGCGACTGCACCGTGGTCGACCAGCAGCACGCCAGCGATCAATGCAGTAGCCACCAGGCCGGCGACACCGGCGGCGATACCTTGTTCAAAAGAGAGTTTCATCGTGTGCTCCCGTTTCAACCGAAGGTGAAGGCGTAGGCCTGCACGCCCGTGTCGAGGAATTCGATCTCGAAGCGGTGCGGGCCGACCGTGCCGCGCTGGCGAACCAGCTGGTACAAACGGTGCTCATTGACCACGCCGCTGCCATCGGCACCGACATCGCTGCCGGCATCGGCAGCGGTCAGCGGCTTGCCGTCCAGCCACACGCGGAACCGTACAGGCGTGCCGTCCTGGATCGGTGCCAGCACCAGGTGCAGGTCCCGCGCGTGGAACTGGAAGGCGATGCGGCCACCGGCCTGCTGCAGCTGCGCGGCCTCGTCGGTGACGGTCCAGCGTCCGGACAGGCCCCACTGGTTCAGTGCCAGGGTGGTTGGCAGCGTGTAGTCGAACGGGCTATCGCTGCGTTGGCCGCCGGGTGAGGCGAACTGCTCGGCACGCGCGTGGCCCAGATAGGTCTCCGGCGAGCGCAGGTTGCTCATGTCGGCCTGCACGGCCACGCCCTGCAGGTCGGCTGCGGCGGGGTCGGCCGGTGGTGGCAGGTTGGTCTGCCCGGCTTCGGTCAGCAGCCGGCGGATCACTTGCTCCGAGCGTGCATAGTTGCCCTCGCCGAACTGGTGGCCGCGGATGTTGCCCTGTGCATCGACGAAGTACTGCGCCGGCCAGTAGCGGTTGTTGAACGCGCGCCAGATCGTGTACTGGTTGTCGAGCGCCACCGGGTACTCGACCTTCAGTTCCTGCACCGCCTTCATCACGTTGCTCGGGTTGCGTTCGAAGGCGAACTCCGGCGTGTGTACGCCGATCACCACCAGCCCATGGTCACGGTAGCGACGTTCCCATTCGTGCACGAACGGCATCGCGCGCAGGCAGTTGATGCAGGAGTAGGTCCAGAAGTCGACCAGCACCACCTTGCCACGCAGCTGCTGCGCGGTCAGCGGCGGACTGTTGAGCCAACCCGTGGCACCGTCCAGTGCGGGCAGGGTGCCTTCCACTGGCAGCGGTGCATCTGCACCCGCATTGGGGCCAGCCATCATCATCATCGGCGGTGCCGCCGGCTGCGCACCGGGCACGGCGTCCAGCAGGCCCTGCTCGATGCGCGCGGTGCTGACCGTGGACAGGCGGGTCAGCAGGCCAGTGTCCCAGCCCAGGCCGATCGCCACCACAGCCAGCAGTGCGGCCACGCCCAGCACCTTGCGCAGTGCGTCGCCGAGGCCGAGCCGCGCCTGCAGCGCACGGAACACGCGGCCGCCGACCCACACCGCCAACGCCAGCGCAGTGATCGCACCCAATGCATAGGCAAGCAGCAGGGTACTGGTGCCGACGCTGGCACCGTGCAGCGCGGCACCGGTCAGCACCAGGCCAAGAATCGGACCGGCACAGGGCGCCCACAGCAGACCGGTGGCGACGCCGATCAGCAGCGAGGTCCATGCGCCGCCACGTCCTGCGGCGTCCGCGGCATCGGCGCGTGCGCTCAAGCGTGCACCCACACGCTGGAACGGCGCCAGCAGATGGTCGGCCAGTCGTGGCCACAGCAGCGCCACGGCAAACAGCGCCATCAGCAGCAGGGCGATCCAGCGCCCGACCTGGTTGGCCTGCGTCACCCATTGGCTGCCCACGGCGGCCAGGCTGGCGACCACGGTGAAGGTGAGCGCCATGCCCAGCAGCAACGGCAGCGTGCTGCGCAGGAATGGACGGTCGGCGCGTGCGAACACGAACGGCAGCACCGGCAGGATGCAGGGACTGAGCAGGGTCAGCGCGCCCCCGAGGTAGGCAAGCAGCAACAGCAGCATCGTCAGGCTCCGGAAGCAGAGGAAGAACCGACCGGCACCCGCCAGCCATCGGCGGTGCCATCAGTGGCGCCGGGAACGAACACCATCGCCGCACCGTTCATGCAGTAGCGCAGTCCAGTCGGACGCGGGCCGTCGTTGAACACATGGCCGAGGTGACCACCGCAGCGGCGGCAGTGCACCTCTACCCGCAGCATGCCGAAGGTGACGTCGCGGTCTTCGCCGATGGCGTTGTGCAGCGGTGCCCAGAAGCTGGGCCAACCGGTGCCGCTCTCGAACTTGGTGGAGGAAGAGAACAGCGGCTGCGCACAGCCGGCGCAGGCGAAGGTGCCTTGCCGATGTTCCTTGTTGAGCGGGCTGCTGTACGGGCGCTCAGTGGCCTGCTGGCGCAGCACCGCGTACTGCGCCGGGGTCAGTCGCTGGCGCCAGTCGGCATCGCTGTGCATCACCTCGAACTGTCGCGACGGGCGCGCTTCGGCGGCGGCCGGGGCAGCGCGGCTGCAGGCCCCCAGGCCAAGCAGGCCGGCGGCGGTGGCAACACCGCCCAGGCCCAGCAGATGGCGGCGGGTGAGGGACATGGCGGACTCCGGGAAGGGGCGACGGGGCCATGCTGCGCCCGCCCGGGTCAACGAATCCTCACGCAGGATTCAATTTTTCGTGAGGTATCGGCGGCCGTCCCGCGCCACAATGCGGGCAGCCTCCCCACTGGCCCCGAGCTGCCGATGTCGACCAAACGCGTGCTGATCGTCGAAGACGATGCCCACATCGCTGACCTGCTGCGCATGCACCTGGCTGACGAAGGCTATGACGTCGCCCATGCTGCCAGCGGAGACGCCGGCCTGCGCCTGCTCGAGCAGGACGGCCCATGGGATGCTCTGGTGCTGGATGTGATGCTGCCAGGCGTGGACGGCCTGCAGGTGTGCCAGCGTGCACGCGCGATGGCGCGCTACGTGCCGATCATCATCATCAGCGCGCGCGGCAGCGAGACCCAGCGCATTGTCGGCCTGGAACTGGGCGCGGACGACTATCTGGCAAAACCCTTCTCGATGCCGGAACTGGTGGCACGGGTGCGCGCCCTGTTGCGCCGCGCCGAGGCGATGGCGCAGAGCGCACGTATCGATGCTGGCGCGATCGAGCTGGGTGGGCTGCAGCTGGATCCGGTCGCGCGCACCGCCTCGGTGGATGGCAACGCGTTGGAACTGACCCCGCGCGAATTCGACCTGTTGCTGTTCTTCGCACGCCACCCGGACCAGGTGTTCGCGCGCATGGAACTGCTCAACCAGGTCTGGGGTTACCAGCACGATGGTTACGAGCATACGGTCAATACCCACATCAACCGCCTGCGCAGCAAGATCGAGCCGGACCCGGCCAACCCGCGGCGGCTGCTGACGGTGTGGGGCCGCGGCTACAAGCTGGTCGACCCGACCGGAGCGGTGGCATGATCAAGCCCAATCTGTGGCAGAAGCTGGCAGCGGTGATCGCCGCGCTGATGCTGATGTGCTGCATGGCGCTGCTGGCGCTGCAGATGCGTGCCAATACCCGTCACGAACAGGAGGTGGTGCAGCGGTTGTCGCTGGGCCTGGCCGAACACATCGCCCAGCGCAGCGAACTGATGGACACCAGTGGCATGCGCGATGCGGCGGTACGCGCGCTGTTCGGCCAGCTGATGGCGGTCAATCCCAGCGTCGAGGTGTACCTGCTGGACGATCAGGGCCGCATTCTCGGCCACGATGCGCCCAGCGGCCATCTGGTGCGCAACAAGGTGGACGTGGCACCGCTGCGCCGCCTGCTGGCCGGTGCGCCGCTGCCGATCCTCGGCGATGACCCGCGCAGCGCTGATGGCCGCAAGGTGTTCAGCGCCGCACCGTTGATCGTGCAGGGTCGCCAGGCCGGCTACGTGTACGTGGTGCTGGTCGGCGAACACCGGCAGATGCTCGCCGACGACCTCGCGGCCGGCAGCCAGTGGAACACCACCTGGTGGTCGGTGATGCTGGTTGGCAGCCTCGGCCTGCTGGCCGGGTTGGTGGCGTTCTACTGGGTGACCCGTCCGCTGCGGCGGCTTACCCGGCGCATCCAGGCCTTCGACATCGATGCGCCGACACCGTTGCCGCCACCCGAGCCGCTGCGCCCAGGCGAGCGCGACGAACTGGTGATCCTTGAACATGCGCATGCGCAGATGGCGCAGCGGCTGGGTGAACAATGGCAGCAGCTGCGCCAGCAGGACCTGCAGCGCCGCGAGCTGGTCGCCAACATCTCGCACGACCTGCGTACGCCGTTGTCGTCGCTGCATGGCTACCTGGAAACGCTGGCGCTGAAGGACGCCACGCTGTCGCCGGACGAGCGCCGCCGGTACCTCGGTATCGCGCTTGCACAGAGCGCCAAGGTTGGTCGGCTGGCGCGCGCGCTGTTCGAGCTGGCGCGGCTGGAGCACGGCGAAGTGCGCCTGGAGTGGGAAGTGTTCGCGCTGCCGGAACTGCTGCAGGACGTACTGCAGAAGTTCGAGCTGGCCGCGCAGGCGCGCAACCAGCGCCTGCACGCGGAATTCCCGCCGGGCCTGCCGCTGGTACGTGCCGACCTGGGCCTGGTCGAGCGGGTGCTGACCAACCTGCTCGACAATGCATTGCGGCACGCACCGGAAGGTGGCCGGATCGAAGTGTGCCTGCGTGCGACCGCGGATAGCATCGAGGTGAGCGTGGCCGATGATGGTCCCGGCGTGGCAGCGGCGCTGCGAGCGCAGTTGTTCCAGGCGCCGGCCGCGCTGGGCGCACGGCGTGGCGAGAACGGTGGGCTTGGCCTGCTGATCGTGCAGCGGATCGTGCAGCTGCATGGCCGCCGCATCGAACTGCGCGACAGTGAGCGTGGCGCGCTGTTCGTGTTTGCCTTGCCGCGTGCGGAACCAGCGGCCTAGCAGGCCGCTTCGCACTCCACGATGCCGCCGGTTTCCAACGGCAGGTGCAGGCGGATACAGGCACCGCCCAGCTCTGAATCGGTTACCTCGACGTGGCCGCCATGCTTGTCGGCCACCACCTGCACCAGTGCCAGGCCGAGACCGAAACCGGGGCTGCCCGGATCCAGCCGCACATACGGCTGCAGCACCTGGCCGCGCAGTTCGGGCGCAATGCCCGGGCCGTCGTCCTCCACCTGCAGGCACAGCCAGCCGTCGTTGACCGTGCTGGCGATGCGGATCTGCCGCCGCGCATAACGCAAGGCATTGCCGAGCAGGTTTCGCAACGCGAGTTCCAGCATGTGCCGGTTGACGTTGACCAGGCCGGTAGGTGAGAGCACCTGCTGCACCGGCATCGGCAGCGGTGCGAACTGGGCCACAACGCCGCGCACCAGCGCGGCCAGCTGCAGGCGCTGGCGGGTCAGCTGATGGCAGCGGCCCAGCGCGGCGTACTCGACACCGGCATCGGTAAGGTGCTGCAGCCGGTCAACGTCGGTGCGCAGGCCACCCAGCGCATCGCGCTGGATCTCGTCGAGCGCGGTGTCCTCCAGATCGGCCAGGCCGAAGCGCATCCGTGCCAACGGTGTGCGCACTTCATGCGCCACCGCCTGTGCCAGCACGCGCTGGCTCTCCAGCAGTTGCTGCAGCTGCTCGGCCATGTGGTTGAAGGCATTGGCCAGCGGCCGCACCAGCGCGGTACCGGCACGCGGCGCACGCGTATCCAGCTGGCCGTCGCGCATCTGCCGCGCGGCCTGTGCCAGCTGCGACACATCGCGCCACAGGCGGTAGACCATCACGTACATCGGCAGGGCTACGGCCACCATCAGGATCAGCAGCAGGATCGCCACGCCGGACACTTCGCTGTCCTGCCATCCCTCATCGGGTAGCGCTTCGTCCAACGGTCCCAGCATCACCGCATAGTCGCTGTCGCCGATCCGCTGCAGGCTGCGCATGTGTTCCAGGTCGATCTGCACGCGGCCGTTGTTGAAGGCGGGACGCTGGCTGGCTGGCAGTTCCTTCACTGCCTCGGCCAGTGGCAGCATGCGCAGCGCATAGGCGAAATCAGCGTCGAGTTCACGCGCCAGCGCGGGCCACTGGTCGCGCGGTGTCTCGGCGAAACGGTGCTGCAGCAGCGAGTGGGTACCGCGCATCTCGGCCTGCAGGCCGGCCTCGGTGCGGTCTTCCAGCAGGGCGTCCCAGGCCCACAGGCCGAGCACGATCAGCAGCAGGTGGGCGACCAGGAAGCCGATGCCATAGCGCAGGAAGTGGAAGGCGTGGCCGCGCATCGCCGAGGGCGTGCGCTTCATCCCCATGCCGAGCGGCTGAACAGGTAGCCGCGGCCGCGGACGGTCTTGATCCGTTCCGGCTGTTCCGGGTTGTCGCCCAGTTTGCGGCGCAGGCGCGAAATGCGCGCATCGATCGAACGGTCCAGGCCGTCAAAGGCGATGCCACGCAGGCCGCGCAGCAGCGCATCGCGGTCGAGGATCTGCCCGGCGTTGCTGGCCAGCAGGAACAGCAGGTCGAACTCGGCGGTGGTCAGCTCCAGCAGGCTGCCCTGCAGGTGCACGTTACGGGTGGACGGGTCGATGTTCAGCTCGCCGAAGCGCAGGCTGCCGTCACGCGGCTCGACCCGGCGGTGGCGGCGCAGATGGGCACGCAGGCGCGCCAGCAGCACCCGGGGTTCAATCGGTTTGCCGATGTAGTCATCGGCGCCCAGTTCCAGCCCGAGCACCTGGTCGATGTTGTCGGTACGCGCGGTCAGCACGCAGATGATGCCGTCATAGTGGGGCCTGATCTGCCGACACACTTCGAAACCATCCTGGTCGGGCAGGCCGACATCCAGCAGGACCAGGGCGGGCTTTTCGGCCAGGATCCGGGCCACCGCGCGTTCGCCACTGCGCTCGTGGGCGACCTGGTAGCCATGCCGCTGCAGATAGTCGCTGACCATCGTACCGAGGCGGGCATCGTCTTCGACCAGTACGATATCCAGCATTTTCAAGGCCTCCGTGGGGCGTACGTACCGCCACGGCACGAGCGCGGCGATGCTATCCCAGCCATCGGGCCGCCCGGGTCCTGGGGGCGGGCGCCATTCAGCCGGGGTTGCTGGCGCGCGGGCCGGGCCTCAGGCCTGGCAACAACTTGGCGTCCAGCATAGCTTGTTGCCGTTACAAAACGTTACCTTTGTGATACGTCCGGTGACCATCGCTGACAGCAAAGCGACTGACGCGGGGCAGGGGCCGGGCCGAGCATGGAGTCTCCTCCGTTCCGCGTGCCGTCCTCATGTCGCCCGCTGCCTTCTCCCTGCCGAACCTGTCCCGCCGCCGCCATTGCGGGGGTATCCGATGAGCGGCGTGGTCGGCGCCTGGCTGCCGCCGGCCGAGGACGAGCACCTGCTGCAGCAGCTGGCGCCGATGCTTCGCGCCCTGCAGCAACGTGGCCGTGGCCGCATTGGTTACTGGACCGATGCCGAGGCTGGCCTGGCGCTGGGCCACTGCCGGGCGCCGACCGACACCCCGCTGCAGCCGCTGAGTTCGGACTGTGGCCGTTACGTGCTGTGCCTGGACGGTCGCCTGTACAACCGGGCTGACCTGCAGTCGCAGCTGCGCGATCTGCCGCGCAGCTGCAGCGATGCACGGCTGCTGCTGCAGGCAATTGTCGAGTGGGGCGTGGAGCGGGCGCTGTCGCGTATCGAGGGCGCGTTCGGTTTCAGTGTGTGGGACCGCGAGTCGCGCGTGCTGTGGCTGGCACGTGACCCGGTAGGCGAGCGGCCGCTGTACTACGGTTGGTACCAGGGCCAGTTCCTGTTCGCCTCCGAACTGAAGGCGCTGCAGGCGTTCGCCGGTTTCGCGCCGAGCATCGACCAGGATGCGCTGAGCCTGCTGCTGCGCCACGACTATGTCCCGGCGCCGCACACCATCTACCGCGGCATCCATAAGCTGGTGGCCGGCGCGATGCTGCGTATCGACCTGAACGACCACGCCGCCGGTGGATCCAGCCAGGCCGCGCAGGGTGGTTCGCGCTACTGGTGCGCACGCGATGCGATGCACAGCGCGCTGCAGGAACCCTTGTACCCCGCACCCAGCCTGGAACAGGCCACCGACCAGCTCGAAGCAGTACTGCAGAAGGCCATTGCTTCACGCATGCATTCGCCGCTGGCCTGCGGCGCGTTCCTGTCCGGCGGCACCGACTCCTCACTGGTGACGGCAATGATGCAGGCGCAGTCGACGCTGCCGATCGAGGCATGGACGGTGGGCTTCGACGATCCGGGCCACGATGAGAGCGACTGGGCCTCGCAGGTCGCGCGCCACCTGGGCGTGCAGCATCACCTGCACCGTATGGACGCGCGGCAGGGTTTGGACCTGCTGCAGCGGCTGCCTCAGGTCTGGTGTGAGCCATTTGCCGACGCCTCGCAGCTGCCGACCCTGTTGGCCAGCGAGCTGCTGGGCGCGCGCAAGCCGGTGGCGCTGACCGGCGACGGTGGCGATGAGCTGTTCTTCGGCCATCCCAGCTATGGCCGCGCACTGCGTAACGCACGCCTTTGCGGTGGCCTGCCGGACTGGGTGCGTGACCTGGCGCGGCGCAGCGGCAACCGCATGAACGTCGAACGTGGGCGCCTCGGTGGCTGGCGCGCGCTGGTGGCCGAGGTTGCCGCCAATGACGTGGAAGGTCATTACCTGCAGCGCGTCACCCGCTGGCGGCAGCCGGCACAGGTGGTGCTGGGCGCGCGCGAACCAATGACGATCTTCCAGCAGCAGGACACCGCGCTGCCGGCTGAAGCGCGCATCCAGCTGCTGGATTTCCGCATGGACCTGGCCGAGGGCATCCTCGCCAAGGTCGACCGTGCCGGCATGGCGGCCGGCGTGGAGACACGTGCGCCGCTGCTGGACATGGAGGTGGTGCGCCTGGCCTGGCGCCTGCCGCAGCATTTGAAATACCACGACGGTGAGCACAAGCGGATCCTCAAACACCTGCTGGCGCGTTACCTGCCGGAACCGCTGGTGTACCGCCCCAAGCGCGGCTTCGGCCCTCCGATGGCACGCTGGCTGGCCGGTCCGTTGCGCGACTGGGCCGAGGCGCTGCTGGACCCGCAGCTGCTGCGCAACCAGGGCTGCTTCGATGCAGTACGCGTGCGCGGCATCTGGGAGGCCTTCCTGCGGGGTGAGCGCAAGTGGCACACGCACCTGTGGAACGTGCTGATGTTCCAGGCGTGGCACCAGCACTGGCACGGTGACCGCGGGCGCTGAGCCGTTCCTGCATCGCGAGCGGCGGGTTCAATCTGCATGGCGCGGCGCGGATACCCTTGCGTACGAATGTCCTCCGGCGCCTCATTGAAAGGCTGCCGCGAGCGCTGCGCTTTACTCATCGCAAGCCGAGCCTCGTCGGGGCGGGGAGGGGTCTGGGCAAAGTAAAGGAGGAGGTGACGGCCAACGGCCGGCGCCGGGGGACATCTGCCCAAGCCCCTGCCCACCCCGGCGGGGCCCATCAGTTCGCGGCGAATCCGGACGAAGGCGCGCTTCGTAACTCAGACGCCAGGCAAAAAAAGACCCGGCAGAGGGAGGGATCTGCCGGGTCCGGATTGCATGGGGGGAGGGACCCATGCAATGAGCGTTGCGTCGCGTCAGTGGCTGTTGCCGTTCGCGTCCGCCGTTGATTGGTTGTAGCCCTGCACCAGTTCGGACCAGGCCTTGCCGGCCTGGAGGCCGAGGCCGACCACGTCCTGCTGGGCCTGGCCCAGCCGCTGCAGGTTGTCCTGCCACAGCTGTGCGCCCTTGTTGAGCACCCCGGCCGCGTCGTCACTGCGGGCCAGCTCGCCGAGCCAGCCGCCGGTCGCGGTCAGGTTGCGTTCCATTGCCTTCAGCTGCACCCCGAACATGCTTTCCGCGTTCTCCAACGCCAACCGGTTCGCGCGCGTTGCCGCGGCGGCGAGCTGGCGGGTGGCATCACTGAAGCGATCGCTGAAGGCGGAGGCCATGGGGGCATCAGGGAGTGGCTTGATGCAATGCAGCATACGCCGTTGATGCGGCAATGCAACAAAAATAACAAAGGCGCCCAAGGCGCCTTTGAAACACCTTTCAGATCAATGGGTTGATCAGGTCGTCGGGCCGCGGTAGCGGCAGCCGGAGGTGCAGGTTTCGTGCACGGTGATCTCGCTCAGCGCCGGCAGGCTGGGCTTGAGTTCGTTCCAGATCCACACCGCCAGGTTCTCGCTGGTCGGGTTCTCAAGGCCGGGGATGTCATTGAGGTAGTGATGGTCCAGGCGGTCGTAGATCGGCTGGAAGGCCGCCTTCACGTCGCCGAAATCCATGATCCAGCCGGTCTGCGCGCCGGGCTCGCCCTCGACCTTCAGTTCCACCCGGAACGAGTGGCCATGCAGGCGCGCGCACTTGTGCCCCGGCGGCACGTTGGGGAGGCGGTGCGCCGCCTCGAGCATGAAGACTTTGAAGATTTCCATGGCGCGATTGTACGCCGCACGCGGGCAGCGAGCCTGAGCGGATGTTGGGTCCCGGTGAAGAAATTCTTTCCATCCGGATGAAGAGATGATAGTTTCTCTTATATCCGTATGAAGAGATGTTATTGGTCGCCCCCGGCCAGGCATGGATTACTGCGGAACTTCGTCGCCCTTACCACCTCCCCCACATCGTCATGCCCAAGCACACCCTGCTCGTGGCGGCCCTGGCCGTCGCTCTGGCCGCGCCTTTGTCCGCCGCCGCCGAAACCTCCGCCGCCGCCAGTGGCGAAGCCAGCACCCTCGCTGCCGTCCGCGTCACCGGTTCCAACATCAAACGTGCCGATACCGAGGCCTCAAACCCGGTGCAGGTGATCGGTCGCCAGCAGCTGGAACAGACCGGCAAGGCCACCGTGGCCGACGTGCTGCGTTCGATCTCGGCCAATACCGGCAACGCCAGCAACGAAACCACCAACAACGGCTGGGCCTCCGGCTCGGCCGGCATCGGCCTGCGCGGTCTTTCGCAGAAGAACACGCTGGTGCTGCTCAACGGCCGCCGCCTGGCCAACTATGGCTTCCCCGCTGGCGGCCTGTCCGACACCTTCGTCGATCTCAACGCGCTGCCGCTGGTCGCAGTCGAGCGCATCGAAGTGCTCAAGGACGGTGCCTCGGCGGTGTACGGCTCCGACGCCGTGGCCGGCGTGGTCAACATCATCACCCGGCAGAACTTCGAAGGCGCCGAGATCGGTGGCAGCTTCGGCGGCGCCGACCAGGGCGGCCTGCACGAGCAGAACCTGAAGTTCGTTGGTGGCCTGGGCGACATCGACAAGGACGGCTACAACATCCTCTTCAGCCTGCAGGGCTACAACCGCGAGCGACTGGACCAGGACGAGCGCAACCTGACCAAGAGCGGCATCTACACCGACAAGCCCGGCGGCCGCTGGAACGGCTGGTCGGCCAAGGGCGCGCGCTATCTGGTCAATGGCACCTCCGTGCCGATGCTCGATGCCAACGGCAACTGCCCCACCGGCACCACCCGCGTTGCCAGCGCGCCGATCGACGGCCTGGCCGGTGATACCTGCGGTTTCAACCAAGCGCCGTTCACCACGCTGATCCCTTCGACCAAGCGCTACCAGGCCTATGCCAACGGTACCTTCCGCCTGAACGACAACGTCGAAGCCTTCGGCGAAGTGCTGTACAGCCAGATCAAGAGCACCGCGTGGTTCGGCAGCAGCCCCTTCTTCACCCTGGAGAGTGGCCGCTTCGCACTGAACGCGGACAGTGGCCTGGCCGAGCCGGTGTCGTCGCTGCTGCCGGCCAACAATCCGTACAACCCGTACGGCCGTGCGATCCCGATCGAATACACCTTCTTCGACCTCGGCGGCACCCTCAAGACCAACCGCTCCACCGCCTACCGCGGCGTGTTCGGCCTGCGTGGCACCACCGCGAAGTGGGACTGGGAAGTGGCGGCGTTCGGCGCGCGCAGCAGCGAGCGCGAAACCGTCTCCGGCGGCTTCGCCAACCGCTGGGCGCTGGCCGATGCGCTGGCCACCGGCAGTTACAACCTGCTGAATCCGGCCGCGACGCCGCAGTCGGTGCGTGACTCGATCAACATCGCCACGCTGCGTCCGGCCGAGTCCAAGCTGCAGGGCATCGACGCGAAGATCTCCGGCAGCCTCGGCCATACCTGGGCCGGCGAGATCGGTTTCGCTGCCGGTGCCGAGTGGCGCCGCGAGAAGCTCGACTCCAACAACCCGTGGCAGATCGATGCCGGCCTGCAGGTGCGCCCGGCCATTGCCGAAGTGCACGGCAAACGCCAGGTCAGTGCGGCCTACGCCGAAGTGAACGTGCCGCTGGCCTCGACGCTGGAGCTGTCCGCCGCCGCGCGCGCCGATCACTACGATGATTTCGGCGATGCGTTCTCGCCGAAGATCGGGCTGCGTTGGCAGCCGTTGGACTTCCTGCTGGTGCGTGCCTCGGCGTCGAAGGGCTTCCGTGCGCCATCGCTGTCTGAGAACTCCAACAGCACCAGCATCGCCTACGGCAGCGTGGTCGATCCGCGTGATCCGGACGTGCCTGGCTCGCGGCAGAACCCGACCTTCTTCACCGTTGGCAACAACGAATTGAAGCCGGAGCGGACCAAGAGCCTGAACTTCGGCGTGGTGCTGTCGCCGTGGGCCAATACCAACCTGAGCGTGGACTACTACCGCATCCAGCTGGACAACCTGGTCGGTACCAACAACACCCAGACCCTGGTCAACGACAATGTCGCCGGTGCGGTGCAGCGCGACGAGCGCGGCAAGCTGCAGGCGGTCTACAACCGCTACCAGAACCTTAGCGAGTTGAAGACTTCGGGCATCGATGTCGAACTGCGCCAGCGCATCCCGACCGCTGCGTTCGGTGACTTCACCGTGTCTTCGGCCTATACCCATGTGCGCGATTACCGTCGCCCGACCGTGGTCGGTGGCCCGCTGGTGGACTATGCGGGCAGCAACCTGGGCGCGACCCTGCCCAAGGACAAGGCGACCACCACGTTGGACTGGAAGTACGGCGACTTCAACGCGGCGGTGACCTGGTACTACACCAGCAGCTATCGCCAGGAAGCCAGCACCGCCGCCAAGGCCGTGCAGCAGCAGGTCGGCAGCTACAGCCAGTACGACCTGTACCTGGCCTACACCGGCATCGACAAGCTGACCGTGTACGCCAAGGTGCAGAACCTGGCCGACAAGACGCCGCCGTACGACGCCTCGTTCCCGGGCATCCGCGCGCCGTACGACTTCAGTCAGTACGACCTGCGTGGCCGCTACTTCACGCTGGGCTTCGACTATCGCTTCTGATCCATCTGCCGCGGCCGGTCAACTGAAGGGACCGGCCGCGCGATCGTCTGCCGTTGTGTTCCAGGGGAGTCACCGTGTCCTTGCATCGCCATGCCGTTCTTCCGTTGCTGCTTGCCGCCGCCACCGCACTGTCCTCGCCGCAGCCGGCGCAGGCGCAGAGCGCCTACTTCTTCCCGCAGGTCAGCGACGCAGCGGCGTTCGATGCATCGGTGCCCACGCCCGAGCAGTTTCTCGGCTACCCGATCGGCAGCCGTTACACCCGGCACGACCAGCTGGTGGCGTACTTCCAGGAACTGGCGAAACGCTCGGACAAGATCAGCGTGCGCGAGATCGGCCGCAGCTATGAAGGTCGCCCGTTGCTGATCGCCACCGTCACCGCTGCAGGCAATCATGCGCGGCTGGAACAGATCCGCCAGCAGCACGCGACCCTGGCCGATCCGGCGCAGCCGCGCAGCGCCGCCGGTGACAGCCCGGTGGTGGTGTGGCTGGGCTACAGCGTGCATGGCAACGAGACCTCCAGTGCCGAGGCGGCGATGTTGACCGCCTACTACCTTGTGGCCAGTCGTAGTGCCGAAACCCAGCAGTGGCTGCAGCAGGCGGTGGTGCTGTTCGACCCGGCGCAGAACCCGGATGGCCGTGATCGTGCGGCCAACTGGCACAACGCGTGGGCCTCCGATCCAGCCTCGGCCGACCCGGCCGACAAGGAGCACGTCGAGCCGTTCCCGCAGGGCCGCACCAACCACTACTTCACCGATCTCAACCGTGACTGGCTTGCCCTGACCCAGCAGGATTCGCGGCCGAAGGTGGAGGTGTTCCACCAGTGGTACCCGAACGTGCAGATCGACTTCCACGAGATGGGCAAGGACAGTACCTACTACTTCGAGCCCTCGCCGAAGAGCATGCACAGCCCGCTGATTCCGCCGGCTTCGTACGAGTTCAACAAGACCCTGGCCAAGTACCACGCGCAGGCGTTGGATGCGTTGGGGTCGCTGTACTACACCGGCGAGAATTTCGACAACTTCTCGCCGGTCTACGGCTCAACCTATCCGGACTTCCATGGTGCAGTGGGCGTCACCGTTGAACAGGCCAGTTCGCGCGGCCGCGTGCAGGAATCAGTGAACGGCCTGTTGACCTTCCCGTTCACCATCCGCAATCAGGTCGCTACCGGTCTGGGTACAGTGCGCGGCGCGGTGAGCGAGCGCAGCGGGCTGTTCGACCTGCAGAAGCAGTTCTTCCAGAGCGCGCTGAAGCAGGCCGCGCAGCAGCCGGTGAAGAGCTTCGTGTTCGGTGATGCGCATGACCCTGCATTGACCCGGCGCCTGCTGGAACTGTTGCTGCTGCATCGCATCGAGGTGCGCGCGCTGGATCGTGCAGTCAGTGTCGATGGGCAACACTTCGAAGCGGGCAGCGCCTACGTGGTGCCGGTGCAGCAGGCGCAGTTCCGCCTGGTGCATTCGATTTTTGCCGAGACACCGGCGATCAAGGGGGATGTATTCTACGGCAGCACCAGCTATGCGATCGCACCCGCGTATGGCGTGGCCTTCGCCGGCAGCCGCAGCCGTATCGAAGGCGGCGCGCGCGTGACTGCGGTGCCGGCAGCGCAGGGCGCGGTGCTGGGTGGCCAGGCCGGGTTCGCCTATGCCATCGACTGGCGCGACTACAAGGCCGGGCGTGCGTTGGCCGCGCTGCAGGACAAGGGATTGAGCGCGCGTGCGGCGTTCCAGTCGTTCACCACAGCGACCGCACAGGGCGAGGTCAACTTCGCTGCTGGCAGCCTGGTGATTCCGGTCGCCGGTCAACCGTTGCAGGATGCGGCGTTGCTCGAGGCGGTGACCGCCGCCGCACGCGACGCCGGTGTGCAGGTGCACTCGCTGGCGAGCGGCCGCAGCCGCGAGGGCATCGACCTCGGCAGTGACGGTGTCAAGGCGCTGCGCAAGCCCGCCGTCGCGCTGGTGATGGGCGAGGGTGTGGCCGCCACCGAAATCGGTTCGGCCTGGTTCCTGCTCGATCAGCAGCTGCATCTGCCGGCCAGCAAGCTGGACCCGCAACAGCTGGGCAAAGTGCCGCTGGACCGCTACACCACCATCGTGCTGTCGGGCGGCACGTACACCGGCGTCGATACCACGGCAGTGGCCGCACTGAAGCGCTGGGTGCAGGCCGGTGGTTCGCTGGTGACCTACGGTAGTGCCTCGAAGTGGGCGATCGAACAGAAGTTGGCCGACGGCGAGAAGCTCGGCAAGGAAGAAGACGCTGCTGACGAAAGCCGCCGCGCGTTCGGCGACCAGCGTGACATTGCTGCGATCGAGCGCGTCAACGGCAACATCCTCAGCGCTGATGTGGACACCAGCCATCCGCTGGCCTTCGGCGTGCCGCGCCGGCAGCTGGCGATCAACAAGGAGAACACGGTGACGTTGCAGCCGAGCGCGAACCCGTTCTCCACGGTGGTGCGCATCGATGACACGCCGCGGGTGAACGGCTATCTGTCCGAGCGCAACCGCAGCCGCGTGGCCGGCAGCGCGTGGCTGCTGGTCTCGGCGCAGGGGCAGGGCAACGTGGTGTTGTTTGCGGATGATCCGGCGCACCGCAAGTACTGGCACGGGACCGATCGGCTGTTGATCAACGCGATCTTCTTCGGGAATCTGGTGAATCCGAGTAAAGCGCGGGGTTGAGGCGTTTGGCGTCTTGATTGATGCGTGTATGGGGAGGCCGGGCGGGCTGCGCAGGACACGCCGTAAACCCGTCCTTGGGGGCTCGATGGCGCCATCCATGGCGCCAACGGTCCTGCGCACCCCGCCCGGCCTCCCCTCGACAGTTTCCTGCGGGCGCGGACGCATCGAACCGCAAGGCGGGAGCAAGGGCGAAAGCAAAAGCAAAAGCAAAAGCAAAAGCTGGAATTCCGGCTTTTGTCTTTGTCTTTGAATTTGAATTTGAATTTGAATTTGAATTTGATCCTTCTTCTCCCGGCTACCCGGCGGGACAAGTAGGCGCTGGAAATGTCTGAAGCGTTGGGGAGCGGGGGCGGTGCAAAACCGCAGGCGCCATGGATGGCGCCTACGAGCCCCCATGGATGGGTTTACGGCGTGTTTTGCACCGCCCCCGCTCCCCAACGCCCACACAAAACCCACCGCCAGCTTTCAAACCATCCGGTAGCCCGCAACAAAAAAGGGACGACGCGTAAGCGTCGTCCCCCGATAAGCAGCCCCCGCGCAGCGGGAGACGCCATCCCTGTCAGCTGGGATCAGCCGGCGCGACCGCCGCCGCCGCCCTGGCCGCGGCCACGGCCGCCACCATTGCCACCACCGCCACGACGCTGGCCCTGACCGGCGCCTGCACCGGCACGCTGCTGGCCATTGCCACCGCCCTCACGACGACCACCGCCAGCCTTCTTCGGGCCGGCATGCGCGTGACGCGGTGCATCGCCGTGCGGACGGCGCGCGTGGTTCTTGCGCGGTGCGCGCTCACCGGTTTCGTGCTCGGCCTTGCCCGGTGCACTGTTGCCCCAGCGGATCGGCACCTGCAGCTCGAAGCCCGGCACATCGCGGATATCCATGTCGCGGCCGAGCAGGCGGGTGATCGCACGCAGCAGCTTCACTTCATCCTGCGCGACCAGCGAGATTGCCTGGCCGGTGGCGCCGTTGCGGCCGGTACGGCCGATGCGATGCACGTAGTCTTCGGCCACCATCGGCAGATCGAAGTTGATCACCTTCGGCAGCTCGTTGATGTCGATACCGCGCGCAGCGATATCGGTAGCCACCAGCACGGTCACCCGGCCGGCCTTGAAATCGCCCAGTGCACGCAGGCGCTGGCCCTGGCTCTTGTTGCCGTGGATCGCCGCGGTCTTGATGCCGGACTTTTCCAGGAACGCAGCCAGCTTGTCGCTGCCGTGCTTGGTGCGGGCAAACACCAGGGTCTGCTCGCGGCTGTCCTGCGCCAGCAAGTGCAGCAGCAGGTCGCGCTTGCGGCCGCCATCGACCGGGTGCACGCGATGGGTGATGGTTTCAGCGACGGTGTTCTTCGGCGTGACCTGGATCTGCTCCGGGTTGCGCATGAATTCCAGCGCCAGCTGGCGGATGTTGTCCTCGAAGGTGGCCGAGAACAGCAGGGTCTGGCGGTTCTGCTTGGGCAGCTTGGCCAGGATGCGCTTGATCGAGGGCAGGAAGCCCATGTCGAGCATGCGGTCGGCTTCGTCCAGCACCAGCAGTTCAATGCCGGACAGGTCGATGCTGCGACGCTCCAGGTGGTCGATCAGGCGGCCCGGGCAGGCCACCAGCAGGTCCACGCCACGGCGCAGGATGTCCAGCTGGTTGCCCATGCCGACGCCGCCGTAGATGCAGGCGCTGGGAATGCGCAGGTACTTGCTGTAACCGCGCAGGCTGTCATGCACCTGGGTGGCCAGCTCGCGGGTCGGGGCCAGGATCAGGGCGCGCGGCTTGCGCGGGCCGGTACGCACTTCCTGCGAGGCGGTGCCCAGGTGCTGCAGCAGCGGCAGGCCAAAGGCAGCGGTTTTGCCGGTACCGGTCTGCGCGCCGGCCAGCAGGTCGCGGCCGGCCAGCACCAGCGGGATCGCCTGCTGCTGGATCGGGGTCGGGGTTTCGTAGCCCTGCTCGGCGAGCGCACGCAGCAGGAAGGGCGCAAGGCCCAGAGATTCAAAAGACATTGAGATTGCTCCAAGTACAAGAAACGCCTGTCCGAACGGACAGACGGGGGCAGACCAAACTGATCGGCTGACTCGGAGCGTTCCCGTGAACCGCGCTGCGAGAATTGGGTGCAGCCGGCACGGAGCGCAGGCTGGAATGCGTGACGAACGGCGTCGGAGTGGGGGCGGGCGAAGTGGGCGGACCCAGGTCGCCGGCGATCCCGGAGGGAAACGGACGGCCGCTGCAGACCCGCATAGTCTAACCGATGGTTGAGACCCCGCGCAAAACGGCCTGTTCAGGTAGTGGTTCTGTCTGCAGGGCTGCGCCCTGCACCCGCCGAAGCCGAAGCAACGTCAACGTCAAAAGCCGATTTCCTGAGGTATGGCGGGGTGGGTCCGGTGGCGGGAGTGTCCGCGGCATGGATGCCGCGGCCAAGCCCCCATGGACGGGTTCACGGCGTCCATGCCGCGGACACTCCCGCCACCGGACCCACCCCGCCTTCGACAGTTTTCCGCGATCTGCGGTAGATCCACGCCATGCGTGGATGCTCTTCGTTCAATTGTCGAAATATTCGATTTCAATGGAGATTCATCCACGCATGGCGTTGATCTACTGGCCACCGGCCTACTGTCGAAGGCGGGGTACTGTGGGTTTGCGGGGTGTGAGCGGCATGGATGCCGCGACCAAGCCCCCATGGACGGGTTTACGGCGTCCCCGCAAACCCACAGTGCCCCGCCATCCCACGGAATGCCCGCTGTTGCTGTTGCTTCGGCTGTTGCTCTGGCTTGAAGCAGGTGCAGGGCTGCAAGCCCTGCCGAACCCCCTGCTGCGGTAGGGTGGGCCGATGCGGCGCTGCAGCTTGGCGCCGCCGCATATTTGATTACACTTGAAACTTGTTTGCCCATGACTCCGGACACCCACCCATGAAGCTTGGTTCTTTGAAGGAAGGCGGCCGCGACGGCACCCTGATCGTCGTCTCGCGTGACCTGCGCCACGGCGTGCGCGCCACCGGCATTGCCGCCACCCTGCAGCAGGCCCTGGAAGACTGGAGCCACATCGCGCCGCGCCTTAACGCGCTGTACGAATCGCTCAACGCCGGCGACGCCGATGGCGTGTTCGACCTGGACCCGCAGGCGCTGGCCGCACCTATGCCGCGCGCCTATGAGTTCGTCGATGGCAGCGCCTACCTGCCGCACGTCGAGCGCGTCCGCCGCGCGCGTGGTGCCGAGGTGCCGGAGAGCTTCTACACCGATCCGCTGATGTACCAGGCCACCAGCGCCGGCTTCCATGGCCCGCGCGATGCGGTCAAAGTGGTCAGCGAGGAGTACGGCATCGACCTGGAAGCCGAGATCGTGGTGATCACCGACGACGTGCCGATGGCGGCCACCCCGGAACAGGCTGCGGGCCATATCCAGCTGGTCGGCCTGGTCAATGACGTCTCGCTGCGCAACCTGATTCCGGGTGAGCTGGCCAAGGGCTTCGGCTTCCTGCAGTCCAAGCCGCGTTCGGCGCTGTCGCCGGTGTTCGTCACCCCCGATGAGCTGGGCGCCGCCTGGCAGGACAGCAAGGTGCACCTGCCGCTGCTGACCCACATCAACGGCCAGTGGTTCGGTGCGCCGGAAGCGGGCGTGGACATGCAGTTCAACTTCGCCCAGCTGGTCGCGCATGCGGCCAAGACCCGTCCGCTCAGCGCCGGCACCATCGTTGGCTCGGGCACCATCGCCAACGAAGACACCAGCAAGGGTGCCTCCTGCTTCGCCGAACAGCGCGTGGTCGAAACCCTGCGCGACGGCAAGCCGAGCACGCCGTTCATGTCCTTCGGCGACGTGGTTCGCATCGAGATGCTCGATGCCGCCGGCAACAGCATCTTCGGTGCGATCGAGCAGCGCATCGAACAGGCGGCCAAGCCCTGAGCATGGAGGCGGCGATGGAGATCCCGGTCGACGACGGCATCGTGCTGTACACCTACTGGCGATCCAGCGCCGCCTACCGCGTGCGTATCGGCCTGGAGCTGAAGGGCCTGGCCTGGGAGGCCCGGCCGGTGCACCTGGTGCGCGAAGGCGGCGAGCAGCATCTCGACGCCTATCGCGCGCTCAATCCGCAGCAGCTGGTGCCGACCCTGCTGCATGAAGGGCATGCGCTGATCCAGTCGCTGGCGATCCTGGAGTACCTGGATGAGCGCTTTCCGCAGGTGCCGCTGTTGCCAGCTGATGCTGCCGGTCGTGCGCGGGTGCGTGCGCTGGCCCAGCTGGTGGCCTGCGACATCCACCCGATCAACAACCTGCGGGTGATGCAGTACCTGGAGCGCAGCCTGCAGGTGCCGGCCGACGCCCGCACGCAATGGACCCTGCACTGGATCGCCGAAGGCTTTACGGCGATGGAGGCAATGCTGGCCAACAGCCGCGACACCGGCACATTCTGCCACGGCGACCGCCCAGGCCTGGCCGACATCTGCCTGCTGCCGCAGCTGTACAACGCGCACCGCTTCGGCCTGGACCTGGCGCCGTACCCGACTCTGCGCCGCATCGAGGCCGCCTGCCAAGCGCTGGACGCCTTCGAGCGCGCACGCCCGGAAAACCAGCTCGACGCGGCCTGAAAGTAGAGGGGACGGAGGGGATTAAGTCGTATGTACACTTACGACTTAATCCCCTCCGTCCCCTTTCTGCTGCAATCGGGCCAGGTCATCGCGGAACAACCGGTAGGCATCCTCGCGGCGCGCATCGTCAGTCTGCCGCAACACCCATGCCGGGTGCACCGTGGCGTACCCGCGCGTGCCTTCCTCCAGGGCGTGCCAGCGTCCGCGGTCGCGTGAGAGGTCGAAATCACGACCGAATACCGAGGCTGCCGCTGTCGCGCCGAGGCACACGATCACCTGGGGTCGCACGCGGGCGATCTCACCCATCAGCCAAGGGCGGCAGGCCTGGATGTGGCGGCTTTCCGGCCGCTTGTGCAGCCGCACCTTGCCGCGCCGTTCATGGTGGAAGTGCTTCACCGCGTTGGTGAGGTACAGCTGGGCGCGATCGATTCCCAGTTCCACCAGTGCGCGGTCCAGCAGCTGGCCGGCAGGTCCTGCGAACGGCTGTCCGCGCAGGTCCTCGGTATCGCCAGGCTGTTCTCCGACCAGCATCACCTTGGCGTCTGCCGGCCCCTGCCCGAACACGGTCTGCGTGGCCTGCTCCCAGAGCGGGCACTGGCGGCAGGCGCTGGCCTGTCCGCGCAGATTCTCCAGGCTGCTGGCTTCGGTCGCCGATGTCGCAGCGTTCGCTCGCAGGGGAATCCGTCGCTGCGGTGCCTGCGCGGGACGGTCATGCATTTCCTGCACGCGGTCGGCCGCATCGCGCACAAGGCGTGGCAGCAGCTGAGCTTCCGGCAGGTGGCGCCAATACTTCGCCGGCATCTCCTGCATCATCATCCGTGTATTGAGTCGCGCCGGATTGAAGATGCTGGCGTAGTAGGTCTGCCACAGTGATTCGCGCGCATCCTCGGCCGGGGCATCCTCGCACCGTGCGCCGGGGCCGAAGGCAAGTGCCTGCCCATCCCAGGCGACGCTGCGCGAAGGCGTGAGAATGGCCCAGCGCATGCCGGTGAAGCGGCGCGCGAAGAACGGCGCGACCCGATCGACAATATAGTGCTGTGGCTCGAACCAGGCGATGAACGCATCTGGCTGGCCAGGCACCTCGCGGAAGCGCACGAATGCCTTCATCTTGTGCGTGTCACGGCGGACCGCCTGGGCCATGGCCATCGCCCGCAGTACGTCGGCATCGGCAGGGTTTGACAGCACCGAGCGTTCGCCATGGGTGATGCGCCACAGCAACCGGTACAGGAGGGCCATGCGCTGCCCGTCGCGATGACACAGGCAGGTGGCCGCCAGCTCTAGGAAGTCGCGCGGTACGTTCGGTGTGCCAGCATCGGCCTGCACGGGCGCCGAGGTGACCGCGGGTGCATCCAGCAGTGATGCGTCGCTGCCCTCCAGCCAGTCCAGCTGCTCCGGCGCGACGTCGCGCAGCAGGGCTTCACGCGCACCGTTGCGCCAGGCCTCCAGCGACCATGGCGGATCCACCCGCAGCGACCAGCGCTGCGCGTCAGGCCGCGGACGGTGCATCGAACAGCGAACCCTGTCGCGCGGGCGGGGCCAGCTGCGCGCGCAGCGCCGCCGGGTCGTCCAGCGCTTTGCGCGGATGATGGTCAGCCAGCAGCACGAACGGCAGCATCTTGCTCATCGGTGCCTTCAGGCGCGCAATGTGGGCCACGCGCAGCCGCCCGTGGCGGCGTGCCATCAGCACGCGCTTGACGTTGCGCACGCCGAGGCCGGGAACGCGCAGCAGCATTTCCTTCGGTGCCCGGTTCAGATCGACCGGAAAGCGCTCGGGGTGGCGGATCGCCCAAGCCATCTTCGGGTCGATGTCCAGGTCCAGCATGCCGTTCTGGGCGGTATCGGTGATTTCTTCCACGCCGTACCCGTAGAAGCGCAGCAACCAGTCGGCCTGGTAGAGGCGATGTTCGCGCTGCAGCGGGGGCGGTTGCAGTGGCAGCTGCCGGCTGGCGTCCGGAATCGGGCTGAACGCGGAGTAGTACACCCGGCGCATGCGGTAGTTGCCGTACAGCGCATCGGCGCTGGCCAGGATCTGTTGGTCGTTGGCCCCGTCCGCGCCGACGATCATCTGCGTGCTCTGCCCGGCTGGTGCGAAACGGGGAGGGCGCGGGCGTGTACTGCGGCTGGCCGTCGGCGCCACCGCTGCGGGGGCTTTGCGCGCCTCCTTGGCTTCCTCGATGCGCCAGCGTAGTTCGCCCATGGCGCCGCGTATCGAATGCACCGTCTTCTCCGGCGCCAACGCGATCAGGCCGGCTTCGGTCGGCAGTTCGACGTTGATCGACAGGCGGTCGGCGTAGCGCCCGGCACTGGCCAGCAGCTCGGGCGAAGCCTCGGGAATGGTCTTGAGATGGATGTAGCCGGCGTAGCGGTGCTCTTCGCGCAGTTGCCGGGCAACCTCCACCATCTGCTCCATGGTGTAGTCCGCATTGCGGATGATGCCGCTGGACAGGAACAGCCCCTCGATGTAATTGCGCTTGTAGAAGTCCAGGGTGAGCGCGACCACCTCGTCCACGCTGAAGCGCGCACGGGCTACGTTGCTGGAGACCCGGTTCACGCAGTAGGCGCAGTCGTAGACGCAGAAGTTGGTCAGCAGGATCTTCAGCAATGAAACGCAGCGGCCGTCCGGCGTATAGCTGTGGCAGATGCCCATGCCTTCGGTGCTGCCAATGCCGCCGCTGGCGCGCGAATCGCGCTTGCCCGAGCCACTGGAGGCGCAGGAGGCGTCGTATTTGGCGGCATCGGCCAGGATGGCCAGCTTGCGGATGGTTTCCATTGAGGAAACCTACGGATGAGGGGTCTCATTGGATGAGACCGCCCCTGAATCCTTCAGGCTTCCGCCGGGCATGGCCCGGCGCTACCGGTATCGAAAGAGCAGTGCGAGGATCAGAAGCCGTGGGTGATGCTGGGCGCACCGGCCGAGAAATCGGCGTACGGGTCGTGGTCGCCGCTGCTGCCTTCGGACAGTCGGAACTTCAGGGCCAGGCCATCACGCGAGTCAGCCGCACGCAACGCTTCTTCCTGCTCGATGGTGCCGGCCTTGGCCAGCCGGAACAGGCACTGGTCGAAGCTCTCCATGCCTTCTTCCAGCGAGCCTTCCATCGCCGCCTTGATCTCGTGCACCTGGCCGCGGCGCAGCAGGTCGCGGATCATCGGCGTATTGATCAGGACCTCGGTGGCTGGCAGCCGGCGGCCTTCCTTGTTCTTCACCAGGCGCTGGCTGACCACCGCACGCAGGTTCAGCGCCAGGTTCATCAGCACATTCTTGTGCGCGCTTTCCGGGAAGAAGTTGAGGATGCGCTCGATGGTCTGGTCGGCGTTGTTGGAGTGCAGGGTGGCCAGGCACAGGTGACCGGTCTCGGCGAAGGCGATCGCCGCCTCCATCGTTTCCGCGTCCAGGATCTCGCCGATCAGGATCACGTCCGGTGCTTCACGCATCGCGTTCTTCAGCGCGTTGTGGAAGGCATGGGTGTCCAGCCCGACCTCGCGCTGGTTGACGATCGACATCTTGTGCTTGTGCAGGTACTCGATCGGGTCCTCGATGGTGAGGATGTGGCCTGTGGTGGTGCTGTTGCGGTGGTCGATCATCGACGCCAGCGAGGTGGACTTGCCGGAACCGGTGGACCCCACCACCAGCACCAGCCCACGCGGGGTCATGATGACGTCCTTCAGCACCTGTGGCAGGTTCAGCTCTTCGATGCTCGGGATGCGGCTGCGGATGGCGCGAATGACCATGCCGACTTCGCCGCGCTGCTTGAATACATTGACCCGGAAGCGCCCGGCATCAGGCAGGGCGATGGCCATGTTCAGCTCCAGCTCGCGCTCGAACTGCGGCACCTGGCCCT
The DNA here is from genome assembly GCF_059416125.1 of Stenotrophomonas sp. GW821-FHT09E08. Lineage (NCBI taxonomy): Bacteria > Pseudomonadati > Pseudomonadota > Gammaproteobacteria > Lysobacterales > Lysobacteraceae > Stenotrophomonas > Stenotrophomonas sp. GW821-FHT09E08. The sequence continues at coordinate 70,875 of NZ_JBWKOO010000011.1, forward strand.
CGTCCATCAGCGAGTAGGCGATCTTCTTGACCATGCCCGGCGGCAGGCCGGTATTGCCCAGCGGATAGAGCTTCCCCTCGATCTTGATGTAGACCGGAGCCCCGGTGGTCAGAAACATGTCCGAAGCGTTCTTTTCGGTCATCAGCTTCAGGAAGTAGCCGATATCCATTGCGAATTTTCCCCAACGAAACGGTCGACGCCCGTTGCCAGCACGGTGTCGGCTTGACGACAATGGCCGTGAACCGACAACCGGTACGGCCTCCCCAATGAAACGACTTAGCTTCGCACGAATGCGCCATGGCCTGTATGTGATGGCGTTTGCATTCGCACTGTCTGCCCCCGCTTGGGCGCAGGACGCCGCACTGGAACTGGCGCAGGCCCGGCAGGCGGTCGACAAGGCCACCCAGGCCGATGCCGACCAGTACGCTCCGGACCTTATCGGGCTGGCCCGGCAGGGGCTGGAGCAGGCCCAGCGCGCCGCCGGCGACCGCCGCGAGCGCAAGAACGCCCCGGCGATGGCCCTGCGCGCCGCCGCCGATGCCGACCTGGCCCGCGTCCGCAGCGAGGAAGCCACCGCCACCGCGCAGCTGCAGCTGCGCCGCAACGAGGTCAACCAGCTGCAACGCCAGCTGTCGACCGGGGAGGACCGCCGGTGAAGCCGATGACCGCCGCAACCCTGGCCGCGCTGCTGGCGCTGCCGACCCTGGCCGTGGCCGCTGACAACCCGATGGTGGCGCAGCTGAGCCAGCGCCTGATGGCCATCCAGGCCAATCCCGACACGGCTGAGCTGGGCGCTTTCGAGCGCATGCAGGCGCAGCAGGCCATCGTCACCCTGGACAAGGCCAAGCGCCGCGACCAGGAATTGGCCACCTACCTGGCAGAACGCCGCGTCGAGATCGCCGAGACCGCCGTGCGTACCGCACTGGCGGCGCGTGAGGTCGATCGTCTCGAGCGTACCCGCAGCGACCTGCTGATCGAAGCCAGCCGCCGCGATGCTGCCCGTGCCCGCCAGGAAGCCGAGCAGCTGCGCATGCAGGCGCAGATGCAGGCCGAGGAGGCAGAGCGCCTGCGTCAGGCCGCCGAGGCCGAGACGCTGGCCCGCCAGGATGCCGAGAATGCCCTGACCAGCGTGGCCGGCAAGCAGCAGCAGCGTCTCAGCGCCGCGCAGCAGAACGCTGCCAAACTGGCCCGCGAGGAAGCCGAGCTGGTGTCCGGGCAGAAGCTGCCGGGCTCGAAGTTCGACGGCCGCGGTGAGGTGTTCACCTTCAATGGTGACGCCTTCGCCGCCGGTGCCTCCAGCCTGTCCGGTGGTGCCCGCAACCAGGCCAAGGCACTGGCCGAGTATCTGAACATCGGCAAGAAGGGCCGCCTGCGCATCGAGGCGTATGACAGTGCCAATGGCGTCGGCCAGAAGCGGGCCGAAGCGCTGCGCGATGCACTCGTTGCCGGCGGTGTCGCAAGCAACCGGATACAGCTCAGCGGCAAGAAGGCAGCGTCCACCCGGGCGCGTTCGGCCGAGGTCATCATCGCCCCGTAATTGATTGATATTGTTTGTTTTTCGTTGTGATGAGCATTCAGCCTGAACCCCGCCCCGGCGGGGTTCGGTCTTTTTGACGCAGGGGCTTGAACCCCGCCCGGAGCAGGCGTAGGGTCAATCGTCCGGGACGCAATGCCGCGGACCGGACGATGGGAGGGCCGGGCCGATGCAAGCAGGGCGCGAACCGCAGCGAATCGACGTGCGCAGGCCAGTGCCGCAGGTCGTTGCAGGCGTCCAGGTGGCCATCGACCGGCGCTCCTCCATGAACAACGCCCTTGCCTTGCAGCCGGGGCGTTCGTGTATCTGTCGAAGGAGGTCCATCATGTTTGAAGATCAGCCCCAGAGCGAGATCGACGCCCGCCGCGCGCGCGATCCGGAGTTCCGGGCACTCCATGACCAGCACCGCAAGTTGAACAAGAAGTGCATGGACGCGGAGTTGGGTGTACTCCCGATCGATGATGTCACCCTGGGTCGCATGAAGCGTGAGAAGCTGCTGGCCAAGCAACGTCTTCTGCGAATGTACGAGACACCGCTTCCAACGACGTCCCCCGCGCATTGACGCACCCCGTCACGCCCGGAACGGCGTGACCCGGCCAGAGATGGCCCCGCCGGGCGCTCATGCCCCGGCATCGCGGCACCGCCGATGAGGCGGCCGCGCCAAGGCACCACAGGCGGTGGTGCCTTGGCCTGCAGGCACACTCACCGATGCGGGCGGTACCGGTCTCCTCGTCGATCCGGGGCCGTCCGCATCCCTTTTTTACGGTGGACAGGCTGCGGCCATGCCGACCTGACTTTCATCGCCATCCGTCGGATAATCATCGGTCCGGCCCTGCGTGGCGCGAACCGAAAGTCCCCGAATGCCCATCCACTCTTCCGTCCTCGAACTCATCGGTCAGACCCCGATCGTGAAGGCCCAGCGCCTGGACACCGGTGTCTGCGAGCTCTACCTGAAGCTGGAGAGCGCCAACCCGGGCGGATCGATCAAGGATCGCATCGGCCTGTCGATGATCGAGGCCGCGGAAAAGCGCGGCGACCTGAAGCCAGGCGCGACCCTGGTCGAGGGCACCGCCGGCAACACCGGCCTGGGCCTGGCCCTGGTAGCGCAGCAGAAGGGCTACAAGCTGATCCTGGTCGTTCCCGACAAGATGAGCCGCGAAAAGATCTTCAATCTGAAGGCGATGGGTGCCGAAGTGCGCTTGACCCGCTCGGACGTGGCCAAGGGTCATCCCGAGTACTACCAGGACCTGGCCAAGACCATCGCCGAGCAGACCCCGGGCGCCTACTTCATCAACCAGTTCGGCAACCCGGACAACCCGGCCGCGCACGAATTCGGTACCGGCCCGGAAATCCTGGAGCAGATGGACGGCGACCTTGACGCCATCGTGTTCGGCTGCGGCAGCTCCGGCACCATGACCGGCCTGTCGCGTGCCTTCGCGAAGCTGTCGCCGAAGACCGAGCTGGTGCTGGCCGATCCGGTCGGCTCGATCCTGGCCGAGTACATCAACGACGGCAATCTGAACGACAAGTCGGGCAGCTGGCTGGTGGAAGGCATCGGTGAGGACTTCCTGCCGTCGATCTCCGATTTCAGCCGGGTGAAGAAGGCCTACGCCATCTCCGATGCGGAGAGCTTCCACACCGCGCGAGAGCTGCTGGGCAAGGAAGGCATCCTCGGTGGTTCCTCCACCGGCACCCTGCTGGCGGCGGCGCTGAAGTACTGCAAGGAGCAGACCACGCCGAAGAAGGTGCTGGTGCTGGTGCCGGATACCGGCAACAAGTACCTGTCGAAGATGTACAACGACTACTGGATGCTGGACAACGGCTTCCTGCAGCGCCCCCAGCACGGCGACCTGCGCGACCTGATCCTGCGCCCGTATGGCCAGCGCGACACCGTGGTGATCGGCCCGAACGACCTGCTGACCACCGCCTATCAGCGCATGAAATTGTATGACGTGTCGCAGCTGCCGGTGCTGGACGGCGACCAGCTGGTCGGTATCGTCGATGAAAGCGACGTGCTGCTGCATGTCTATGGCGATGAAGCCCGTTTCCGCGACCCGGTGGCGACCGCGATGGTCAGCAAGCTGGACCGGCTGGACGTGAAGTCGCCGATCGAAGCGCTGCTGCCGGTGTTCGACCGCGGCCAGGTGGCGATCGTGATGGACGGTGACGCCTTCCTGGGCCTGATCACCCGTATCGACCTGCTGAACTACCTGCGTCGGCGTGTTCAATAAGCCGCTGATCGCAGATGTTCGCCGCTGAATCCTGGTTTATCCGCGTCAAAGGTCGTTAAGGCCGCGCTGATAGACTTCCGCACCTTCGATGGCGCCGTGCGTCGGCGCCCCTCAGGAAAGAACATGTCCAACGCTACTTCCCAGGATCGCGCCCTGGCCCTGGCTACCCTGGCCATCCACGGTGGCCAGTCGCCGGACCCCAGCACCGGTGCGGTGATGCCGCCGATCTACGCGACCTCGACCTATGCCCAGTCCAGCCCGGGCGAGCACCAGGGCTTCGAGTATTCGCGTACCCACAACCCGACGCGCTTCGCCTACGAGCGTTGCGTGGCCTCGCTGGAAGGCGGTACCCGTGGCTTCGCCTTCGCTTCGGGCATGGCCGCCAGCTCGACCGTGATCGAGCTGCTGGACGCCGGCAGCCACGTGGTGGCGATGGATGACATCTACGGTGGCAGCTTCCGCCTGTTCGAGCGTGTGCGTCGCCGTACCGCTGCGCTGGACTTCAGCTTCGTCGACCTGACCGATCTGGCCGCGTTCGAGGCCGCCATCACGTCGAAGACGAAGATGGTCTGGATCGAGACCCCGACCAACCCGATGCTGAAGATCGTCGACATCGCTGCGGTCGCCGCCATCGCCAAGCGTCATGGCCTGATCGTAGTCGTCGACAACACCTTCGCCTCGCCGATGCTGCAGCGTCCGCTGGAACTGGGCGCGGACCTGGTCCTTCATTCGGCCACCAAGTACCTCAACGGGCACTCGGACATGGTCGGTGGCATGGTTGTGGTTGGCGACAACGCCGAACTGGCCGAGCAGATGGCCTTCCTGCAGAACTCGGTGGGTGGCGTGCAGGGCCCGTTCGACAGCTTCCTGGCCTTGCGTGGTCTGAAGACCCTGCCGCTGCGCATGAAGGCACATTGCGCCAACGCGCTCGCCCTGGCCCAGTGGCTGGAAAAGCATCCGGCGGTGGAGAAGGTGATCTACCCGGGCCTGGCCTCGCACCCGCAACACGAGCTGGCGGGCAAGCAGATGGCTGGCTACGGCGGCATCGTCTCGATCGTGCTCAAGGGCGGCTTCGACGCGGCCAAGCGCTTCTGCGAGAAGACCGAACTGTTCACCCTGGCCGAGTCGCTGGGCGGCGTGGAAAGCCTGGTCAACCATCCAGCGGTGATGACGCATGCATCGATCCCGGTGGCGCGGCGCGAGCAGCTGGGCATCAGTGATGCGCTGGTAAGGCTGAGCGTGGGTGTTGAGGATCTGGGGGATCTGCAGGTGGATCTGGAAAAGGCGCTGGCGTGATGATCAGTGGCGTACAACGCAAGGCTGAGCTGCTCTGGGCATTGTCCCAGCGTGAGATCGCTGCACGGTTCAAAGGATCCTACGGTGGCCTCTCCTGGTATGTGATCCAGAACCTGCTGTTGCTGACGCTTTACTCGTTCGTGTTCGGTACGCTGTTCAAGAACCGATGGGGGCAGGGTGATCATCCGTCGGGCAACTTCACCGTCGCGCTCTTCATCGGCTTGATCGTGTTCAATCTATTCGCCGAATGCGTCACGCGTGCGCCAACGCTGATCCTGGCCAATGCGAACTACGTGAAGAAAGTTGTTTTCCCCCTTGATGTGCTGCCTGTCGTCACCCTGATCACGGCTGTGTTCAACGCGTTCGTGGCGATGCTGGTGCTCATTGCCGTGTCCTGGTACTTGGATTCGCCCATGCATTGGCAGGGGCTGTGGATCCCGGTAATTCTTCTGCCGCTGATGGTGTTGATCTTGGGAGTGACCTGGTTGCTGGCGGCACTCGGAACCTACATCCGCGACATCAACCAGATGGTGACGTTGCTGATCAGTGCCTTCATGTTCCTGTCGCCGTTGTTCTACCAGATCACCGCGTTGCCAAAGGCCGCGCAGACCTGGGTGATGTTCAATCCGTTGACATTGCCGATGCAGGAATCACGTGCGGCATTGATGCTTGGCCAATCCCCGGATTGGGCTGCGCTGGGGGTCTATCTGCTGATCGCCCTGCCGGTGGCAGCCTTGGGCTACATGTTCTTCCAGAAGATGCGTGGAGGCTTCGCCGATGTCATCTGACGTCTCGATCCGGGTCCACAATCTGTCCAAGTGCTACCACATCTATGAGAAGCCCGCGCACCGCCTCTGGCAGGGTCTATTGGGTGGACGGCGAAAGTTCTACCGCGATTTCTGGGCGCTGCGTGAAATCGACTTCAGCGTGCGGAAGGGCACGACGTTCGGCGTCATCGGAAAGAATGGCTCTGGAAAGTCGACCTTGCTGCAGATCGTGTGCGGCACGTTGTCGCCTACCAGCGGCAGCGTCGAACGTGTCGGCAAAGTGGCAGCGCTGCTGGAACTGGGGGCAGGCTTCAATCCCGAATTCACCGGGCGTCAGAACGCGATTCTCAGTGGCGGCATCTATGGCCTGACCACTGCGGAAATCAACGAACGCCTGCCGTCGATCATCGAATTCGCAGAGATCGGTGAATTCATCGATCGCCCGGTCAAAACGTACTCGAGTGGCATGTTCGTGCGCTTGGCCTTCTCGGTGATCACCCACGTCGACGCTGACATCCTGGTCATCGACGAGGCGCTTGCCGTGGGGGATGCGCAGTTCACGCAGAAGTGCATGCGCTGGCTGCGCAAGTTCAAGGAGAACGGCACGCTGGTGTTCGTCAGCCATGACAGTGGCGCGGTGCGAAGCCTGTGCGACCAGGCCATGTGGATCGAGCATGGCCGGGTGCAAGCGATTGGCGATGCCAAGAGCGTGACAGAGAAGTACCTGGCCTCTTTGTTCAACCAGTCGCAGAGCAGCGCACCGGAACGAGACCATGCCGTGCAGGACATCCTCTCGGCCGAGGACTGGAAGGATCAGCGCCAATCGATGATCAATGGCAGCACGCTGCGCAATGACATCCAGGTGATGCAGTTCACGCCGGAGAGTGCATCCTTTGGTCAGGGCGGCGTGGAAATCACCCAGGTGGTGCTGGAGGACCGCGAACATAACCCGCTGTCGTGGGTGGTCGGCGGCGAGGCGGTATCGCTGGTCGTGCAGGCGCGCGCACTGGTTGATCTGCAGCAACCCATTGTCGGCTTCTTCCTGAAGGACAAGCACGGGCAAACACTGTTTGGCGACAACACGTACCTGACTTACCTGGATGCCCCCCCCATGGTCAGTAGCGGCGAGCGCTTCCGTGCGGTGTTCAGCTTCCCGATGCCGATCCTGCCGGTGGGTGACTACAGTTTTGACGTCGCTATCGCCGAGGGCACCCAGCTGGACCATCGGCAGCTCAAGTGGGGGCATGACGTACTGATCGTCCGCTCAGTGTCGACCAGCGTCTCCACGGGGTTGGTGGGCATTCCCATGCTGGAGGTCGCAATCGAGGTGGATGCCAATGAAGATTGAAGATCGCGTTTCGCCATACGACTACAGTTTCGATCCGGAAGGGCCGAGTACTGCTGCCCGCATCTCGCGGATGGTGGGACAGGGGCAGCGGGTGCTGGAACTCGGCTGCGGCTACGGTGTCATATCGCGTCAACTCAGCCAGGCACAAGGGTGCACAGTGACCGGCGTGGAGATCGATCCGATCAGTGCCGATCAGGCTCGTCCCTACCTGAATGCGCTGCATGTTGGAACTCTGGAAGGTGACGACTGGTTGGCAGCGGTTCGCGGCACCTACGATGTGATCGTCTGCGCGGACGTGCTGGAACACCTGCGTGATCCTGCATACACACTCGGCCAGCTACTGACCCTGCTGGCCCCGGACGGCCGTCTGGTGGCGTCCGTGCCCAACGTGGGTCATGCCGGCATCATCGCTGCATTGTTCTGCGGGCGCTTCGACTACACGCCGACAGGGCTGCTCGACGAAACCCACCTGCGCTTCTTCACCTGGGATTCGCTGGAGCGCATGCTCAACGCACAGGGCCTGGAGGTTGCCAGGCGCGAAGCAGTCAATGCCGGCGGAAACCACGAGCAGTTCCTTGAGTACTGGCAGCCTCTGCCGGAACCGATCAAGCACATGCTCAACCGACATCCCACCGCCAACGTGTTCCAGTTCGTGCTGGAGGCGCGTCGCAGTGAAGTGCCGCAGCGCCCGTGGCGGGTCGAGGATGCAGAAGCGCTGCAGCGCTGGGCCGACGAGGTGGCGAGTGGCTGAAGTGACCCTCGCAGACCACGCTGCACTGCCACGCGTGAGCGTGGTGATCCCGTCCTACAACCACGCGCGCTTCATCGGCGAGGCCATCGAGTCTGTGCTGGCACAGACGATGTCTTCTCTGGAACTGATCATCATCGATGATGGTTCCAGGGATGATTCTGTGTTGGTTGCAACTGCCATGGCGGCAGAGGATGACCGGATAAGAGTGGTGCGCCAGGACAACGCGGGGTCGCACGCGGCGATCAACCGTGGCTTGTCAAAAGCGCGGGGCGCATGGCTGGCGGTCCTCAACTCGGACGATATCTGGGAGCCTGAGCGGCTGGAGCAGATGCTCAAGCACGCCGAGCGCGAAGATGCGCAGTTCCTGTTCAGCGATATCCGCCTGATTGATGCCGATGGCGAGTTCATCGATGACCCGTCTCATTGGTGGAACTTCAGCGTGCAGCGTTTGCGCGAGCGCGTGCGCAGCGAAGGTGTGGTGAACGGGCTGCTGTATGGAAACTTCACTGTTTCCACGTCGAACTTCCTGTTCCGCAAGGAGTTGTTGGCCAGTGTTGGCTGGTTTCGGCGCTTCCGCTACAACCTGGACTGGGACTACGTGCTGCGCTGTCTGGATACCGAGGGCGTGAAGGTGGAGTTCGTCGACCAGCGTCTGATGCGCTATCGGTTGCACGGTGACAACGCGATTCTCAGTGGCATGCCCGGCGCTGCGGCCGAGGCTCAGCTGATCACGCGGCAGATCTACCGTCGTCGGATGCATGCACCCCAGAGCCTGCTGCTCAGTCACCACCGGCATGACCGCCTGTTGCGTCGCTACCTGCAGGGCCAGGTCAACAAGTACCGCGAGTCATTCCATGCAGTTGAAGCAGATCGCGATGCTCATGTAGAGCTTCTGAAACAACGCCAGCAGTTGATCGAGGCGGAGCGGCGCCAGCGGGAGCAGGCCAGCGAAGCCGAGCGCCGGCAAGCGCAGGTGGTCGAAGCAGAGCTGCGTGAGGCGCTGATAGTGCAGCAGGAGCAGCAGGCGTCGCTGGAGCAGGTGCACGCGGAGTATCGCAAGCGTGCACACGCCCAGCGCATGGATGTATACGGCGATTCTCTGCGGGTGAGGTACGAGCGGGACCTGCAGCGTTGCCGCGAGGTGCGGATGCTGGAACACCTTGAAGGGCGAAATCTGCCAGGCTCCCCAGCCTACGGAATGCCGTTGAGTTTGCGTCAGCGCGTGTCGCGCGCCATCAGGAGCGCGCGCCGCATCAACGAATCCATCGGCTTCCTGCGCAATGGAGTCACGGCTGGTACGGTCCGGCATGTCGCGCGTGATCCTCTGCCGATCGTGCCCTTGGTAGCAGAGGTGGCGGTCCATCTGCACATTTTCTACCGTGATCTTGCCCCCGAACTGATCGCCGATGCGCTGCGCATACCGAACCTGCGCAAAGTGGTCATTACCGGGCCCTGGAGTCGCGAGGACTTCGACGGTCCACTGGATGAACTGGTTGCGCGCGGTGTGGATGTGCAGATTCTGGTCGTCCCCAATCGCGGCAAGGACGTGGGCGGATTGCTGGCGGCGATCCGTGATGGAGGTCTCCTCGATTCAGATCTGGTGCTGAAGCTGCACTCCAAGAAGAGCCACAATCCGGAAAGCTACTTCCAGGCAATTTCTGCCTTGTTCGGGCAGGAAATACGCGATGGCGATCATTGGCGCCGCGCGCTTGTGCAGCCATTGACCGGCAGCACCTGGCAGATCAACAACGTGCTGAAACTGTTCCAGGATGATCCGGCGATCGGCATGGTGGGAGCACGACCGTTCATCACCAGTGTTCCCGATGCCAATGCAGCGCTCAGCCAAGCGGCGTACGAGCGCTTTGGAGTGCCGCAGGGAGCTCCGTTCGTGGCCGGCACGATGTTCTGGATTCGATCCTCATTGCTCAGGCCGCTGCTCGAGCTTGGCTTGTCGCTCGATGAGTTCAGTCTGGACAGCAGGGAGGTTGAGGGCGGGCTTGAGCATGTAATGGAAAGGATGCTTGGCGCCCTTGTGATTGGGCGCGGCTTCGACATCTTTGGAGTGGAAGGATGAGCGTACTGTCCAATCGTACCGTTCCGGTCTTCATCATTTCCTACAACCGGGTCGGCTACATCAGGAGCGTGATCGAGCGGCTGGAAGCGCTGGATTTCCAGAATCTCATCGTGGTCGACAATGCGTCGACCTACGAACCACTGCTGGACTATCTCAACCACAGTCCGCATCGCGTGGTCCGGCTCGACAAGAACTATGGCCATCTTGCGCTTTGGCGCAGTGGTCGTTTCGACGACGTCATCCAGCGCGAGCGTTTCATCCTGAACGACAGCGATGTCATGCCGGCCCATGATTGCCCGTCCGACATCACCGAGCACCTGGCTGAGCTGCTGGAGCGCTATCCGCGGCACAACAAGGCCGGGCTGTCACTGAGGATCGATGACCTGCCTGACCACTATGCGTTCAAGCAGCAGGTGATCGCCTGGGAATCGCCGTTCTGGCAGAACCTGCTGGAGGACGGCAACTATGAGGCGGCTCTTGATACCACGTTCGCTCTCTACCGCCCTGGCGTCCACTGCGACGAGGAGCGTTGGTGGCGTTCGATCCGCACCGCTCCGCCATATTCAGCGCTGCACTTGCCCTGGTATCAGGACACCTCGCTGATCTCGGACGAGGACATGTTCTACCAGCAGGCGGTTGCTGGCATCTCCAGTCAATGGAGCATCACCGATCCGGTATTGCTGAAGAAACAGAACACCGAGCTGCAGCACGAGATCGCGGCCCTCAAGCGTACAATCAGCGAGCTTCGCGGTGAGGTTGCGCCGGCGGGCTCAACGGCATGGCGCAACGCTGTCCGATCCACCCTGGGTGCCACCGGGCTGTTGCCGCTGGTGCGCCGCTTGCGCGACAACATGAAGAAGTGAATCCCATGATCGAATGCATCTTTACCTCCATCAACAACGGTTACCTGCCGAAGGCGCGCATCCTCGCCGCTTCGGTCCGCCGCCATCATCCTGAAGCCAAGATGGCGCTCATGCTGAGCGATCATCAGGACCCGGCCCTGGACTATTCCGATTTCGATATCGTCCTGACCCCGGATGATGTCGTCGAAGGTGTCGGCGAACTCCAGTCATGGTTGTTCGATCATACGGTGGTGGAATTGTGCACGGCAGTGAAGCCCTTTGCATTTGCACACCTGTTCCAGAAGCATGGTTTTGCCAATGTCGTCTATCAGGATCCTGATACGGTGTTGTATGCACGGCTGGAGGAGCTGGAGCGGGAGATGGTCAGCCATCCGATCGTGCTGACTCCGCATGTATCAGTGCCCGCGACGGATACCGATGACCTTCAGGATGGAGAAATGCTCGGTTGCCTGCGCCATGGCGTGTTCAATCTGGGCTTTCTCGCGCTGACCCGTGAGGGAGAGGGCCCGGCGTTCCTGCAGTGGTGGCTGGATCGCTGCCGCGACTACTGCTTCGACGATAACCAGCGTGGGCTTTTCACTGATCAGAAGTGGGTGGACCTGGCTCCCTGCTTCTTCCAGACGCTGGGAATTCTTCGTGTGCCGTCCTACAACGTCGCGACCTGGAATCTTTACTACCGCGAAGTCAGCACCCGCGCCGACGGCACGATCGTGGTCAACGGCAGCTATCCGCTGCGCTTCTATCACTTCTCGGGCTTCGACATTGGTACGCATGAGAAGATGCTGGGCAAGCACGACGCGGGCAACACCACCCTGCAGGCGATGACCCAGTGGTACACCTCGGAACTGGAGCGACTGAAGAATCCGGCGGGCCTGCCTGACAAGTACGGCGTGTTTGCCAACGGTCGCAAGATTCCGGCCGATTGGCGCCGCTACTATCGCAGCCAGCCCGCGCTCAAGCGCATGATCCCGCGCCCGTACGAACAGTACGAGACCATCATCGCGCATTTCGACTCGGCTCCGGACGAGGTCGCACTGGATCCTTCCTCGTCGTCGCTGGAGCGTTTTGTTCGTCGTCGGCCGGGACTGGCATCACTGGTACGCAAGATGGTGCCGGCATCCGTCATTCGCCGTCTGCGCGGTTGAGTCACCGGCCTGCACGCACAACAGGATGGTCCCGCAGGCAGAGCGTGCGAGGACCATGTTGTTGCCTGCATGGACACCAGCGTCCGGGCAAGGGCTCGGCCTTGTTTTTCGGGCCTAGGGTAGGGGGCAGCCCGGCGTAACGCGTCGGGTGCCGTCGGTGGCATGCACCGCCAGGCAGCTGGTGCGCTGGCCGGTGCCGTCAACGGCTTCCCATAATCCAACCTCAGCTGTGCCATCGATCCGGACATCGCCCCTGACATAGGCACGCGCGTCAACCGGCACGCTGTGGTAATCGTCGTCCCCGTTTCCGGTCAAAGGCAGTTCGAAGCGATGTTCGCTGCCGTCCGAGTCCCACAGGCGCAGGCTCGCCTTGGCCCGCGGATCGGTGATGGCTTTCCTGATGTCCAGCAGGATGGAGACCGAATCGATGGCTGTTTCAGGTCCCGTCACTGCTTGTGGAAGCTGTAGTTGGGTGGGCGCGTCCGTGGCGATCGCCTGCCCCGCCTCCAGCGAGTACGCTGGCAAGGCCACAGGGCGTACCGGCTGCATGTAGTAGCGGTCGGCCAGCAGTTTCGCGGTGCCATAGCCGGAGATGAGCACCAGACCGGCCAGCAGCAGGTGTGACACCAGGTGCAGCGCACGCGGACGCGGGTGCGGCTGGGCCAGAAGCGCGTAGGACAGGCAGACGGCAGGAATCAGGAAGTAGCGTCCCTGCACGCCTTCGATCAGGCGCGAACCAGGCTCGGTCCATTGCACCAGCAGCGCAAGGAAGGTCAGCAGGATTGCCGAGAAGCAGACGACCACCAGCAGAGTACGAGCCAAGGCCAGGCTGCGCCAGGCACCGGTGGCAACGGACGCGGCCACTGTCGCCAGGAAGGCTGTGCCCGCCCAGAGATAGAACGAGGCAGGGAAGCCGATGTCGAGCCAGCCCAGTACGCCCAGGAAGGATTCCCAGTACTCGCTCATGCGGACCGGGTGCGACCAGGTCACCCAGAGCATGTGCCAAAGCTCGGAAGGGTGGGTGAGATAGTGCATCAGGCGCGCTGCGTGATCCGCGTCGCGCGGTCCGGGGGCGTATACCGTTGTCTTGATGGTCACCGCCGTCCAGCCCAGTACGAACACTGCCAGGGCCAGGGCGATCCAGAAGCGACGGCCGCAGCGCGCGAACCATGCGGCAGCAAAGGGCAATGCGAGCATCGGTAACATGTGCGCGCGGCTTGCGCAGACAAGCAATGTGGCCGCGACCAATGCAATGAAAATGCGAGCGTTGGCCTGGCGTCCGTCGACGGCAAGACGCATGAAAGCAGCGACGGCCACGAAGGTCAGTCCGGTGGCAACCGGGTCCAGCACGGCGCCGCCAAACTGGAACAGCGTCATTGGCAGCACTAGCAGGGCCAGTGCCCCCGCAGGTGGAGCAAAGATCCGGAATGCCAGGGCCAGCAGGGCGATGGCTGCGGCCAGCGAGAGGTAGCGGGCCAGCCGGTAGGAATCCGCCACGGTCCATCCCAGCACCCGGCCGGCGGCCAGTCCAGTGGCCTGGGGCAGATAGACGGCGGGAAAGTAATAGGCGGTGCCAGAAGGCGCCTGGTACACCGTTTCACCGGACCAGGCGATCGACTCGGACCGGGCAAGCTCCTCGGCGGTCAGCTTCTGTGCGCGCTTGCCCACGAGTTGCGTGAACTGCTGCATGTAGGACAGCAGGCCGGTATCGACCTCGCCGCCGGAGGGGTTGCCATCGCGTGCATGCAGCAGGAGCTGGCCCTTGCTCAACAGATAGGCACGCTTGACATGGTCCAGCTCATCCGGGGTCTGGAACGATGGGGTCAACGCGGAGAGAACGATCGACAGCAGCATCGCGAACGCAAGGAAGAATGGCCACAGTACAGGTTGCTGCGGCGGCAATGCGGTCCGGGTATCCGTCACGCGCTCGGGCCCCGCAGCGCCGAACGGGCCAGGCGGCGATGGATCGCGCGGCGCGGGGTGCTGGCGATGTCCTGGCCGAAGAATGCAAGCAACAGCTGCACGCCGACCAGGACTGGCATGGCGGCGAGCATGACGGTGCCGCTGCTGGCGACCTGGCCGCTGTCGATGCTGAACAACCAGTGCTTGATGCCGTAGGCAAGGCCGAACAGCGTGAATGCAAGCCCGAGCGGAAGCTCCAGCGAAGCCAGCGTCAAGTTGCGCAGATAGTAGTTGTAGAACACGCGCTTGCCGAAGTTCGCCAGGTTCTTGCCAAGAAATTCGGTCATTACCTTGGAGATCTTCAGGTTGCTCACTTCGTCACCGTAGCGAGCGTGCATCGGCACATCGACCACGACTGCCCGCAGCGTGTTGAGCCGGAACAGCATATCCGTCTCGAAGAAGTACCGGCGGCTGATCTTGGTCAGCGGCAGGTGTCGAGCAACATCGCGATGGATGGCCGTATAGCCATTGGTGGGATCGAACAGGTCCCAGTAGCCGGATGAGAGCTTGGTCAGGAACGACAGGCCGCCATTGCCGAACAGGCGCAGCGCAGGCATCTGCTGGATCTGTTCCAGATCGAAGAATCGGTTTCCCTTGGTGTAGTCTGCTTCGCCGGCCACAATCGGTGCTACGAAATCTGGAATCAGCGCGGGATCCATCTGCCCATCACCGTCCACCTTGACGATGATATCCATGCCGTCCTCGATTGCCGCGCGATACCCGGTCATGACTGCGCCACCCACGCCCTGGTTCTCCGCATGGCGCAATACCCTCACGCGCGGATCCGTCGCATGAGTTTCGATGAAATCACCACTGCCCACGGGGCAGCAGTCATCGACGGCATAGATGCGGGCAACGTCTTCACCGATGCCGGCGATGACATCAAGAATGTGCTCCTTGACCTTGTAGCAAGGAATCACAATCGCAATCAGAACGGTCATTCAATGATCCAGGTGGTTTGCAGGGCTGGATGGACACGCGTCGCGCCAACCATGCTTGGGAAAACACATCGGGGCCAGCGCTGGATGTGCTGGCCCCGACATGATTCAGCAGTACGGCATCGGCTTCAACCCAGCGCCGCTTCCAGCTCCGGCAGGATTGCGAATAGATCCCCTACCAGACCGATATCGGCAATCTCGAAGATCGGCGAATCCGCGTCCTTGTTGATCGCGACAATGGTGCCGGCATCCTTGATGCCGGTCAGGTGCTGGATCGCACCACTGATGCCAACGGCCACATACAGTTCCGGCGCGATGATCTTGCCGGTCTGGCCGACCTGCAGGTCGCTGGGGACGTAGCCTGCGTCGACCGCGGCACGCGAGGCACCCACGGCGGCACCGAGCTTGTCGGCCAGCTGGAAGATGACCTTGAAGTTCTCTTCCGAACCGACACCACGGCCGCCGGAGACCACGCGCTTGGCGCTCTGCAGGTCCGGGCGGTCGCTGGCACCGGCGGCGAGACCGACGAAGCGGGTGTGGGTCGGCAGGGCAGCATCGACGCTGGCCGCTTCGATGGCGGCGCTGCCGCCCTGGGCGGCTTCCGGCCACGAGGCGGCACGCACGGTCGCGACCACGATCTGGTCGGCCGGGGCTTCGACGGTGATGATCGCGTTGCCGGCGTAGATCGGGCGCTTGAAGGTGTGGCTGCCTTCGACGCTCATCAGGTCGGAGACCTGGTTGACGCCGAGCAGGGCGGCCACGCACGGCATCAGGTCCTTGCCGAAGGTGGTCGACGGGCCGAACACGTGGCTGTAGCCCTTGGCCAGCTGCGCGATCTGCGGGGCCAGCACCTGGGCCAGGGCCTGGGCATTGGCGGCGTTGGCCACGGTCAGGACCTTGGCGACGCCGGCAATCTTCGCCGCTTCAGCGGCAACGGCGGCCGGGTCGGCGGCCAGCACCAGCACGTCGATGCTGGCACCGGCGATGGCGGTGGCGGCGCTGACGGTCTTGGCGGTGGCGGCGTTGAGCTTGCTGTCGTGGTGCTCGGCGATGACGAGAATCCTGCTCATTACAGCAACCCCTTCTGCTTGAGTGCGGCAACCAGTTCGGCCGCGTCCTTGACCATCACACCCTTGCTGCGCTTGGACGGCGCGGCGTACTGGGTGGTCTTGAAGGTGTCGGCGGCTTCAACGCCGAGGTCGGCCAGCTGCAGGGTCTCCAGCGGCTTGGCCTTGGCCTTCATGATGTCTGGCAGCTTGATGAAGCGCGGTTCGTTCAGGCGCAGATCGGTGGTGACCACGGCCGGCAGATCCACTTCCAGCGTTTCCAGGCCGGCGTCGACTTCACGGGTCACCGTGGCCTTGCCATCGGCAATTTCGAGCTTGCTGGCGAAGGTCGCCTGTGGGCGGCCCCAGAGCGTGGCCAGCATCTGGCCGGTCTGGTTGGCGTCGTCATCAATGGCCTGCTTGCCAAGGATCACCAGGTCCGGCTGTTCCTTTTCGATCAGCTTGAGCAGGGTGCGCGACGCGGTCAGCGGCTGGATGGCCTGGTCGGTGACGACGTGGATGGCACGGTTTGCGCCCATGGCCAGGCCGTTGCGCAGGTGCGCCTGGGCGTCGGCCGGGGCGATGGTGGCAACCACGACTTCGCTGGCGATGCCCTTGTCGCGCAGGCGCAGGGCTTCTTCCAGGGCGATTTCATCGAAGGGGTTGGGGGACAGCTTGACGCCGTCGGTGACCACGCCGGAACCGTCCGGCTTGACCTGAATGCGGACGTTGTAGTCCACCACGCGCTTGTACGCGACGAGGATTTTCATCTGGTACGGGGTCCTTCAGTAACAGGGAGAACGTCCGGTCCTGCAACAGCAACCGGTTCGGGGGTGGGACCCTGATTCTAGCTGGCTTGGGGTGACCATGCGAATGCGTATGGTGTGTCTCGTCGTACAGAGCCGTTCCGCATTTCCGGAACATCTGGCGCCTGTATATGCTGTATGACCATGAACCACTCGCTGAGGCGGAGGACTACACCGGCATGCGCAGGTTTAATGTTGCAATGCAGCTCAATCACGCCGCCCCGCTGTAGCGCCCCGCCAGGAATCTTCGATGACCCGTTCTGCCGCTGTACTGACCCCTGCCGTGATCGCGATGATCCTGACCACCCTGGCCATGCTGGCCAGCGGACAGGTCCTCTTCAAGCTGGCATCTTCGCAGTTGTCGTTCAGCCGTCCGGCCAGCTTCTTCTCCGGCACCCTGATCCTGGCCTTGTTCGTGTATGGCGCAGCCACGCTGTTATGGCTGGCGGTTCTGGCACGTGTGCCGCTTTCAGCCGCATTTCCATTCTATGGCCTGACGTTCCTGCTGGTGCCCGCCTTCTCCTGGTGGCTTCTGCACGAGCCGATCCGGCCGCAGACTTGGGTGGGCTCGGTGGTGATACTGATTGGTGTGGTGATCTCTTCCTGGAGTGGCCGAGGCAGCTAGTTTCCAGCTCGGCATTTGACACCATCGGGTTCGCCGGTACGCTCTGTCCACCCTTAGCGTGACCCCGTGGGAAGAACCCGAGGAGAAAATGGTGACTGGACCTGACGAGCTTTGCCCTGGCTGTCATTCCACGCTGAAGGTGGGCCTCCGGCCCTGGCACCGTGTATGCGACGACTGCACCTACGAAGGAAGCACGCTCAGCGTTGACATCGATATCGATGGAAGCGTTGAAGTTGTCGATGAGGCCATGCGCGAGGAAGGGCTGGAGCATCTGCGGCAACGCAATTTCCAGACATTGACCACGGATCTGGGGGCGCGGATCACGCGTACCGATGGCAGACGCCCACGCCTGCTGGACGTCGGATGCGCGCACGGCTGGTTTCTTGAAGCAACCATGCCCCACTTCGAAGTGGTTGGAATTGAACCGGATGCACGCATCGCGGCGATCGCCGCAGCCAAAGGCCTGGATGTGCGCAGGGGTTTCTTCCCTGGCGTGCTAGCGGACGAAGAACGATTCGACGTGATCATCTTCAACGATGTCCTGGAACACATTCCGGACATCGATTCCGCCCTTGAGGCCTGCATCCGCCACCTGACTCCCGGAGGCTGGATTGTTGTCAATGCCCCGGCCCGGACTGGGGTGCTGTACCGCATATCCAGGGCGATGGCCAGTCTCGGGATGCCGGCTTCGTTCGACCGCATGTGGCAGAAGGACTTCCCATCGCCACATGTCCATTATCTGGACGATGCCAGCGTGGCCGCCATCGCCGCGCATCATGGGCTGCGGGTGTCTGACGTCCGCACCTTGCCGTCAATGAGCACCCGGGGGCTCTACGCCCGCATCCGCACCGACCGCAGCGTCTCGTTCGCCAAGGCGATGGCGGTCACGTCGGTGCTGACCCTTGCCAGCCCGATCCTGTCCATGATGCCCGCAGATATCAGGGTCTGGCTGCTTCAGGTTGGCTGAACCCCGGTCGGCGCTCCCCACGTCGGGCGAGGCCGTTCAAGGTCTCGGCGCGCAGTCGTTGTATCCTTCAGCTTTGGAATCCGGCCGCCCCGATGCGGTTGGTATGAAAACTGATCAGGAGAACAGGTAGTGCCCACATGGCTTGTCACCGGCGGCGCCGGATTCATTGGCGGTAACTTCGTTCTCGAGGCAGTTGCCCGCGGCGTAAGGGTCATCAACCTCGATGTGCTGACCTACGCCGGCAACCTGAAGACCCTGTCCAGCCTGGACGGCAATCCGAACCATGTGTTCGTGCAGGGTGACATCGGCGACAGCGCCCTGGTCACCCGCCTGTTGGCCGAACACCGGCCGGATGCCGTGGTGAACTTCGCTGCCGAAAGTCATGTCGACCGTTCCATCGACGGCCCGGGCGCGTTCATCCAGACCAACGTGGTGGGCACCCTGGGCCTGTTGGAAGCGGTGCGGGATTACTGGAAGACGCTGCCGGCCGAGCAGGGCGCGGCGTTCCGTTTCCTGCATGTGTCCACCGACGAGGTGTACGGCACGCTGGGTGAGACCGGCAAATTCAGCGAAACGACCCAGTACGCGCCCAATTCGCCGTACTCGGCGTCCAAGGCAGCTTCGGACCACCTGGTGCGTGCGTTCCACCACACCTATGGGCTGCCGGTGCTGACCACCAACTGTTCGAACAATTACGGCCCGTACCACTTCCCCGAGAAGCTGATCCCGCTGGTGATCGCCAAGGCGCTGGCCGGCGAGCCGCTGCCGGTGTACGGCGATGGCAAGCAGGTGCGCGACTGGCTGTTCGTGTCCGATCACTGCGAAGCGATCCGTACCGTGCTGGCCAAGGGCCAGGTTGGCGAGACCTACAACGTTGGTGGCAACTCGGAAAAGCAGAACATCGAGGTGGTGCAGGCGATCTGTTCCCTGCTGGACCAGCGCCGCCCGCGCGAGGATGGCCAGCCGCGCAGCAGCCAGATCACCTACGTCACCGATCGCCCCGGTCATGACCGCCGTTATGCGATCGATGCTTCCAAGCTGAAGAACGACCTGGGCTGGGAGCCGGCCTATACGTTCGAGCAGGGCATCACCTTCACCGTCGACTGGTACCTGGACAACCAGGAATGGGTCAACGGCGTGCTCGACGGCAGCTACCGACTGCAGCGCATCGGCACCACGGCCTGAACCCGGGAGACAACATGACGCAGCGCAAGGGCATCATCCTCGCCGGTGGCTCCGGCACCCGGCTGTATCCGATCACCAAAGGCGTCAGCAAACAGCTGCTGCCGGTGTACGACAAGCCGATGATCTACTACCCGCTCAGCGTGCTGATGCTGGCGGGCATCCGTGAAGTGCTCATCATCAATACCCCGCACGAGCAGGCGCTGTTCCAGCAGCTGCTGGGTGATGGTTCGCAGTGGGGCATGGACATCCAGTACGCGGTGCAGCCGAGTCCGGATGGCCTGGCCCAGGCCTACCTGATCGGTCGCGACTTCGTCGCCGGCAAGCCGAGCTGCCTGGTGCTGGGCGACAACATCTTCCACGGCCACGGCCTGCGCGAAGTGCTCAAGCGTGCCGATGAGCGCGTGGACGGTGCGACCGTATTCGGCTACTGGGTGAACGATCCGGAGCGTTACGGCGTGGCCGAGTTCGACACAAGCGGTAGGGTCATTGATCTGGTGGAGAAGCCGGAGAATCCGCGCTCCAGCTATGCGGTGACCGGCCTGTACTTCTATGACGGCAAGGCCAGCGATCATGCGGCCGAACTGAAGCCGTCGCCGCGTGGTGAGCTGGAGATCACCGATCTCAACAAGCGCTACCTGGAAGAAGGCAATCTTCACCTGGAGGCACTCGGCCGTGGCTATGCCTGGCTCGATACCGGCACCCACCAGTCGCTGCTGGAAGCGTCCAACTTCATCGAGACCATCCAGACCCGCCAGGGCCTGCAGGTCTGCTGCCCGGAAGAAATCGCGTTCGGCCAGGGCTGGATCAATGCAGAGCAGCTGGAAGCGTTGGCTGCGCCGCTGATCAAGAACGGCTACGGCCAGTACCTGCATAAACTCGCTTTGCGTGGAGTTGTTCCGTGAAAGTAATTGAAACCAAGTTGCCCGGCTGTGTGGTGATCGAGCCGGCCGTGTTCGGCGATGCCCGCGGTTACTTCTTTGAAACGTGGAATGCCGAGCGTTTCGCCGCGCTGGGCCTGCCGGATCGCTTCGTGCAGAGCAACGTGTCCACCTCGGCGCAGGGCGTGCTGCGTGGCCTGCATTACCAGTGGCCGCGCCCGCAGGGCAAGCTGGTCAGCGTGCTGGAAGGCGAGGTCTACGACGTGGCCGTGGACATCCGCCGCGGCTCGCCGACCTTCGGCCAGTGGGAAGCGGTGGTGCTGAGTGCGGAAAACAAGAAGCAGTTCTGGATTCCGGAGGGCTTCGCCCACGGTTTCGCCGTGCTGTCCGAGCGTGCGGTGTTCAGCTACCTGTGCACCGAGGTCTACCTGAAGGACTTTGATGCCGGCGTGCGCTGGAACGATGCCGACATTGCCGTGGACTGGCCGGTCAGCGCGCCGACCTTGTCGGCCAAGGACGAGAACGCGCCGTTCCTGAAGGACATCGCTGAAGATCGCTTGCCGGTCTACGTGCCATGACCGTTCTGGTGTTCGGTGGCAATGGCCAGGTCGGCCAGGAGCTGCTGCGTGCGCTGGCGCCGCTGGGTGAAGTGGTTGCCACCACCCGCAGTGGTCAGCTGCCTGATGGCGGCGCCTGCGAGATGGCTGATTTCGGCCAGCCCGATAGCCTGCCGGCATTGCTGGACCGCCTGCAGCCATCGGTAGTGGTGAACGCTGCGGCCTATACCGCAGTCGATCGTGCCGAGCAGGACACGACGGCCGCCTTCGCCGCCAATGCGGAGGCGCCGGGCGTGATCGCGCGCTGGTGTGCGGCGCACGGCGTGCCGTTCGTGCATTACTCCACCGATTACGTGTTCGATGGCCAGGGCAGCGCGCCCTACCCCGAAGATGAGCCGACCGCGCCGCTGGGTGTGTATGGCACCAGCAAGCGCGATGGCGAAGATGCGGTGCGTTCGGCCGGTGGCCGCCACCTGATCTTCCGCACGGCGTGGGTATATGCCTCACATGGCGCCAATTTCCTGCGCACGATGCTACGGGTGGGCGCCGAGCGCGACCAGCTGCGGGTGGTTGCTGATCAGATCGGCACGCCTACACCGGCCGCGCTGATTGCCGATGTCACTGCGCAGGCACTGCAGCATCCGGGGCAGCTGTCCGGTACCTGGCATCTGACGGCCAGCGGCCAGACCAGCTGGCATGGGTTTGCAGAGGCGATCTTCGCCGAGGCGCTGGCCACCGGCGTGTTGGCGAAGGTGCCGGCCGTCGAGGCGATTCCTAGTTCCGAGTATCCGACCCCGGCCAAGCGCCCGGCCTGGTCGGTGCTGGACAACCGCAAGCTGCAGCAGGATTTCGGTATCGAACTGCCAACGTGGCAGGATGGACTGAAGCGGGTCATGGCAGAACTGACCCGCTGACGGTAGCGCCGGGCCATGCCCGGCGCATGCATTGAACCGCTGCGCTCGCCGGCCATGGGCCGGCGCTACCTCACTAGCTGCGCCCGTACGTATCCTCGAAACGCACGATGTCGTCTTCACCAAGGTAGCTGCCGGACTGCACTTCGATCAGCTCCAGCGGCAGCTTGCCCGGGTTGCGCAGGCGATGGGTCACGCCCAGCGGAATGTAGGTGCTCTGGTTCTCGCTGAGCAGGATCACCTCGTTGCCCCGGGTCACTTCTGCGGTGCCGCTGACCACGATCCAGTGCTCGGCACGATGGTGGTGCATCTGCAGGCTCAGCGTACCGCCGGGCTTGACCGTGATGCGCTTGACCTGGAAGCGCTCACCATTGTCGATCGAATCGTAGGCGCCCCACGGGCGGTAGACCTTGCGGTGCCACGTCGCTTCGCTGCGACCGTCGGCCTTCAGCTGCGCCACCACGGTCTTGACCTCCTGCATGCGGTCGGCCTTGCCGACCAGCACCGCATCGTCGGTCTCGACCACGATCACATCGTCCAGGCCGACCAACGCCACCAGGCGTTGCGCGTAGGCGTAGGTATTGCGGCAGTCGATGGCGATCACATCACCCTGGTGGGCGTTGCCGTCGCCGTCCTGCTGCGAGACATCGCGCAGTGCCGTCCACGAGCCGACATCGTTCCAGCCCGCGTCCAGCGGAATCACCACGGCGTCTGCGGTCTTTTCCATCACGGCATAGTCGATGGAATCGGAGGGGACGGTGGCGAACGCCTCCTTGTCGAGGCGGGTGAAATCCGAATCGCGACGGGCCTGCTGCCAGGCCTGGCGGCTGCCGGCCAGCATGTCGGGCTGGAAGCGCTCCAGTTCCTGCAGGTAGCGCGAGGCCTTGAACAGGAACATGCCGCTGTTCCAGTAATACTGGCCGCTGCTGACGTAACCGGTGGCGGTCTCAAGGTCGGGCTTTTCGACAAAGCGCTCGACCGCACGCAGACCTTGGCCATCAGCGGCCTTGATGTAGCCATAGCCGGTTTCCGGGCCGGTCGGCACGATGCCGAAGGTCACCAGCTTGCCGGCCTCGGCAGCGCTGGCTGCAGCCTGCACGACTGCGCGGAACGCGGCCTCATCGGTGATCACGTGGTCCGAGGGCAGCACCAGCAGCAGCGCATCGGCGCTGTCACGGGTGGCCTCCAATGCCGCCACCGCGATGGCGGGCGCTGTATTGCGGCCCACCGGTTCAAGGATGATCGCGGCCGGTTCGGCACCCACCTGCTGCAGCTGCTCGGCAGCGACGAAGCGGTGTTCTTCGTTGGCGATTACCAGCGGGCCATGCGCGGCGATGGGTGCAACGCGCTGCCAGGTGGCCTGCAGCATCGTCAGCTCGCCCGCCAGTGGCAGAAACTGCTTCGGATAGGCCTCGCGCGAGAGCGGCCACAAGCGGGTTCCGGAACCACCGGAGAGGATGACGGGCTGGATGTTGCTCATGATCTTCCTTGATTACTGCTGGACAAGACGGGAAATTTCGTCGGTGCGCGCCTGCATCAACGCTGCGTCACCACGTGCCTCGACGTTCAGGCGCAGCAGCGGCTCGGTATTGGAGCTGCGCAGGTTGAAGCGCCAGTCGCCGAAATCGGCACTGATGCCGTCGGTGTGGTCCAGCGCGGGCGACTGCGTTGCGAAGTGCTCCATCACGCGTGACACGGCAGCCTTGGCATCTGCAACCTTGAAGTTGATCTCGCCACTGCAGGGATAGGCCGCCATGCGGTCCTCCACCCAGTCGGCCAGCGAACGTCCACTTTCCGAGACGAGCTGCGCGATCAGCAGCCACGGGATCATGCCGGAGTCGGCATAGGCGAATTCGCGGAAGTAGTGGTGGGCGCTCATCTCGCCGCCATACACCGCATCCTCGGCGCGCATCTTTTCCTTGATGAAAGCGTGGCCGCTCTTGCACAGCACCGGCACGCCGCCTGCCTGCTCCACCATTTCCACGGTGTTCCAGACCAGGCGCGGGTCATGCACGACCTTGCCGCCCGGATTGCGCGCGAGGATGGCCTTGGCCAGCAGCCCGACCAGGTAGTAGCCCTCGATGAAACGCCCGCTGTGGTCGAAGAAGAAGCAGCGGTCGAAGTCGCCGTCCCAGGCGATGCCGAAATCAGCGCCGTGTTCGCGCACGGCTTCAGCGGTGGCGGCACGGTTCTCCGGCAGCAGCGGGTTGGGAATACCGTTGGGGAAGTTGCCATCGGGTTCATGGCAGATGCGGATGAACTCGAACGGCAGGTGCGGGGCCAGCAGGTCGACGATGGCACCGGCGCCACCATTGCCCGCATTGACCACCAGCTTCAGCGGCTTGAGCTTGGCGGCGTCGACGTAGCTCAGCAGATGCTGGATATAGGCGCTCTTGTCATGCTGGGCGGTCTGCCCGGCGCGCGGCGGCTGGACATCGGACGTATCGGCAGCGACCGCATCGGAGATCGCGAACAGGCCGGTATCGGAGCTGATCGGGCGGGCGTTCTCCTTGACCAGCTTCATCCCGTTGTAGTCCATCGGGTTGTGGCTGGCGGTCACCATCACGCCGCCGGCTGCGCCGAGGTGATCCGTCTGGAAGTAGACCTCTTCGGTGCCGCACAGCCCGATGTCGATCACTTCGCGACCCACGCCACGCAGGCCCGATGCCAGCGCATCCTGCAGCGCCGGGCTGGTCAGGCGAACGTCGTGGCCAAGCACCACCGGACCGGGAGCGAGCTGCGCAGCCAGGGCGATGCCAATGCGGCGGGCCAACTCTTCGTTCAGTTCTTCCGGCACACGGCCGCGGATATCGTAGGCCTTGAAGGCGGGCAGGGGCATCGATCAGATCCTTTGTGAGCTCAGTCTTTCATTGTAGCGCCCGACCCGTATGGGAATCGTTTCCATCAGGCAACGCCAGGTGACTGATGTTCGATATCAGGCCTGCGCTGGCCGCCTGCCGGCCCGGCCAGGGCGTTTGGCCGGTGCGCCCGGCAACGGTGCCAGCAGCGCCTGCACGTCCTCTTCGCTGAAACGTGGTCCGGCGCTGCCGCCGCCTTCAAGAATCGATTCGGCCAGCATCGCCTTGCGCTCCTGCAGCTCGGCGATCCGCTCTTCGATGCTGCCGGCGGCAATCAGCCGGTAGACGAAGACCGGCTGCTGCTGGCCGATGCGATGGGCACGGTCACTCGCCTGGTTCTCGGCGGCCGGATTCCACCAGGGATCGAAGTGGATGACGGTGTCGGCAGCGGTCAGGTTCAGCCCCACGCCACCGGCCTTCAGGCTGATCAGGAACAGCGGCACTTCGCCCTGCATGAAACGCTGTACTGGCGTGACCCGGTCCTGGGTATCGCCGGTCAGGGTCACATAGGCCAGGCCCAGCCCGTCGAGCGCCTGCGCGATCAGCGCCAGCATGCCGGTGAACTGCGAGAACAACAGGATGCGGCGACCTTCCTCGACCATCGACGGCAGCATCTCACGCAACAGTTCCAACTTGGCCGAACCGGCATTGCGTGCCGGCGTTTCGCCCGGCAGCAGGCGCGGATCGCAGCAGACCTGGCGCAGCTTCAGCAGCGCATCCAGTACCCTGATGTGGCTGCGTGCCAGTCCGCTGTCGCTGATCGCCTCGCGGACCTGCTTCTCCATCGCCGCACGCACGGTTTCATAGAGATCACGCTGCCCGCCCTCCATCGTTACCGCACGGGTGATGAGGGTCTTTGGTGGCAGCTCGGCAGCCACCTGGTCCTTGCGCCGGCGCAGGATGAAAGGGCGCAGCCGCTGTGCCAGCAGCTGGGCACGGCGCTGGTCGCTGCCGCGTTCGATGGGGTGGCGCCAATGCTGGTTGAACTGCTTTTCGCTGCCAAGCAGCCCGGGCAGCAGGAAGTCGAACTGCGTCCACAATTCGCCCAGATGGTTCTCCAGCGGCGTACCGGTCAGGCATAGACGGTGGCGGGCCCGCAGCGTGCGCAGCGTGACTGCCGCACGTGATTTCGGGTTCTTCACCTGCTGCGCCTCATCCAGGATCAGCAGATGGTAGGAGTGCGCCTGCAATGCCTGCTCGTCGCGCCACAGCAGGGGATAGGTGGTGAGCACGAGGTCATGTGCGGGAATCGCGTCGAACAGCGTCTCGCGGGCCGGTCCGTGCAGGGTCAGCACGCGCAGGTCCGGGGTGAAGCGTGCCGCTTCGCTCTGCCAGTTGTGCAGCAGCGAGGTCGGCACTACCAGCAGGGCCGGCCGGTCCAGACGATCACTTTCCTTTTCGACCAGCAGATGGGCCAGGGTCTGCAGGGTCTTGCCCAGCCCCATGTCATCGGCCAGCACCCCGCCCAGCCCCTGCTGGCGCAGGTACTGCAGCCACGACAGGCCGTCCAGCTGGTAGGGGCGCAGCGTAGCGTGCAGCCCTTTGGGTGGCGGTACCGCGGCCATGGCCGGCGCATCCAGCAGGCGCTGCACGCGCGCACGGGTATCGTCGCTGGCGTGCAGGCGCAGCTGGGCGGCTTCCTGCAGTGCCTGCAGGCGGCCGCGGTCATGTGCCTGCAGGCGCAGGGATTGTCCAGAGTCGCTGAACAGATCCGCCAGCAGCGCGATCACCGGTTTCAGGCGACCCGCCCGCAAGGCGAGGCGTTCATTGTCCGCCGTCGTCAGCAGCACGTTTTCGTCATCGCTGATCGCATCCAGCTGGCCGCGCAGCCAGCGTGGATCCGATTGCAGTACGGCCTGCAACAACGGAACCAGCGCGACGCTGCGGCCATCGACCTCGATGGTCAGGGCCAGGTCGAACGTGGCGCTGTCGGCCGGCGCCGCCTGCAGGTCCAGATCAATCTGGTCTACGCGGAAGATGCGATGGCGGAAGGCATCGTCGGTCTCTATCTTCCAGCCCAGTGCCTCCAGCCGCAGCACGTCCTCCAAAAGGAAGCGGGTCCAGTCGAAACTGCGCAGCTCGAACAGTGGCCCGCCACCATCCAGCGCGATGCGCGGTTGCCGTTCGCGGTGCAGGTGCACGCTGTGAAGTTCAGTTTCCCGCCGTGCCTCCTCGTGCAGGTCACGCGGCAGCAGGTAGAGCTGTCCCTCGGCGTCATGCACGAACAGCGACGGGTCATCGAGAAAGCGCACGTGCTCGTCGTACTCGAAGGCGACGGTAGCGACGTCCAGCCACTGCGAGGCATCGCGCTCGGTGAGCCAGGCAGGACGGTATTCCATGCTGTGCAGATGGAGAATAGGCGTCATCGCCTGGATCTGCAGGGTAGGCAGTGTCGGATGGGCGGCCGGACGCAGCGAGCCGGTGTCTCCCTCCAATGAGGTCTCCAGTGCAGCCAGCAGCACGGCGGCAACATGTTCGCAGTGACCTCCCGCAGGACAGGTGCAGCGACTCTGCAGGGGGCTTTGCGGTGTGCGGGCACTGGCTTCCAGGTCGATCATCACCTGCCGGGCTTCGACCTGCGCGGTCAGCAGCGGTGCCCTGTAGCCCAGTTCACGCACTGCCAATACGCGTTGTCTGCCCTTTTCCAGTGTCCCCGCATCCAGCCAGCGGGACAGTTCCCCTCCGGTGAATACTTCGGCCATGCGTCGTCCTGTCCTCTCCATCTGCAGCAGGCGTTGCCCGGGGCACGCAAGCGGGGAAGGGGACATTCTACGGATTGGCAGCCCGTCATGCCGAGTCATGCTGCGGCGCATCCCAGCCGGTAACGGGTGTGCCGCTAGAATGGCGGGATTCTCACCGGGTAGGGCAGTAGAGATGCAGCAATCGACTTCCAGCAGCACGCGCAGCAAGCGTTTCGCCTCTGCGGCAGATGCACTGCAGGGTGTGATCGCCGATGGCCAGACCCTGGCCGTGGGGGGCTTCGGCCTGTGTGGCATTCCCGAGGCGCTGATCGCCGCGCTGCGCGACAGTGGCGCCAAGGGCCTGACCGTGATCTCCAACAATGCCGGCGTTGACGGCTTCGGCCTCGGGCAGCTGCTGGAAACCCGGCAGATCAGGAAGATGATCTCGTCCTACGTGGGCGAGAACAAGGAATTCGAGCGCCAGTTCCTGGCCGGCGAGCTGGAGCTGGAATTCAACCCGCAGGGCACCCTGGCCGAGCGCCTGCGTGCCGGCGGCGCGGGCATCCCGGCGTTCTTCACCGCCACCGGGTACGGCACCGTGGTGGCCGAAGGCAAGGAAACCCGCGAGTTCGACGGCAAGCACTACGTGATGGAGACCGCGCTGCGTGCCGATGTCGCGCTGGTCAAGGCGTGGAAGGCCGACGAGGCTGGCAACCTGGTGTTCCGCAAGACCGCACGCAACTTCAATCCGGCCTGCGCGATGGCCGGCAAGGTCTGCATCGTGGAAGTGGAAGAGGTGGTGCCGGTCGGCGCGATCGATCCCGACCAGGTGCACCTGCCGGGCATCTACGTGCACCGGATCGTGCACAACCCCACCCCCGAAAAACGTATCGAACAGCGCACCATCCGCGCGGAGGGCAACTGACATGGCGTGGACCCGCGATGAAATGGCGGCACGCGCCGCCCGCGAACTGACCGACGGTGCATACGTGAACCTGGGCATCGGCCTGCCGACCCTGGTTGCCAACCATATTCCCGAAGGCGTGGACGTGTGGCTGCAGTCGGAAAACGGCCTGCTTGGCATCGGTCCGTTCCCGACCGAAGCCGAGGTCGACGCCGACCTGATCAACGCCGGCAAGCAGACCGTCACCGCGCGTGCCGGCGCCAGCTACTTCGGCAGCCACGACAGCTTCGCGATGATCCGCGGTGGCCACGTCAACCTGGCCATCCTCGGCGCCATGCAGGTCACCGACAAGGGCGACCTGGCCAACTGGATGGTGCCCGGCAAGATGGTCAAGGGCATGGGCGGGGCGATGGACCTGGTAGCTGGCGTACAGCGCGTGGTGGTGCTGATGGAGCACACCGCCAAGAACGGCGAACACAAGATCCTCGCCGAATGCACGCTGCCGCTGACCGGTGTGGGCGTGGTCGACCGCATCATCACCGACCTGGCTGTGTTCGACGTGACTGACCAGGGCCTGTTGCTGGTGGAAGCGGCACCGGGCGTCAGCGATGACGAGCTGAAGGAAAAGACCGGGGTCGCGTTCCAGCGCGGCTGATCGATACGGGGAGGGGGGCGTTGTGCCCCCTTCATCCTCAGCTGCGTCGGGCGTAGGCGTACTCGTCGCTGCTGGCATCGGCCTCGCCGAGGCACGCTGCGGCTGTCGTGACGCGCAGTCCGGCGTGTTCGCAGCAGGCGCCCAGCGCACGTTCAATGGCATGGGCCAGCGTTCCGTCGATCTGGCCCTGCTCGTCCTCGAACGCGCTGCGATGCAGATGCGCGTCCAGTAATGGACGCAGGGCCTGCAGCCGCCACCAGCCCATGCTGCCGGCGCCAAATTGACTGGCGTCCGCTGGTGTTTCCAGCCCAAGTCGCGCCTGCAGTCGTGCCAATGCGGGACCATTGCCGCCCACGAAGGCGGCGACGGGCAACAGATGTCCTTCGGCGACCACCATGCCCAGTGCGGGGTCGGCCTGGAACGCGGCATGGATGCGTGCGGCACGTCCGCCCTGTACCAGTCGTTGCAGTAGTTCCTGCCGCCACTGGTCGCCATCGGCGCGATGGGTTGAACGCTTCGTGTGGAGTTTCAGCACCACATCGTGATCAGCCTGCAGCAGCCGTTCGGAGACCTCAAGGAACGGAAGAATGTCGCGACCATGGTTATCTACGGCGATGACCTCACCCTGCAGCCCATGTGCCACAAGAGCCTGCCTGGCCAGATCCACCTGTTGTGCCGGCGTAGTCACCACGATTGTCCAGTCGAGGGCGGCCTCGCGCAGTGCGGACAATACCTCCGGCAGCGTTTCCAGATACCAGGCGTGGAGATGTACTGCCGGTTTCTGACGCAGTGCCGGAGCAGGCGCCAGCGCATCGCGGGTGGCCTGCAGCCAGGCATGGCCCAGCCGCGCATCCGGTTCCAGCACGGCGCCTTCTGCCCATTCGTTCCAGGCGTTGATGAAGACCATGCGCTGCGCCTGCGGTGCAGCGGACAGGCGCTCATGGATCGTGGTGCGCAGCCAGTCGCGATAACCGCGCGGTGATGCATGCAGGTAGACGCGGCCGCGACCGGAGCGACGCGCCTCATTGTCCCAGCCGGGGTTCACGCCAGGGTAGAGCGGATAGTCTGGCAGCGGCCGTGATGCGATCTCGGTGGCCAGTTCGCGCCAGTCGCGGACATCGCCATTGAAGGCCGGATTGAGCAACCATTGCTGCGCTGACAGGGAGCGCGGATTGCTCATGTTCGGCGGGAACTCTACTGCCGCATCGAAGCCGATGTCGCGGGGATCCGGGCGCTCGAAGCCCTGCACGTACGCCAGATGGATTTCGCCGACGCCATTGTCGCGGCACCAGCGGCGCCAGCGCTCGGTGGTCGCCCGGGCGTCGGGCAGCAGGTGCGGGCGATAGACCAGCAGCATTGGCCGGCCCTCGACCTTCAATGCGCGGCGGTCGCGCAGGTAGGGCGCGACATGTGCGATGAAGGCCAGATCATCCTCGGCGCTGTGCAGCTGGCCGATCAGGATGTCCTCGTCGCGGCCGTCCCAGCGTCGTGCCCAGTTCTCGTTGGCCCAGCACAGGCAGAACGGCAGTTCGATGCTGTCGTCGGCCAGCCATTGGCGCAGCGGGTCCTCCATCAAAGTGCGGCCACTGAACCAGTAGTAGTAGAAGCAGAACGCGCCGATGCCGTACTCAGCTGCGAGGCGTGCCTGGTCCCGCATCACCTGAGGGTTGCGCAGGTCGTAGAAGCCCAGGTCTGCCGGCAGGCGCGGCTGGACGTGGCCCTCGAACTGAGGCAGCGCGCGGGTCACGTTGCGCCATTCGGTAAAGCCCTTGCCCCACCAGGCGTCATTCTCGGGAAATGTGTGGAACTGCGGCAGGTAGAACGCGACCAGCGTCGCCGGCAAAGGAGACGGCAAGGTCGCCTCACGCCATGGCACGTGGCCGATCGCCGGCTCGTCTGCACGCCAGCGCAGCTGGGCGCTGGCGCCGGTGCCCCCCTCAGCCTGCTGGCCCTTGGGTGGCGGCGGTACCCAGTCGCCATGCCGCGCCAACAACCGGGTGCGCAGCCGGTCACGCTGCGCCTGTGGCAGCGGCAAGGCCCGGAACATGGCGCGCAGCAACGGGAACAGCGATTGGCGTACGCTCATCGGGCTGGGCCCCACGAAAGGGGGCAAGCGGACGGCATCAGCATCTGGGCAATGGTCATGGGGCCATTTTCGGTGCTGGCGGTCATGACAGCAAACGCCGGCGTGCTAGCGTGTGGCCATGCTGTTCCCAGATGACCTGCCCGATGCCGACGTCCAGCACCTGCCGGGCTGGCTGGCCGCAGCCGATGCCGATCGGCTCCTGACCGCGCTGCAGGCCGAAGTCCCGTGGGAGGTCCACCGGATCCGCATGTTCGGCAACTGGGTGGATTCGCCGCGGTTGAGTTGCTGGATCGGCGATCCGCAGGCGCGCTACCGCTATTCCGGTGCTGAATTCGTGCCGCACCCCTGGCCGCTGTCGCTACAGGGTGTGCGTGAGCATCTGGAAACCAAAGGCATCGGCCGCTTCAACAGCGTGCTGCTGAATCGCTATCGCGGTGGTGGCGACTACATGGGCTGGCACAGCGACGACGAGCCGGAGCTGGGGCCGGCGCCGCTGATCGCCTCACTCAGCCTGGGCGCAGTGCGGCGGTTCCTGCTGCGCCGGCGCGATGACCCGGCGCGGAAGGCCGAATTCCTGCTTGGCCATGGCGACCTGCTGCTGATGGCCGGCCAGACCCAGCGCTTCTACCAGCATGCGTTGCCGAAGACGGCGCGGGTGCAGGGTGAGCGCATCAACCTGACCTTCCGCTGGATTACGCCGCGTTGACGAAGAAGGGGTCAGATCCCTTTCCTGCCGGAAAGGGATCTGACCCCGTAACTCACGTGCCCGGCGAATGCGGCGATCAGCGCGCGATGGTCGGCTGGTCGGCCTGCCCGCTCTGCAGCGTCCAACCGACCACATCCTGCGCCAGCTGCTGCAGGCCACGTTCGAAGGCGGCGGTCACCGCCGGCACGTCGGTGCTGCCGACCGGCTGCGACTGGCGGAAGGTACGGTCAGCGACCACGCGCTGGTCGGCGACGTGGATCAGCTTGGCGTTGACCTCGATCACCACCGTCGGCGTCGCCTGGCCCTGGTAGTCCGATTCGAAACGGCGCACGTCGGTGGACAGCTTGTAGTCGGCACGGATGCCGGCGGTGCTGCGGGCCACGCCACGGATCCGGCCGGAATCCTCGAAGCCGCGCAGCAGGGTGTCCTCGATCATGTCGGTGGCCGGCTGCGCCCAGCTGGCCCCCTTGTAGATCTCCAGCTGCGATGGCGTCGGCCGCACGTTGATGCGTGGGCTGTCGACCATGCGTGCGGCGCTGGGCTTGGCCAGCACCAGCTGCCAGCTGGCCTGCGGCCACGCCGGATCCGGCTTCACCTGCACGGACGGCGAATACAGCGTCACCGCGGTCTTTTCGCTGCTGCCGAGGATGGAGCAGCCGCCCAGCAGGGCGACCATCGAAGCGGCCAGCAGCAGGCGCGGAAGGGTGGTCGGGCTCATTGGGGTTCGAACTCCTTCGGGGCGTCGCGGCCAAGCAGATAGCGCGCGGGGTTGTTCTCGAGGCGGTCGCTGACCCGGCGCAGGTCGCGGATCAGCCCGCGCAGTTCGGTCAGCGTCGGGCCGAGCTGGCCGAGGCCGTCGTTGGCAAAGCTGTTGATCGCGGCGCGGTTCTCGCCAAGGATCGAATCGGCGTTGCCGGCGGCCGAGTCGAGCTTGACCAGGGTGCCGTCGAGCTTGTCGATGATGCCCGGCAGCTGCTGCACCAGGTTCTTGTCCAGCCGCTCGATGGTGCCGTTGGTGGTCTTCAGCGTGGTGTCGAGGCTGCGTGCGGCGTCACGCGCGCTGAGCAGCAGTGCCTGGGTGCCCTGGTCGCGGTCGGCCAGGCCGCCGCTGATGGTTTCCAGGTTGGCCAACGTTGCGTTGATCGACGCAACGTTGCGGTCGCTGAGGATCTGGTCCATGCGCTCGACAATGCGGTTGGCGACGTCGGTGATGTTCTGCAGGGCCGACGGCGTGGTCGGAATGATCGGCGCCGGGTCCTTGTTGACCGTGGTCAGTGCCGGCGACTGCGGCGTACCACCGCTGAGCTGGATGATCGACGGGCCGGTCAGGCTGGTGATCGCCAGCTTGGCACGGGTATCGGTCTTCACCGGCGTGTTGGAGTTCAGGCGTATGCGTGCCACCACCTGGCGCGGGTCGTCCGGTACCAGGTTGAGTTCGGTGATCGAGCCCACCGCGATGCCGTTGTACTGCACCGGGCTGCCCACCGACAGGCCGGTGACCGCCTCGCGGAACACCACGCGGTATTCCTGCCAGGTGCGGTCGGAGGAGTACTTGGCGGCCCACAGGCCGAAGGCCAGCAGGGCCAGGCCGGTGATCAGGGTGAACGCGCCGATCAGCACGTAGTTGGCTTTGGTTTCCATGGCTCAGGCACTCTCGATCTGTTCGCCACGCGCGGCACGCGCGCGGGGTCCGTGGAAGTATTCCTGGATCCACGGATGATCCAGTTTCTCGATGTCAGGCAGCGGCGCATTGGCCACCACCTTGCGGTCGGCGATCACCGCTACCCGGTCGCAGATCGCGTACAGCGTGTCCAGGTCGTGGGTGATCAGGAACACGGTCAGGCCCAGTGCTTCCTGCAGGGTCTTGATCAGGCGGTCGAACGCCGCCGCGCCGATCGGGTCCAGTCCAGCAGTGGGTTCATCCAGGAACAGCAGCGGCGGGTCCAGGGCCAATGCACGGGCCAGGCCGGCACGCTTGCGCATGCCGCCGGACAGCTGCGAGGGCAGCTTGTTGATCGCGTCGGCGGGCAGGCCGGCCAGCTTCACCTTCAGCAGCGCCAGTTCGTAGTGCCAGCGCTCGGGCAGTTCGCGGTGATGCTCCTTCAGCGGTACCTGCACGTTCTCGCCCACGGTCAGCGAGGAGAACAACGCACCGTCCTGGAACAGCACGCCGGTGTTGCGTTCGATGTGCAGGCGGCTCTCGGCGTCGTCGGCGCGCGCATCGCGGCCGAGCACTTCGATCTGCCCGGCATCAGGCACGCGCAGGCCGAGGATCGAGCGCATCAGCACCGATTTGCCGGTACCCGAACCGCCCACCACGCCGAGGATTTCGCCTCGGCGCACGTCCAGGTCCAGGTCCTCGTGCACAGTCTGGCTGCCGAAACGGTTGACCAGCCCGCGCACGCGGATGGCCAGCTCGTGGCCGTCGTCGTCCTGCATGGGAATTTCTTCGGGCGTCGGATGCGTGCTCATGTCACCAGTCCATGTGCATGAACCACAACGCCGCGAAGGCATCGATGATGATCACCAGCGAAATCGTCTGCACCACGCTGGAGGTGGTGCGTTCGCCGACCGACTGCGCCGTGCCTTCGACCTTCAGGCCTTCCAGGCAGCCGATCAGGCCGATCACCAGCGCGAACACCGGCGCCTTGGACAGGCCGACCAGCATGTGCCGCACTTCCATCGTGTCGTGCATGCGGGCGATATACATCTGCGGCGGGATATCCAGGTCGAACGCGCCGACGGTGATGCCGCCGGCCAGGCCGGCGACCATTGCAATGAAGGTCAGCAGCGGCAGGGTGACCAGCAGCGCCAGCAGCCGTGGCAGTACCAGCAGGTCGATCGGGTCCAGGCCCAGCGTGCGCATCGCATCGATTTCCTCGCGCGCCTTCATCGCACCGATCTGCGCGGTGAACGCGCTGGCGGTGCGGCCGGCCAGCACGATCGCGGTCAGCAGCACGGCGAACTCGCGCAGGAAGGCGATGTTGACCAGTTCGACCACGTAAATCTCGGCGCCGAAATCGCGCAGGATGGTCGAGCCGAGGAAGGCGATCACCGCGCCGACCAGATAGGACAGCAGCGCCACCAGCGGTACCGCGTCCAGCCCGACCTGCTCCATCTGGTGCACGGTCGCGGTCATGCGGAAACGGCGCGGCTCCTTGACCAGGCGGGCGGCCTTGACCAGGTTCTCGCCAAGGAAACTGCACAGCGCCTTGATGTTGTGGCCGGTGGTGTGGACGCTGACACCCAGCCGCTCCAGCGCGGCCAGCACGCCGAAATCGCGCTTGGGCTTGGGCCGGTCGTCGGCCACTTCCTCGATGGTGCACACCAGCGCCTGATGGTCCGGACGGAACTGCAGCGCGTCCTCGCCGAGGTCGGCGCGATGGGCCACGCGCAGCACCTGCAGCACGCCCGCCGAATCCATCTTCTCGATGCCGGTGGCATCGATGCCGGTCAACGTGTCGGGAACGTCGCGCAGGACTTCGGCCGCGGCCAGCGCGGTCTTCAGGGTCCAGGTACCGGACAGGCGGATCAGGCCCGGGTCATGGGCATCCTGTTCGAGCTGGGGGGCGTGGTTCGGGGTCACTTGGGCCATTCGGGTCGCAGCATAACCGTTCTGAATCGGGCTTCGCGTCGAACTCGGATGAATTTCTCCGGTAAGCCCCAGCCTAGGTAATACTACGGCGCATGTCCGCAGACGCTCACACGATCCCCACGCCCCAGGCCACCTACGCACAGCGCGTGGCCTTTGTTTCCGAGATCGCCGGACGCCTGCACAGCTACGGCACAACGGCCCAGCGCCTGGAAACGGCAGTGGTGGCACTGGCACGCCAGCTCGATCTGGATTGTGAACCGTGGTCGAATCCCACCGGTATCATTCTCAGCTTCAGCGACCCGGCGCAGGCGATCGGCTCCAGTGACATCACCCGCGTGATCCGCCTGGCGCCCGGTGAAAACGATCTGCACAAGCTCAGCGTCGCCGACCATATCGCCGAGGAAGTGGCCAATGGGCGGATGAGCATCGCCCAGGGCCACACCGCGCTGCGCCAGCTGGACAAGGATCCGGGCCGGCGCGGCAAGCTGCGCACCATCCTTTCGTTTACTCTCGGTGCGGCCGGCGTGGCCGGCATGTGGAAGCTGCCGTGGCTGGACATCGCCACCGCCGGTGTCATCGGCTTGATGATCGGCCTGCTCGGCATGGTCACCGATCGCCGCCCGGCCACCCGCGAGGCAGCCGAGGCACTGGCTGCGCTGCTGGCCGGCCTCGTGGCCACGCTGGTGGCCTCCTTCGTTGGCGCGCTCAACCTCAACACGGTGATCATCGCCTCGCTGGTGGTGCTGCTGCCGGGCATGTCGCTGACCAATGCGGTCAACGAGCTGGCCAGCCAGCACTGGGTGTCGGGTACCGCGCGCTTCGCCGGTGCGTTGACCACCATCATGAAGCTCAGCGTAGGCGCGATGATCGCGGTGACCCTGGCCGACGTGCTCGGCCTGGATCCGGTGATCCGTGCGACGCGTCCGCAGGGGCCGTGGGTCGAGTGGGGTTCGCTGCTTACCGCGGCCTTCGCTTTCGCGATGCTGTTCAAGGCCAACCGCCGCGACTATCCGTGGGTGATCGCCGCCTCGGTGGCCGGCTATGCGATCTCAAAGTTCGGCGGCCATGCCTGGGGAGCGCCGGCAGGCATCTTCCTGTCGGCGATGCTGCTGACCGCCGGTGGCAACCTGTTCGGCCGCCTGGTCGGGCGCCCGGGCGCGATCATCCGCCTGCCCGGCATCATCATGATGGTGCCCGGCAGCACCAGCCTGCGTGGCGTGCTGACCCTGGTCCAGCAGCAGGACGTAGGCGCCGGCCAAAGCGTGTTCCTGACCGTACTGAACGTGGTGATGGCGCTGGTCGCCGGCCTGCTGTTCGGCAACCTGCTGATGCCGGCCCGCAAAACCCTGTAGGTGTGGACCGTTGGTCCACACACCGAAGAATGAAAAACGCCGGCTTTCGCCGGCGTTTTTCATTGCATTCCAATCCGGCCTCAGGCCTTCTTGATCAGGAAATCTTCCGGCTTCTTGTTGCCCTTGGAGGTCAGTTCGGCCATCCAGCGCGGCTGCTTGCCACGGCCGGTCCAGGTTTCCTTCGGGTTGGCCGGGTTGCGGTACTTCGGCGCAACCTTGCCCAGCTTGCGGCCAGCGGTCTTCGAGGGGGCCTTGGCGACCTTGGCCACTTTGCGCGCGCGCGGGGCCGGGGCATCGCCGAACAGTTCCTCGATGGTGTAACCCTCGGTCTTGGCCAGCTTGATCAGCTGGGCCCGGACCTTGGTGATCGGCCGGCGCTTGGCGACGATGGTCTGCTGCTTCTTGGCGGTGCGGATCAGGGCGCCCAGCTCGCGTGCCGACAGGCCGGTCAGGTCAATGCTCATTTACGGTTACTCCGGAAACTAATGTGTGGACGGGACGAGCCAGTCCATGGCGTCGGCGGACAGAATAGTGATGAATTAATCAGAGCACAAATGCAGGCAGGACAGGGCTTGGCGGCATGCCGGCTGCATTGCGTCGATTTTGACCGGATTATGTCCGCTGCAATATCGATTAGATGAACACAACGCAAAAAAAGACCGGGGCATGCCCCGGTCTTTTTTTGATCAACCCTGCAGGCGCTGCAGCAGGGTGGCCTTGTCCAGGCTTTCCGCTTCGCTGGCGCGGCGCGAGCGGTACTCGTAGGTACCGGCGGCAAGGCCACGTTCGCTCACCACCACGCGGTGCGGAATACCGATCAGTTCCATGTCGGCGAACATCGCGCCCGGGCGCAGGCCACGGTCGTCCAACGCAGCGTCCAGGCCCGCATCACGCAGTTCCTGCAGCAGGTTGGCGGCGGCGTCGGCCACGGTGGCGTCCCCCTTCGGGTTGATCACGCACACCACCACCTGCCACGGCGCCATCGCGTCCGGCCAGATGATGCCGGCATCGTCATGGTTCTGTTCGATCGCGGCAGCCACCACGCGCGAGATACCGATGCCGTAGCAACCCATCGCCATCACCGCCGCCTTGCCGTTCTCGTCCAGCACGGTGGCATCAAGCGCTCGGGCGTACGTACGGCCGAGCTGGAACACGTGACCGACTTCGATGCCGCGGGCGATCTTCAGCTCACCGCCGTCCATGGCACGATCGCCGGCACGCACGTTGCGGATGTCAGCCACTTCCGGTTCGGCCAGGTCGCGGCCCCAGTTGACGCCCGCCAGGTGGAAACCGGCTTCGTTGGCGCCGACGACGAAGTCGGACATCGCCGCCACTTCGCGGTCAGCCACCACGCGGATGGCCTTGGCCGGAGCGACCGGGCCGAGGAAGCCCGGCACGCTGCCCAGGAACTCGGCGATTTCCGCTTCACTGGCGAAGCGCTGCTCATCCAGGCCGGCAACCTTGGCCAGCTTGATCTCGTTGACCTCGTGGTCGCCACGCACCAGCACCAGCACGAACTGCTGTGCCTTGCCTTCGCCGGCGATCAGCGCCACCGATTTCACCGTGCGCTGCAGGTCGATGCCGAGCAGCGCCGCGACATCCTCGCAGGTCTTCTGGGTGGGGGTATCCACCTTGCGCATCGTTTCGGTGGCGGCCGCACGCGGCGCCGGATCGGCAGCGATCGCCGCTTCCATGTTGGCTGCGTAGTCCGAGCCGGTGGAGAACACCAGCGCGTCCTCACCGGAATCGGCGATCACGTGGAATTCCTGCGAGGCGTCACCGCCGATCGCGCCGGAATCGGCCTGCACCATGCGGAAATCCAGGCCGAGGCGGGTGAAGATGCGGCTGTAGGCCGACTTCATGTTCTCGTACTCGCGCACCAGGCACTCATCGTGCAGGTGGAACGAATAGGCGTCCTTCATCAGGAACTCGCGTGAACGCATCACGCCGAAGCGCGGACGGATCTCGTCGCGAAACTTGGTCTGCACCTGGTAGAAGTTCACCGGCAGCTGCTTGTAGCTGGACAGCTCGCTGCGCGCGAAGTCGCAAGCGGCTTCTTCGGCGGTCGGGCTGTAGCAGAACACCTGGTCCTTGCGGTCCTTGATCTTCAGCAGCTGCGGGCCGAACTTCTGCCAGCGGCCGGTCTGCTCCCACAGTTCCTTCGGCTGGATGGTCGGGATCTGGAATTCCACGGCACCGGCACGGTCCATTTCCTCGCGGACGATGCGTTCAACCTTGCGCAGCACGCGCAGGCCCAGCGGCGACCAGGTGTACAGGCCGGATGCGAGCTTGCGGATCATGCCCGCGCGCAGCATCAGCCGGTGGCTGGTGAGCTCGGCGTCGCTGGGGGTTTCCTTGGTGGTGTGCAGGTGGAACTGGGAGAGGCGCATCGGCGGCTTCGGATAACGGCAGAGACGCCTATTCTGCCAGCCCGGCCGGGGGGAGGGGTATCGGCAGGGCTGCGCCCTGCACCCGCCTCAAGCAACGTCAACAGCAACAGCAACAGCAACAACGGGTTTCCCGTGGTAGGGCGGGGTGGGTCCGGTTGCGGGGGACGCCGTGAACCCGTCCCTAGGGGCTTGGCAGCCGCATCCATGCGGCTGACACCCCCGCAACCGGACCCACCCCGCCTCTGACAGTTTTCCGCGATCTGTCGCCCTTTTGTAGAGCCGAGCCATGCTCGGCTGTTGTTCGATCAATTCTCGAAATATTCGATTTCCATGGAGATTGATCCACGCATGACGTGGACCTACTGACCGCCGGCCAACTGTCGAAGGCGGGGTACTGTGGGTTTGCGGGGTGTGAGCCGCATGGATGCGGCGACCAAGCCCCCACGGACGGGTTTACGGCGTCCCCGCAAACCCACAGTGCCCCGCCATCCCTCAGGAAGCCGCTTTGGCATTTGACGTTGATGTGGCTTGAAGCAGGTGCAGGGCTGCAAGCCCTGCCGATACCCTCACTCCGCCGGGCAGTAGGCCTTGATGGCGGCTTCAGCCAATCCCTTCTGCGCGCTGCGCTGGTCCTGGGTCAACGCGGTATCGGCCTTGCCGTCGCCGTTGGTGTCCTGCATGACGGTGCCGGAGCCTTCCAGCAGGGCCAGGTTGGCGCGGGCGGTGCTGCACTGCTCGGGAACCGGGGTGGCTGCGGGAGCGGCGGGCGCGTCTGCTGCCGTCGCCTGCGGGCTGCGGGCCTGCTCGCGGGTCTCGAACGTCTTGCCCGCCGGCGGGGTCTCCGAATACTGGGTCACGCCATTGGCGTCCTTCCATTTATAGACCGGGCCGGCCACGGCGTTGGCACTGGCCAACAGCAGCAGGCATCCAAGGCAGGACAGGGCACGCATGGCAAACTCCACGGAATGGGCGTAGAACGCCGATTGCAGCATTGCCGCCGACCACTGGCAAGTCGATTAAACTGGATTCCATGGACCCGATCACACCGCCGCCGCGCTCGCGCACGATTTACCTGCTGCCCAACCTGTTCACCACCGCCGGGCTGTTCGCCGGCTTCTACGCGATCATCGCCGCGGCCAACGGGGATTTCGTCAATGCCAGCATCGCCGTGTTCGTAGCGGCGGTGATGGATGGCCTGGACGGGCGCGTGGCGCGCCTGACCGGCACCAGCAGCGAGTTCGGCGTGCAGTACGACTCGCTGGCCGACCTGGTCAGCTTCGGCATGGCTCCGGCGCTGGTGATGTACCACTGGTCGCTGTCGTGGCTGAAGTTCGATGACCCGCTGCTGGGGCGCGTCGGCTGGGCCGTGGCCTTCCTGTATGCCGCCTGCGCGGCACTGCGCCTTGCCCGCTTCAATACCCAGGTGGCGGTGGTCGACAAGCGCTGGTTCGTCGGCCTGGCCAGCCCGGCCGCGGCCGGGCTGATGATGTCCTTCGTCTGGGCCTTCGCCGATGGAAACCTGGGCTGGGACGGCAACCAGCTGCGCTATGTGGCGCTGGCGGTGACGATTGTCGCTGCACTGCTGATGGTCAGCCGCATCCGCTTCTGGAGCTTCAAGGGCGGTGCCGCCAAGGGCGGCCGTTCGGACCGGGTGCCATTCCTGGTGCTGGCACTGGTGCCGGTTGCCATCGCCATCGCGGTGATCGATCTGCCGCGCGTGCTGTTTGCGGTCGGCATCCTGTACGCGCTGTCCGGCCCGGTGATGTGGGCGGTGCAGCGCCTGCGCAAGAAGCCCGAGGCCGCGTGAGCCAGGACCTGCCCGTGCTGTGGTCATCGGCCCAGCAGGCCTGGCTGCAGGCCATGGGCTACACCGTCTATCACGACGGCCAGCTGGCCGCCGAACTGGACGCCGCGCTGCAGTTGAGCGTGGCCGACGCCGAGGCCGCGCAGCCGGCGGAACCGGCGCGGGCGAGCAGCCCAATCGCCCGCGAGCACCCTGCCGAAGCCGTCCCCGCGCTCCGTGCGGAACGCCCGGCTCCGCCGCGCCGCGAGACGCCGGTCAGCGCACCGGATACGGCGCCTGCGCCGGCCCGGCCGCTGCCCAGCGGCAATGCGCGGCAGCCGGTCGTGCGCCTGCCGGATCGTCTGCAGATCGCCTTGTTGCGCGCCTCCGGCTGCAATCCCAACGATCCGGCCACACAGACACTGATGGAGGGGTGGCCGCTGGACCAGCTGCGTCACGATCCGGCCGCCAAACGCGCGCTGTGGCCGCAGCTGCGCGCCCTGCGCAAGCGGGGTACGCCGTGAGTGCGGTCCGGCAGCCCGGTCCGGTCAGCCTGCGCGCGCTGCGCGAGAGCGACCTCACGGTGGTGATGGCGATCGAGGTGCGCGGTTATCCGTTTCCTTGGACCCGCGGCATCTTCGTGGATTGCCTGCGTGCCGGTTACCCCGGCCTGGTCATGGAGCGCGACGGCGAGCTGATCGGCTACGGCATGCTCAGCATCGCCGCCGACGAGGCACATGTCCTCAACATCTGCATCGATCCGTTGACGCAGTCGCGTGGCCTGGGTCGCCAGTTGCTGCGCGCGCTGGTGCAACTGGCCGGCGATCGTGGCGCGCAGCGTGTGTTCCTGGAAGTGCGGCCTTCGAATACACCGGCGCTGGCGCTGTACCACAGTGAAGGTTTCAACGAGATCGGCCGTCGCCCGCGCTACTACCCGGCGGCACAGGGCCGCGAGGACGCGGTGGTGATGGCGATCGAACTGGTCCACGGTGACCTGCAGGTGATGCCGCCGCTGTAACGAAGAAGGGTTGCCGGCCAGCGGCCGGCACTACCAGTAGCTGCCGACCTTGGTTGGCAGGAATGCGCTGACCAAGGTCGGCCACTACCAAGGCGTGCAATGGCATCTCCGGTAGCGGCCAACCTTGGTTGGCACGCCCTGCTCACGCCAACCGCAACGCCAACACACCGCCTACGATCAGCGCCGCCGCGAGCCATCGCGCACGCGGAACGCGCTCGCGCAACAGGAATGCCGAGATCAGCAGCGCGAACAGGATCGACGATTCGCGCAGCGCTGAAACCATCGCCACCGGTGCCTGGGTCATTGCCCACAGCGCCATCGCGTAAGAGGCGGTGGTGCCAGCGCCGCCGGCCAGCCCCAGCGGCCAATGCTGCCGCGCATAGGCCAGCACCGAGCCGCCGCGGGTGTACAACGCCCACAGTGGCAGTGGAATGCCTGACAGCAGGAACAGCCACAGCGTGTAACTGAGCGCGCTGCCGGACTGGCGCGCGCCCTGCGCATCGACCAGGGTGTAGGTGGCGATCATCGCCGCGGTCAGCAGCGGCAGGCGCAGCTGGCCGCCACGCGCACCCAGTGCCATGCAGAGGATGCCGGTGCTGACCAGCACAACGCCCAGCCACGCCGCCGGTGGCAGCCGCTCGCCCAGCAGCGTGCCCGCCAGGGCAACCAGAATCGGTGCGCTGCCACGCATCAGCGGATAGGCCAGGCTCATGTCGACCTGCTGGTAACAACGTGCGACCAGGCCGTAGTAGGTCACCTGCAGCAGCACCGACGCGCCCAGCCACGGCCAACTGTGTGCTGCGGGAAATGGCAGGAAGGGCAGGGCAGCGGCCGACAGCAGCGCGGCACTGCCGGTGACCAGCACCGTGCCGAGGAACTTGTCTGGTCCGCGCTTGACGATCGCATTCCAGCTGGCATGCAGGGCCGCAGCCGCGAGGACCAGCAGGAAGATGGAAAGAGGCATCCAGCGATGATGCCATGCGGGGAAATGAAAACGCCGGGCATCGCCCAGCGTTTCCGATTCTGCTTCGGTGGTTGCCAACCCTGGTTGGCACATTGCATTGGTGCGGACCGAGGTCCGCACCCACCAGCCCGGCGCTTACAGCTTCGCGCGCTGCTCGCGCAGGCCGGCCAGCTGGGTGTTCCAGTCGACCAGACGCACGCGCTCCTGCTCGACCACCGCCGGTGGCACCTTGTCGGTGAACTTGGCCAGCTTGGTCTCGCTCTTCTCCTGCTCGCCTTCCACGCGCTTGATCTCCTTGTCCAGGCGCGCACGCTCGGCGTCGAGATCAACCAGGCCTTCCAGCGGCACCAGCAGCTTCAGCTCACCGACGATCGCGGCGGCAGCTGGCGGTGCACTTTCGCCTTCAGCCAGCCACTGGATGCTGTCCAGCTTGAGCAGGAACGACAGCGACGCGCTGAAACGTTCGATGCGCACGCGATCCTGCTCAAGCCCGGCCTGCAGGCGCAGCGGCACCAGCTTGGAGGGCGCGACGTTCAGTTCACTGCGCACACGGCGCACTGCACTGATCACGGCCTTCAGCCATTCGACGTCGGCCTCGGCCTGGGCGAAATCGCCTTCGAACTCAGCGGCGGTCGGGTACGGGCGCAGCGACAGCGTGGTTTCGGCCAAGCCCAGGCGCGGCGCCAGCTGCTGCCACAGCTGTTCGGTGATGAACGGGGTCAGCGGGTGCAGCAGGCGCAGCAGCGCTTCCAGCACGTACAGCAGGGTGTGACGGGTGCTTTCGGCGTCGGCGGCATCGGCACCGTTCAGCGCCGGCTTGCTCAGTTCCAGGAACCAGTCGCAGAACTCGTTCCAGGCAAACTCGTACAGGCACTGCGCCAGCAGGTCGAAGCGGTAGTTGGCGTAGTGGCCCTGAGCCTCGCTGGACACGGCCGCAAGGCGCGAAAGGATCCAG
This sequence comes from Stenotrophomonas sp. GW821-FHT09E08, assembly GCF_059416125.1. NCBI lineage: Bacteria > Pseudomonadati > Pseudomonadota > Gammaproteobacteria > Lysobacterales > Lysobacteraceae > Stenotrophomonas > Stenotrophomonas sp. GW821-FHT09E08. Next base: position 114,706 of record NZ_JBWKOO010000011.1, read on the forward strand.
CGCTCCGCATCGGTCCGCGGGGTCGGCACGCCGGTGAACGCTGCACCCTCGGTGTTCATCAGGGTGAAGCGGCTGGCGTTCCACAGCTTGTTGCAGAAGTTCTTGTAGCCCTCGGCGCGGTTCATGTCGAACTTGATGTCGCGGCCGTGGGTAGCCAGCGCGGCGATGGTGAAGCGCAGCGCATCGGCACCGTGGGCGGCGATGCCGTCCGGGAATTCCCTGCGGGTGGCCTTCTCGATCTTCTCCACCATCTTCGGCTGCATCAGGCCGCCGGTGCGCTTGGCGACCAGGTCGTCGATGCTGATGCCGTCGATGATGTCCAGCGGGTCGAGCACGTTGCCCTTGCTCTTGGACATCTTCTGGCCCTGGCCGTCGCGGATCAGGCCGGTGAAGTAGACGTCCTTGAACGGGATCTTCCCGACCAGGTTGTCGGTGGCCATGATCATGCGCGCCACCCAGAAGAAGATGATGTCGAAACCGGTGATCAGCACCGACGACGGCAGGTAACGGTCGAAGCCACGCTCGGCCATGGCCTGCTCGTTCGGCCAGCCAAGGGTGGAGAACGGCCACAGCTGCGAGGAGAACCAGGTCTCCAGCACGTCGCTTTCCTGGTTCAGCACCACGTCGCTGCCCAGGTTGTGCTTCGCCCGCACTTCCTCTTCGCTGCGACCGACGTAGCAGCTGCCGGTGGCTTCGTCGAACCACGCCGGAATGCGGTGGCCCCACCACAGCTGGCGGCTGATGCACCAGTCCTGGATGTTGTTCATCCAGTGGCGGTAGGTGTTGATCCAGTTCGGCGGCACGAAGGAAATACTGCCGTCTTCGACCAGCTCCAGACCACGCTTGGCCAGGTCGTCCATCTTCACGAACCACTGGTCGGTCAGGTACGGCTCGATCACCTGGCCGGTACGGTCACCGCGCGGCACCTGCAGCTTGTGCGCCTTGGTCTCGACCAGGATGCCCAGGTCTTCCAGCTCGGCCAGCACGGCCTTGCGGGCTTCGTAGCGGTCCAGGCCCTGGAAGCGTTCCGGCGCATTTTCATTCAGCGCCGCCACCGGGGTGAACAGGTTGATCATCGGCAGGCTGTGGCGCACGCCCACTTCGTAGTCGTTGAAGTCATGCGCCGGGGTGACCTTGACCACGCCAGTGCCGAAGGCACGGTCGACGTAGTCGTCGGCGATCACCGGCACGCGGCGGCCGGTCAGCGGCAGCACCACGCTCTTGCCGATCAGGTGCGCGTAGCGCGCGTCTTCCGGGTGCACCATCACCGCGGTATCGCCCAGCAGGGTTTCCGGACGGGTAGTGGCGACGACCAGGTAGTCTCGGGTTTCGCGCAGGGTTTCCACGCCGTCGGCATCGCGCTCGACGTGCTCGTAGCTCAGGCCGTCATCCAGCGTGTAGGCGATCGACCACAGGAAGCCGTCTTCCTCGGCGCTCTCCACTTCCAGGTCGGAGATGGCGGTCTTCAGCACCGGATCCCAGTTGACCAGGCGCTGGCCGCGGTAGATCAGGCCCTGTTCGTACCAGCGCACGAAGGCTTCGTTCACCGCCGCCGAGGGCTGCGGATCCATGGTGAAGGTGCTGCGCGACCAGTCGGCCGAGGTACCGAGGCGGCGCATCTGGCGTTCGATGATGTCACCGGATTGCTGCTTCCACTCCCAGACCTTGCCGATGAAGCCCTCGCGGCCCAGCGAATCGCGGGTCTCGCCCTTGCCTTCCAGCGCCAGGTTGCGGCTGACCACCATTTCGGTGGCGATGCCGGCGTGGTCGGTACCCACCTGCCACAGCGTGTCGTAGCCGCGCATGCGGTGGTAGCGCACCAGCGCATCCATCAGGGTCTGCTGGAAGGCATGGCCCATGTGCAGGGTGCCGGTCACGTTCGGCGGCGGCAACAGGATGGTGTACGGCTCGCCCGTGCCGGACGGCTTGAAGTGGCCGGCCTTCTCCCAGGCCTCGTAGAGGTCGGTCTCGAAGGACTTCGGGTCGTAGCTGGAGGCGAGTTGGGTCATGCGGGGCAACCGGTAATCAAGGCGGAAGGGAGATCAGCGCGGCCCGAGGGCGCGCCGGATCTTCTGGTCGGTGTGGTACTGGCTGACCGCGTAGGCGGCCCAGATGGCGGCGGGCAGCCAGCCGATCAGGGTGATCTGCAGGATCAGGCAGACGATGCCGGCAAACGGCCGGCCGATGGTGAAAAAGGACAGCCAGGGAAGAATCAGGGCGATCAGCAGGCGCATCAAGGGGGCCTCGCTGGACTTACATGTCGTGCTTGTTCAGGTCGTAACCGGCGGCCTTGTACTGGCGCCAGCGCTCGCGCAGCGGTTCGCGCGCTTCCGGGTCGGCCGGGACCACTTCCAGCACGCGCTCGCACTGGCCCAGCCAGGGTTCGTCGCGCAGGTTGATCACCAGCGGGCGGGCTGGCGCTTCGGTGCCGGGCACGGCGATCAGCACCAGGGCTTCTTCCTCGTCCATGTCTTCGCCGGCGATCTGGTGCGGGATGTAGGCATCGTTGTCAAACGCCCACAGCAGTTCGTCCAGCTCCTCGGCCTGGGCCTGGTCGCGGGCCAGCACCAGGGTGAACAGCCCAGCGTCGTTGGCCTTGCGCGCCAGCTCGCAGACCAGGCGCAGCGGCTCGGTCAGGAAGCGGGGCTTGGCGATCAGGTAGAAGTCGGCGCGGGGCATGGCAGGATCCGGGTCAGGCAGGGGCCCGGCGCTGCCGGGCGAGGCCCTGGCCGGCGGGCGCCGGCCAGGGTCGGGTACGGCATCAGGCGCGGGCGACCTGGTCCAGCAGCCACTGGCTCAGCAGGCCGACCGGGCGGCCGGTGGCCATGCCACGCTTGCCTTCATCGCTGGCCACACCGGCGATGTCCAGGTGGGCCCAGCGCTGGCCTTCGGCGAAGCGCGACAGGAAGCAGCCGGCGGTGATCGCACCGGCCCAGCGACCGCCGATGTTGTAGACGTCGGCGAAGCTGGAATCCAGCATCGGCTGGTATTCGTCCCACAGCGGCAGGCGCCAGGCGCGGTCGAACACCTGCTCGCCGGCGGCCAGCAGCTCATTGGCCAGGTCGTCGTGCTTGCTCATCAGGCCGGCGGTCTGGTGGCCGAGGGCAACCATGCAGGCGCCGGTCAGGGTGGCGACGTCGACCAGCGCAGCCGGCTCGAAGCGCTGCGCGTAGGTCAGTGCGTCGCACAGGATCAGGCGGCCTTCGGCGTCGGTGTTGCCCACTTCGATGGTCTTGCCCGACATCGAGGTGATGACGTCGGACGGACGGTAGGCATTGCCGTCGATGGCGTTTTCCACCGCCGGGACCACCACCACAAGATTCAACGGCAGCTTGGCCTTGACCGCGGCGACGAAGGTGCCGATGACGTTGGCGCCACCGCACATGTCGTACTTCATCTCTTCGATGCCGCCCTGGGTCTTCAGGTTGACGCCACCGGTATCGAAGGTGATGCCCTTGCCGACCAGCACGTACGGCTTGGCGTCGCCGCCATTGTTCCACTTCAGCACGACCAGGCGCGGGCGGTTGGCCGAGCCACGGGCCACGGCCAGCAGCGAGCCCATGCCCAGCGCTTCCATCTGGTGCTCGTCGAGGATCTCGGCTTCGGCACCCTCGTGCTCGCCGGCGAACTTCACGCCGACCTCGGCCAGGTAGGCCGGGGTGCAGTAGTTCGGCGGCAGGTTGCCCAGCTCGCGGGCGAATTCGACGCCGGCGGCAATGGCCTGGCCCTGGGCCAGCGCCAGTGCCAGTGCATCGTCACCGGCGATCGCCAACTGGGCCAGGCCGGCGTCATCGGCCTTCTTCTTGCCCAGGGTGGCGGTGTAGCGGTAGGCGGCGTGGTCGGCGGCGATCACCGCCTGGCGGATCGCCCAGGCCGCGTCGCGGTCCTTCACTGCCACTTCGGACAGGGTGAACAGTGCGCTGCGGACAGCGCCGGCCTTCAGCGCGCGTACGGCATCGCCGACCGCCTTCAGGTACTGCGGCACGCCGAAACGGGCCGCTTCGCCCAGGCCGACCACCAGCACGCGCGGGGCGGTCACGCCCGGCAGGTCGTGCAGCAGGGTGGTCGCGCCGGTCTTGCCGGACAGGTCGCCACGCTGGGCCAGGGCGGCCAGGCGGCCACCGCTGGCGGCATCCAGTGCCTGAGCGGCCGCAGTCAGGGTATGGTCGGCATAGGCGCCGACGACCAGGCAATCAACGGCGGCCGAAGCCGCGGCGAGGTGGTTCAGGGTGAATTCGAGAGCCATTGAGCAGATTCCATTGGCAAGTCCGTACAATCGCGGACCGTTTACGCCCAGACAGTAGACTGGGCGGCACCGCGAACGAACCCCAGAGTTTAAACCACCGCCCCATGTTGAAGCTCGACCGATACCTGCTGGGCGATTTCGTCCAGAGTTTCCTGGCTACCCTGATCGTCCTGCTGGTGGTCAGCGTGGGCGGCGTGCTGGTGGACATCCTCGGCAACATCGCCGATGGGCGCCTGCCGGCCAAGCTGCTGTTCTCGCAGCTGGGCCTGCAGTTCATCGCCTACCTGCCGCTGATCCTGCCGCTGGCGCTGATGCTGGGCCTGCTGCTGGCGGTCGCCCGCCTGTACCGGGACTCGGAAATGGCGGTCATCACCGCCGTGGGCGTGGGCCCCAAGCGCCTGCTGCGGCCGCTGCTGATGCTGGTGCTGCCGGTCGTGGCCCTGGTGGGTGCCTGCTCGCTGTGGCTGGGGCCCTGGGCCGGGCGGATGGCAGAGCAGATGATCATCGAGGCCAACCGCAGCGTGCTGATGGCCGGCCTGGAGCCGGGCCGCTTCACCCCGCTGCCCAATGGCGGCGTGGTCTACCTGTCCTCGATCTCGCCCGATGGCACCCGGCTGGGCAAGGTGTTCCTGCAGCGGCAGAAGGACGACCGCCTCGAGGTGGTGTCCGCCGCCGGTGGCCGGATGTTCTTTGAAGGCGCCCGCCAGCGCTTCCTGGAGCTGGATGACGGGCACCAGGTGGAGGGCCCGGTAGCGGGTGGGCTGGACTACCGCCTGGCGACCTTCGCGCGCAACGACGTGGCCCTGCCCGACGGTGCGCAGACCCGTACCGAGAACGATCCGGAGCTGATGCCGACCACGAAGCTGTTCGGTGATGCCCGGCCCGAGGCACAGGCGCAGCTGCATCGCCGGCTGGCCCCGCCGCTGATCGCACTGGCCTTCGCCCTGTTGACCGTGCCGCTGGGCCGCAGCTCTCCGCGCCAGCAGCGCTACGGACGGATGATGCTGGCCCTGCTGGCCTACATGGTTGGCACCAACCTGATGTTCATCGGCAGCGGCTGGATTGCCACTGGCAAGATCCCGGCCGCGCTCGGCCTGTGGTGGCTGACCCTGCCGCTGTTGGGGCTGGCGATCTGGATGTATGCACGTGATGGCCGCCTGGGCCGTCCGAAGGGAGCCCACGCATGAGGCTGCGCCCGATGCGTTTCGATCTGTACCTGGGCCAGTCGGTGTTCACCACGGTGCTGTTGACCTGGGCGGTGCTGGTCGGCCTGGACGTAGTGATGGCGTTCTCCGGCGAGTTCAAGGACATCGGCAAGAACGGTTATTCGCTGGGCCATGCCGCGGCATGGGTGCTGTATACGGTGCCGCGCCGCGCTTACACCATGTTCCCGACCGCCGCGGTGATCGGTGCGCTGATGGGTCTGGGCCAGCTGGCGGCCACGTCCGAACTGACCGCGCTGCGCGCGCTGGGGCTGTCGCGCAAGCGCCTGAGCGTGTCGGTGGCGATCGCGCTGTCACTGCTCACCGCAATGATGGTGCTCAGCGCCGAAACGCTGGGACCCTGGGGCCAGGATCGTGCCGATGCGCTGAAGTCCAGCGCCAAATGGGGCCAGGACATTTCCACTGCACGCTACTCCGGGCTGTGGGCGCGGGAGGGCGACACCTTCCTCAGCGCCGCCGGTGGCGAAGAGCAGCTGGTGGGTGACAAGGGCACGCGGTTGATCCTGCGCGACGTGCGCCTGTACCGCATCGCCGAGGACGGACAGATCGCCTCGCTGACCCACGCGGCCACCGCCGAGCACGACAACGATGGCTGGGTGTTGACCGGTGTGCGCCGGGATACGTTCGGCGAACGTTCGGCCACGCGCGAGGAAGTGGCGCGCGAGCCGTGGAATTCCAAGCTGGATGCCGGCGCGCTGGCGACCGGTATCGCCAAGCCGCGCAACCTCAGCGTGGCCGAGCTCCGTACCAGCATCGAGTACCGCGAACGCAATGGGCTGGATGCGCGCGACTATGAGGATGTGTACTGGAGCCGTTGGTTCTACCCGATGAACGTGCTGGCGCTGTGCCTGGCGGCGGTGCCGTTCGCATTCGGCTCGCTGCGCAGCGGCGGCATGGGCAAGCGCCTGTTCCTGGGCATCCTGTTCGCGCTGGGCTTCTGGTTGCTGCAGCTGTTCTTCGGCCGCATGGCCGGTGCGCTGAAGTTCGATTACCGCATTGCCTATGCGCTGCCACCGATCGTGATGCTGGCGATATCCGGACTGCTGTTCCGGCGCAAATCGGGCTGATTCCGGTAGCGCCGGGCAGGACGGCCAACGCGCGGATTTCTGTAGAGCCGAAGGTAGCGGCAGGAGCCGCTGCCAACGTCGCTGGCGACGGCCTGAAGGGTGCCGGCCAGGACGGCCGGCATAGCCTATGCTCGGCTGCTTTTCGCGCATCGCAGGCCAGCCGAGCATGGGCTCGGCTCCACATGAGCGCCGTGCAGCATCGGATTTGAAGGGTGGCAAATCACCGCTTCGGCATGCGCACCAGCCGCGTGCCGCTGGCACGGTCGTGCCAGGTCAGCCGTTGGCGGTCGAACCACGCCCACCAGAAGCCGATGCCGCCCAGCAGCAGAGACAGCGTGCCCACTGCGAAACGCAGCCACAGCTGCCGGCGTCGCAGCGGCGTGCCATCGCTTGATTCCAGCTTCAGCCGCCATGGCCGCATGCCCAGTGTCTGCCCGCCGCGGCGCCAGCTGGCGGTGGCGTACCACCCGGTGATCGCCCAGCACACCGCCCACAGCAGCCACTGCCAGGCACTGAACGGTGCGATGTTCTCGCGCTGGGTGTGGCCGTCGAGGGTGTAGGCGAGGGTGAACAGCGTGCCGGCCAGCATCCACAGGGCCAGCACCGGCAACGTGTCGTAGACCATTGCCAGCAAGCGCCACAGCAGCAGTGCGCGCGGGCGGGGCATCTCGGTGGCGGCCGCAGTGGCCGTGTCGGTGGCAGGGCGGGACATGCGCCGAGCATACGCAATGCTGGCCGCATCCGCAGTCGCCCTCGTATCCTGCACGCATGGCCCTTGTTTCCACCCCCGCCGAACGCCGCCAGCTGGTGCAGCAACTGCCCGAGCTCCGGGCCGATGACAGCCTGCGCATCCAGCGCTTCCTCGATGCGATCTGGGCCGAGAACGGCCTGGCCCGCGCCACCCTCGACAGCTACCGGCGCGACCTGGAAGGGTTGGCACGCTGGATCGATGGGCGCGAGGGTGGCCTGGCCGGCATCGAACGTCCCGGGTTGTTCGACTACCTGGCGTGGCGTACCCGGCATGGCTGGTCGCCGCGCAGCAACGCGCGCCTGCTGTCGGCGCTGCGCGCGTTCTTCGCTGATGGTCTGCGCCGGGGTGATCGCAGCGAGGACCCCAGTGCACTGCTGGATCCGCCGAAGCTGCCGAGGCTGCTGCCCAAGGCGTTGGCCGAAAGCCAGATCGACGCACTGCTGGCGGCGCCGGACATCGACAGCCCGCTGGGCCTGCGCGATCGCGCCATGCTGGAGCTGATGTATGCCGCCGGGCTGCGCGTGAGCGAGCTGGTGCTGCTGCCGGCCACGGCGGTCAACCTGCGTCAGGGAGTGTTGCGGGTCACCGGCAAAGGCAGCAAGGAACGGCTGGTGCCGTTGGGCGAGGAGTCGCAGCATTGGCTGGAGCGCTATCTGCAGCAGTCGCGGCCGCTGCTGGTCGGCAAGGGCAAGGTGCAGGCCTTGGCCGATGGGCAGACCCCATTGTTTGTAGAGCCCACGCTGCATGCGCTGACCCGCCAGGCGTTCTGGCATCTGGTCAAGCGCCACGCGCAGGTGGCGGGCATCGATCCGGCACGGATCAGCCCGCATGGCCTGCGCCACAGCTTCGCCACCCACCTGCTCAACCGCGGTGCCGACCTGCGCGCGCTGCAGATGCTGCTGGGGCACAGCTCGCTATCGACCACCCAGATCTACACGCTGGTGGCGCGCGAACACCTGCAGAAACTGCACGCCCGCCATCACCCGCGCGGCTGAGCGGGGGCCTGAACCCGGGCCCCAGGCCGTGCGCAATGTCGCGGCCCGGTACAGGTGGCTGTGTCAGAATCCGGGGTCTTCTTCTGCTGCGGACCGCTCCATGCTCCGATTTGCCATCGCCGCCGTGTTCGGTGCGCTCAGCCTGACTGCCTGCGCCCAGCCGGCCCCGCCGGCCGCCAAGGCACCCGTTACCGCTGCTGCGGCCAAGGCTGCCAGCCCGGCTGCCAACGGCTCGGCCGACCAGGCCGTGCGTGCCGCGCTGACCGCGCTCAATCCGGGTTTCGAAGTGGATTACATCGGCGCCGCGCCGTTCCCCGGCTTCCGCGAAGTGGTGGTCTCCGGCCAGCTGCTGTACGTGTCCGATGACGGTCGCTACCTGTTCCAGTCGCAGCCCTACGACACCCGCGCCAAGGGCCCGGCCAACAGCGAGGGCCTGCTGGGCTACCGCCGCGACCTGCTGGCCAAGGCCAACCACGGCGACCGCATCGTGTTCGCTGCGCCCAATGCCAAGTACACCATCAGCGTGTTCACCGACATCGAGTGTGGTTACTGCCGCAAGCTGCACCAGGACATCGCCGAGCTCAACCGCAACGGCATCAGTGTCGAGTACCTCGCGTTCCCGCGCATGGGCCTGGGCAGCAAGGACTACACCGACATGATCTCGGTCTGGTGTGCGGCCGATCGTCGCCAGGCGCTGACCAGCGCCAAGCGCGGTGGCAGCGTGCCGGCCAAGAACTGCACCAACCCGGTGGCGATGCAGTACGCACTGGGCCAGCAGCTGGGCGTGAACGGTACCCCGGCGATCTTCGCCCCGGACGGTACCCAGCTGGGCGGCTACCTGCCGCCGGCGCAGCTGCGCGCCGCGTTGGAAAAGCTGTCGGCCAAGCGCTGATCAGGACACCGCCGGGCCATGCCCGGGGATGCATCATGCGAGCGAGGCCGGGGACGCGTGTCGCATCCCCGGCTTTTTCTTATTGCAGGCCGTCACTGACCGCCTTGGTCAGCGTGCCCTGCGCGTCGTCACCACTGAACTCCCAGACGAACGCGCCACCCAGGCCCTGGGTTTTCACGTAACCCATCTTGCGGGTGATGTTGGCCGGGGTATCGAAGCTCCACAACGTGCTGCCGTTGTAGATCCAGGTGGCACCGGCGGTGTTGTCGGTGTAGCCCGGCCACGCCAGGTTCTTCAGTACCTTCCAGTCTTCGATGCCGGCCTCGTAGGTGCCCGGGGCGGCGCCGGTCGCGGTCTGGTACAGGCCGTTGTTGGCGTTGGCCACACCGGTCCAGCCACGCCCGTAGTAACCAATGCCCAGGTTGAGCTTGGCTGCAGGCACGCCACGGCTGATGAAGGCCTCGATGGCGTCGTTGCTGTTGTACAGCTTCTGGTCGCCGGTCGAAGGATCATTGGGTGAATCGAACAGCGCCGACTGGTGATTGGTCTTCGCATCCCACGCGCCGTGGAAGTCGTAGGTCATCACGTTGATGTAGTCCAGGTACGGGTGGTAGGCGGCAGGGTCGGTGACGCGGATCTTGTCGATGCCCGCACCCACCGCCACCGTCAGCAACAGGCCCGGGCGCACCGCATCGAGCTGGCGGCGGAATTCGGCCATCAGCGCGGTGAAGTTGGCGTTGTCTTCCGGCTTGCCACATTCGATGCCACACGCCACCGGGTATTCCCAGTCGATGTCGATGCCGTCGAACACGCCCAGCGCGGCACCGGCGCCACCGGCACCGTCGGTCACCGGCAGGTTGCCCTTGATGTAAGCGTCGATGCACGAGGCGACGAAGGCCTGGCGGTTTTCCGGGCGCGCCGCGCTGGAGAAGCCGCGCGACCAGGTCCAGCCACCCAGCGAGATCAGCACCTTCATGCCCGGGTACTTGGCCTTGAGCTGCTTGAGCTGGTTCCAGTTGCCGCGCAGCGGCTGGTCCCAGGTATCGGCGCTGCCACTGACACTCTCGGCGGCGCTGAAGGCCTTGGTGTAATCGGCGAAGGCGTCGCCACCGGCACCGCTGTTCGGATCCGACGGTTGGGTGATGCCCACTTCGCAGCGGTTGTTGCGCACGTTGCCGAAGGCGTAGTTGATGTGGGTCAGGCGCGCGGCCGAACCGCTGCTGTCGATGTTCTTGACCCGGTAGTTGCGGCCGTAGATGCCCCACTGGGTGAAGTAACCGATGACCCGCTTGCCGGTGCCGCCGCCATTGCCGGCCAGCGTGGTGGCGCTGATTTCGGTGCCCTGTGCCGACGCATTGCCGGCGTTGTCGCGGGCGCGCACGCGGTAGCGGTAGGTGGTCGACGCGGTCAGCCCGCCATCGACATAGCTGGCACTGGACGGCGAGCCGACCAGGCTGCCGTTGCGGTACACGTCATAGCCGGCCAGGCCGCTGCCGCCGGTGTTGTCGGTGGAGGGGCTCCAGCTCAGCGCGATGCTGTTGGCGGTGCGGGTGCCGACCGCCAGCCCGCCCGGCACGCTCGGCGCGGTGGTATCGCCACTGGCGGCGTTGACGGTGATGCTGATGGTCGCCGTGCTGGCGGTGGCGTTGTTGTTGTCGGTGGCTACTGCGCGAAGGGTGTGGCTGCCGGCGCTGGCATTGGCCCAGCTGGCCGCATACGGCGCATTGGTGGCCACGCCCAGCGAGCTGCCATCGCGGAAGAATTCGACCTTGGCGACGCTTCCGTCCGCATCGCTGGCATTGGCGGTCACGTTGACCGTGCTGCCGGCGCTGAAGGTGGCGCCATTGGCCGGCGAGGTCAGGCTGACCACCGGCGGCTGGTTGCTGCCGCTGCCATCACAGGCACCGAGGTTGGTGTAGTAGGGCGCACCGGCCGGATGGTCCGGCGGCGCGTTCCAGATGTCCTGGTTCGCCCGATAGAGGACGCCTCCCTTCTGCAGGGTATCGCCGGCCCGGTAGATCTTGGCCTGGTCCCACTGGGCCACCCCGGCACAGCTGGCGGCCTGCGCCAGGCCGGGCAGGGCAACGGCCCCGGCAAGGGCCAGCAGCCAGGCCAGACGGCGCGGGCGACAGCGGTGGAGGGAGCGTTCGGCACTGCGGACATCGGCACTCAGCACAAGCGGGTCGTACATGGTGTGTCTCCGATCGATCGGTTGGCGCGCGGGCCCGGATGGCGCCGCACGTAACGCAGGTCCGGACATCGCCCGGGAGGGCGACGGAGGGGGACGGACGGAGGTACCTGGGAGGCCGGGGAGAGAGTCCGGCGCCAGGTAGGGACAACGTTGTCATCAATCGCGTGGTCAATCCGTGAGCAAGCGCATGGTTCGGGGATTCGGGCGGAGAGCGGCGCTGCGCGCGGTCGGCAGCCATCGGCGGAGCCCCCTCGTGGCTGGGGCTTTCCGCGAACAGCGGATTTCTGGGGGGGGGCCGGATGGGTGGGCTGCGCAGGGGACGCTGCAAGTACGTCCATGTAAGCTCGATCGCCGCATCCATGCGGCTCACGCCCCTGCGCAGCCCACCCATCCGGCCCCTGACAGATTCCTGCGCGGTCAGCCACGAAAGGCAGAACAAAAAATCAAAAGCAGAAGCCGGTCGCTTCGCTCTTCAATGCCTGATTTCCGATGTTCCCTGGTTGCCGGCCAGCGGCCGGCATTACCGCAGAGCATCCACGCATGGCGTGGATCGACCGCAGATCGCGGGAAATTGTTGAAGGCGGGGTGGGTCCGGTTGCGGGGGTGTGAGCGGCATGGATGCCGCGACCAAGCCCCCATGGATGGGTTTACGGCGTCCCCCGCAACCGGACCCACCCCGCCATCCCACAGGAAACCCGCTATTGCTGTGGCTTTTGCCCTTGCTCTGGCTGTGGCCTTGGCTTGGGCGCCTCTGCGGGTGCCGGGCGCCGCCCGGCCAGAGCCCATCCGCCGCTTCCGGTACAATGTCGGGCCCGTTTCCCAACTACGGTTCCCCGGACATGATGGTCCTCGAGGGCGCGCCCGCCCTGTCGCCGTTCCGCCGCGAACGTCTTGAATCCCGCCTGCAGTCCATCGCTCCCTCCCTGCGCATCAGCGGTGCCTGGCACGTCTACTTCGTGCAGCCCGAAGGCAGCGCCGCCCCCGACCTCACCACCCTGTGCCGCATCCTCGAAGCTGCGCCGCAGGCCGAGGCCGTGGCCGAAGGTGCGGTCAGCCGCTTCGTGGTGCCGCGCCTGGGCACGCTGTCGCCGTGGTCGAGCAAGGCCACCGAACTGGTGCGCGGTGCTGGGCAGCCGGTCAGCCGGGTCGAACGTGGCCTGCGCATCGATGTGCAGGGCTGGCCGGCCGATGCCGCCACCCAGCAGGCGCTGGTCAAGGCGCTGCACGACCCGATGACGCAGTCGGTGCTGGAGAACGTCGAGCAGGGTCAGTCCCTGTTCTCGACTCCGGCCCGGGGCGAACTGGAGCGCGTGCCGGTGGACCAGCTGGAGGCCGCCAACCAGCGCCTCGGTCTGGCCATGGCGCAGGACGAGATCGATTACCTGCGCGAGCGCTTCAGCGCGCTGGGTCGTTCGCCGTCGGACGTGGAACTGATGATGTTCGCGCAGGCCAACTCCGAGCACTGCCGCCACAAGATCTTCAATGCCAGCTGGACCATCGACGGCCAGGAGCAGGACCGCTCGCTGTTCCGGATGATCAAGAACACCCACCAGCAGACCCCGCAGCACACGCTCAGCGCGTACAGCGACAATGCCGCAGTGATCGAAGGGCATCCGGCGTCGCGCTATCGCCCGGACCCGGCCAGCGGCGAGTACCGCAGCGAGCCGAGCGTGCCCAGCGCGTTCCAGATCAAGGTGGAAACGCACAACCATCCGACCGCGATCGCTCCGTTCCCGGGCGCCTCGACCGGCGCCGGCGGCGAGATTCGCGACGAAGGCGCGACCGGTCGCGGTGGCAAGCCGAAGGCCGGCCTGAGCGGCTTCTCGGTCTCGCACCTGCGCATTCCCGAGCTGCCGCAGCCGTGGGAGGCGCCGCGCGCGCTGAACCCGCGCATGGCGCCGGCGCTCGAAATCATGACCGACGGCCCGCTGGGCGGCGCTGCATTCAACAACGAGTTCGGCCGCCCGGCCCTGCTCGGCTACTTCCGCAGCTTCGAGCTGCCGGAAGGCGCCGACCTGGTGCGTGCCTACGACAAGCCGATCATGCTGGCCGGCGGCCTCGGTGCGATCGACCGCGTGCAGGTCGACAAGATCCTGCTGCAGGATGGCGACGCTGTGATCGTGCTCGGCGGCCCGGCGATGCTGATCGGTCTCGGCGGCGGTGCCGCCAGCTCGGTAGCCTCCGGCGAAAGCGCCGAGGACCTGGACTTCGCCAGCGTGCAGCGCGACAACCCGGAAATGGAGCGCCGCTGCCAGGAGGTCATCGACCGCTGCGTGGCGATGGGTGCCGACAACCCGATCAAGTTCTTCCATGACGTCGGTGCCGGTGGCCTGTCCAATGCCATCCCCGAGCTGCTGCACGACTCCAAGGTCGGCGGCATCATCGATCTGGGCAAGGTACCGACCGACGACCCGTCGCTGTCGCCGATGCAGTTGTGGTGCAACGAGTCGCAGGAACGCTATGTGCTCGGTGTCGCGCAGGAGCGCCTGGCCGAGTTCGCCGCACTGTGTGCCCGCGAGCGCTGCCCGTTCGCCGCGGTCGGCGTGGCCACCGCCGAAGAACACCTGGTGGTGGCCTACGGTGCTGTTCCGGGCAACATTCCGGCCGATGCGCCGATCGACCTGCCGATGGACGTGCTGTTCGGCAAGCCGCCGAAGATGCACCGCGACACTGCGCACCCGCCGGCACCGCGCTGGCCGGCGCTGAAGACCGGCGGCCTGGACCTGCAGGAAGCCGGCCTGCGCGTGCTTTCGCACCCGACGGTGGCCTCGAAGAACTTCCTGGTCACCATCGGCGACCGCAGCGTTGGTGGCCTGACCGCGCGCGAGCAGATGGTCGGCCCGTGGCAGTTGCCGGTGGCCGACGTGGCGATCACCCTGGCCGACTTCAACGGCGTGGCCGGTGAAGCCATGGCGCTCGGCGAGCGCACCCCGCTGGCGCTGCTGGATGCCGCAGCGTCGGCACGCATGGCGGTGGGTGAAGCATTGACCAACCTGTGCGCTGCGCCGGTCGATGCGCTGGACGAGATCAAGCTGTCGGCGAACTGGATGGCCGCTGCCGGCCACCCGGGCGAAGATGCGCTGCTGTACGACGCGGTGAAGGCGGTGGGCATGGAATTGTGCCCGCAGCTGGACATCAGCATCCCGGTCGGCAAGGACTCGCTGTCGATGCAGGCGCAGTGGCACGACCAGGGTGAGGCGCACAAGAGCGTGTCGCCGGTGTCGCTGGTGATCACCGCGTTCGCGCCGGTCGCCGACGTGCGCCAGCAGTTGACCCCGCTGCTCGACCGCGAGGTGGAGAGCGAGCTGTGGCTGATCGGCCTCGGCGCCGGCAAGCAGCGCCTCGGCGGTTCGATCCTGGCCCAGGTGCACGCCGACCATGGCGACCTGCCGGCCTTCGCCGGCGCCGCCCCGGATCTGGATGACCCGCAGCGCCTGCGTGGCTTCTTCGAATTGATCCGCGATGCGCGCCAGTCCGGGCTGCTGCTGGCCTACCACGACCGCAGCGACGGTGGTGCCTTCGCCGCACTGTGCGAAATGGCCTTCACTTCGCGCCTGGGCCTGGACATCACCCTCGATGCCTGGGGCGATGATCCGTTCCGCAGCCTGTTCAACGAAGAACTGGGTGCAGTGGTGCAGATCGCGCGCGAAGACCGCGCTGCCTTCGCCGACCTGGTCGAGCGCCATGCCCTGACCGAATGCGCGCAGCGCATCGCCAAGCCGACCACCGCACCGGTGGTGCGCGTGTCGCTGGGCGGCGAGAACCTGGCTGAATGGCGCTGGGACGCGCTGTTCGATGCCTGGTGGTCGGTCACCCATGCCATGCAGAAGCGCCGTGACAACCCGGCCAACGCCGACGCCGAGCGCGAGATTGCCCGCGCCTTCACGGCGCCGGGCCTGAAGCCGAAGCTCAGCTTCGACCTCAACGAAGACGTGGCCGCTCCGTTCATCAGCACCGGTGCGCGTCCGCGCGTGGCCGTGCTGCGCGAGCAGGGCGTCAATGGTCAGATCGAAATGGCGAATATCTTCGAACGTGCAGGCTTCCGCTCGTTCGACGTGCACATGAGCGACCTCATCGAAGGCCGCGTGGCGCTGCAGGACTTCACCGGCCTGGTCGCCTGCGGTGGCTTCAGCTACGGCGACGTGCTGGGTGCCGGCCGTGGCTGGGCGACCTCGATCCTGGAGCGCAGCGCGCTGCGTGATGCCTTTGCTGCGTTCTTCGCCCGCGAGGACAGCTTCGCGCTGGGTGTGTGCAACGGCTGCCAGATGATGAGCCAGCTGAAGGGCATCATCCCCGGTGCCGAGCACTGGCCGCAGTTCCGTCGCAACGCCAGCGAGCAGTTCGAAGCCCGCACTGCACTGCTGGAGGTGGTGGAATCGCCGTCGATCCTGCTGCGTGGCATGGCCGGATCACGCCTGCAGGTGGCGGTGGCGCATGGTGAAGGCCAAGCGGTGTTCGACAACGCCGTCGACCAGGCCGCCGCGCGCGTCTCGCTGCGCTACATCGATGGCAATGGCAACGTCGCCAGCCAGTACCCGCTGAATCCGAACGGTTCGCCGGACGGTATCACCGGCCTGACCAGCACCGACGGCCGTGTCACCATCATGATGCCGCACCCGGAACGCACCCCGCGCGCGCTCAACATGAGCTGGGCCCCGGCCGAGTGGCAGGGCGATTCGCCGTGGATGCGCATGTTCCGCAACGCGCGGGTGTGGTGCGGCTGATCGCACTGCATCGCGCAGGCCTCAATGCCAACGCGTATGGAAAAACCCGCCGTTGATCGGCGGGTTTTTCTTTGCGCGATTGAAACTCCAGTTGTGACCGCTAGTTACATGCATTTTCATGCGTCGAGGAATCGTCACGCATGCATAACAAAATCCTTTCATAAACAGGTGAAATAGTGATGTGCTTCACGGCAATAGGATTTGCCGTGTCAAAGTCTTGACGATCTGCAAAGTTGCCGTTAACACTTGAACCCCGTTTCAGAATCATTCATTTCGCAGTAACCGCTTGGCGCACGCGCTCGGTTTTCTGTCGCTGCGCGCCGTTCGGCAATACCCCGCAGTAAATCACGCGAATAAACGCCCCCAGGGGACGTTGGGCCGGAAAGCCCAGCGGTGGCGTTGCTTTGCCCAAAACCAGTCCAATCAGGAGCCGTACCGATGAATCGGATTTATCGCAAGGTCTGGAACAAAGCATTGGGTCAGTTGGTGGTGGCCTCGGAACTGGCCTCCTCCGGCAGCAGCGGCGGGGTCGTCGACCAGCGCCGCGATGCAACGCAGGCTGCGCCCGCACGGTTGGCGATGGCACTGGGCCTGGTATTGGGATTGGGCATGAGCGGTATCGCTGCGGCACAGTCGGTGCAGATCGGCGGCAGCGCCACCTGCGTCGCATTCAGCGGCAAGCTGCTCGAAAAGTGCCTGATCGAAGGCACGGCTACGGCCAAGGGCAGCAACGCGGTGGCGATCGGCAGCAACAGCAGCGCCAGTGCTGCCAACAGCGTGGCGCTCGGCGCCGGCTCCAAGGCCACCCGTGCAAACACCGTGTCCGTCGGTGACACCGGCAAGGAACGGCAGATCACCAATGTTGCCGCAGGCAGCCAGGCCACCGATGCGGTGAACAAGGCGCAGCTCGATGCGCAGGCGCGTGCAACGCAGGCCGCGCTGGCCGACGTCGCCGCAGACGGTAACCGTTATTTCAAGGCCGACGGCGCTGGCGATGACAGCGACGCGGCGAAGATCGACGGGCAGGGCGCTCTGGCGGCCGGTGCCGGCGCACAGTCGCTGGCCAACGCCACCACGGCAGTCGGCACGCAGGCCATCGCCGCTGGCATCGGCGCGAGCGCCTTCGGCCAGGGCGCACTCGCGCTCGGCGATGCCAGCGTCGTGGTCGGGCAGAGCGCCGCGGCATTCGGTCTCGGCGACACCGCGGTTGGCGCAAGCGCTACCGCGGCCAGCGAAAACGGCGCGGCTACCGCACTCGGTGCACTGTCCGAAGCCACCGCTGATGGTGCGACGGCCGTCGGCGGCGGTGCCGTTGCGATGGGCCCGGGCAGCACCGCGCTCGGTCGCGGCGCTACCGCCGCCAACGAAGCGTCGATTGCAGTGGGTGCATTCAGCACCGCCGTCGGTGAATACAGCACGGCGCTGGGCTCGAACTCCGCTGCGGTGGCCACCGGCAGCGTGGCGCTCGGTGCCGGCTCGCTGGCCGACCGCGTTGATACCGTGTCCGTCGGTGCCGCCGAATACGGCCTGACCCGCCAGATCACCAGCGTGGCTGCCGGTACGGAAGATAACGATGCGGTCAACGTCGGCCAGTTGAAGGGCGTTGCCGCCGTGGCCGATGCCACCGCCAAGCGCTTCCAGGCCACCGGCAGCAGCAACAGTGATGCCGGTGCGCTGGCCGAGGGCGACGACGCACTGGCTGCAGGCGAGGCCGCCAACGCGATCGGCAACGGTGCTACTGCAGTTGGCGCTGGTGCTGGCGCCGTCGCGCAGAACGCCACCGCCGTCGGCAACAACGCGTTGGCCTCGGGCCAGAACAGTGCAGCGTTCGGCAACAACGCACAGGCCAACGGCCCGGGCAGTGTTGCCGTGGGCGGTGCTGCGGTGGACGCCAACGGCAACCCGCTGATCACCAGCGGTGGCGTACCGGTGGAAACCGGCGCCACCAGCGCCGGCGTCGGTGGCACTGCCGTCGGTGCCAGCGCTGAAGCCAGCGGCTTTGCCGCGTCGTCCTACGGCGTGGGTGCCTATGCTGCCGGCGCACAAGCGTCGGCGTTCGGTGCGGTGGCCAATGCCATCGGTGATTACTCCACCGCGTTGGGTACGCAGAGCAATGCCACCGGCACCAGCAGCGTCGCCATCGGCGGCCCGGCCGATCTGATTCCCGGCCTGGGCTTCTTCGTGCAGACCCAGGCCAGTGGCGAAGCCGCGACCGCCGTCGGCGCGGGCGCAATTGCCAGTGGCGATCGCGCGGTGGCCAACGGCAGCCTGAGCGAGGCCTCCGGTGCCGAAGCCACTGCCGTTGGCTACTTCGCCTATGCACCGGGCGAGAACGCCAGTGCCCTCGGCGCTCAGACCTGGGCCAGTGGCGCGCAGAGCACTGCCGTGGGCTACTACGCCACCGCACGCGGCGCCAACAGCGTCGCGCTCGGCGCGAATTCCGAAGCGGTGCGCGCCAACAGCGTGGCGGTGGGCAGTGCCGGCAACGAGCGGCAGATCACCAGCGTTGCCGCCGGCAGCGAAGCTACTGATGCGGTGAACAAGGCGCAGCTGGATGCCGTGGCCAGCACCGCCGACACCACCGCTCGTTTCTTCCAGGCGCAGCCGGAGGCGGGCAGTGACGCCGGCGCACTGGCTGATGGCGAGGGCGCCATCGCCGTCGGTTCCTCGAGCAATGCGATCGGTGCCGGCGCCGTTGCGCATGGCGCCGCCGCGTCGGCCATCGGCGATGACAGTGTGGCGGTAGGCCGCAACAGTGCTGCCACCGGCAATGGTGGCGTTGCCATCGGTGGCCTCGGCCAGGCCTATGATGAATTCAACCAGCCGATCATCGGTGCCGACGGCAAGGCACAACAGGTCGGCACCACCGCCGTTGCCGATGCCACCGCAGTCGGCAGCGGCGCACAGGCCACCGGGGCTGCCAGCAGCGCATTCGGCAATGCTGCCAAGGCCAGTGGTGACAACAGCTTCGCCGCAGGCGGCAAGTCACGCGCCACCGGCAGCTATGCGGTTGCAGTCGGCGACAGTGCGTTCGCCAGCAGCGATGACAGCACCGCCGTCGGTGGATACAGCTGGGCCACCGCCAGTGGCGCCGCGGCATTCGGTTCGGGTGCATGGGCGACTGCCACCAACGCGTCGGCGTTCGGCAACGCGGCCTGGGCCAGCGGCAGCGGCGCAACGTCCATCGGTTACAACAGCTGGGCCAACGGTGCCAGCTCCACCGCTGTCGGTCGCGGCGCCTTCGGCTATGGCGACAACAGCGTGGCGTTGGGCTTCCAGGCGCTGGGCAACAGCATCAACAGCATCGCCATCGGCACCAATACGGTGGCCGGTGGTGAAAGTGCCATCGCGCTCGGTGCCGGCAGCAATGCCAGCGCCAGCAACACGGTCGCGCTGGGCGCCGGTTCGGTCGCCAATCGCGCGCGCACGGTGTCGGTGGGCAGCGCCGGCAACGAACGCCAGGTCACCAACGTCGCCGCCGGCACCCAGGCCACCGATGCGGTGAACAAGGCGCAGCTGGATGCGGTTGCGACCACGGCGACAACCACCAGCCGCTTCTTCCAGGCCAGCGGCAACGGCGATGACGTAGCCGGTGCGCTCGTGGACGGTGACAACGCACTGGCCGCCGGTGATGCGGCCAATGCCATCGGCAATGGCGCCACTGCGCTGGGCAGCGGCGCCAATGCGTTGGCCAACAATGCGCAGGCGGTGGGCTTCAATGCCCTTGCCAGCGCAGCCAATGCCAGCGCCGTCGGCGCCAACGCACAGGCCACCGGCGAGTACGCCACCGCGCACGGTGCGGAAAGCGAGGCCAGCGGCGAGCAGAGTGCAGCGTTCGGTGCGGCCAGCATCGCCAGCGGTGCCGGCAGTACCGCTACCGGCGTGCTGTCCGAAGCCTCTGGCGAAGAAGCCGTAGCTGTGGGTTACTTCAGCAATGCCAGCGGTGACGCGGCAACCGCCGTGGGTAGCGAAAGCGTGGCCAGCGGCACGGCGTCAGCGGCGTTCGGTATCGGTGCCGAAGCCACCGGTGGCTACAGCACCGCCATCGGTGGCTATGCACAGGCATCGGCCTTCAATGCCACGGCGTTCGGCAATTTCGCCAATGCGTCCGGTTCCAACAGCGTGGCAGTGGGTGGCGACTCGGAAGCGTCCGGCGCCTACAGCACCGCCACCGGCCAGGGCAGCCTGGCCACCGGCACCAACAGTGTCGCCGTCGGTGGCTCGCTGTTCGGCGTGCTGGCCACCGAGGCCTCGGGCAACTACTCCACTGCGGTGGGTGGTGGTGCCTGGTCGGGGGGCATCAACAGCACCGCACTGGGCAACGCCGCCGAATCGCGTGGTGCCAACAGCGTGGCGCTGGGTGCGGACTCGATTGCCGACCGCGACAACACCGTATCGGTGGGCGGCGGTGGCAACACCCGCCAGATCACCAACGTGGCCGACGGCACCCAGGGCAACGACGCGGTCAACAAGAACCAGCTCGATGCGGTGGCCGCTGCGGCGGAAAAGACCAGCAAGCAGTTCCAGGCCAGTGGCAATGCCGATGGCGAAACCGGGGCGCTGGTCGAGGGTGACAATGCGCTGGCCGCAGGTGACGCCGCCAATGCCATCGGCAACGGTGCCACCGCGCTCGGCAGTGGTGCCAACGCGATCGCGGCCAACGCCACGGCGGTAGGCTTCGATGCGCTGGCCACCGGCAACAACGCGGCTGCTCTGGGCAGCACGGCACAGGCCACCGGCGAAGACAGCCTGGCGCTGGGCAGTGGTGCCAGTGCCAGTGAACTGGGCGCCAGTGCCACCGGCGCGCGTGCGCAGGCCAGTGGTGCGTACAGCACCGCCAGCGGCGCCGAAGCCAATGCCAGCGGCACCCAGGCATTGGCCAGTGGCTTCCGCAGCGCCGCGTCGGCCGATGGCACCACCGCCGTCGGCGGCTATGCCGAAGCCAGCGGTCGGCTCGGCACGGCATTGGGCTACGGCTCGGCAGCCAGTGGTGCCAACACCACGGCAGTCGGCTTCGGTGCCGCTGCGGCCGGTACCGGCGCCGTTGCCGTGGGTCAGTCCAGCGAAGCCAGTGGCGAAGAAAGCGTGGCGATAGGTGGCAGCACCTTCTTCGGCCTGATCCCGTCGCGTGCCAGTGGTACCGGTGCGGCAGCATTCGGCGCAGGCGCCTGGGCCACCGAAGACTACGCCACGGCGATCGGCTGGAACTCGTGGGCGGCAGGCGGCAGCGCCACCGCACTGGGTGCCAACGCCACCGCCAATGGCAGCAACAGCGTCGCGCTGGGCGCCGGTTCCAAGGCTGACCGTGACAACACCGTGGCTGTCGGCAAGACCGGTAGCGAGCGCCAGGTGACCCATGTCGCAGCAGGCAGCGAAGCCACCGATGCGGTGAACAAGGGCCAGCTGGATGCAGTGGCCAGTGTCGCCGACAAGACCAGCCGCCAGTTCCAGGCCAGCGGCAATGCCGATGGCGAGGCCGGTGCACTGGTGGATGGTGACAACGCACTGGCTGCCGGTAATGCGGCCAACGCCATCGGCAACGGCGCCACCGCACTGGGCAGCGGAGCCAACGCGATGGCGGCCAATGCCACCGCGGTGGGCTTCGATGCGCTGGCTACCGGCAACAATGCCGCTGCACTGGGCAACACGGCGCAGGCCAGCGGTGTCGACAGCGTCGCCCTCGGCAGTGGCGCCAGTGCCAGTGAGCTGGGTACCAGCGCCACCGGTGCCGGCGCCCAGGCCAAGGGCGCCTACAGCACCGCCAGCGGTGCGCAGGCCACCGCCAGCGGCACGCAGTCGCAGGCCAATGGTTTCCGCGCCAGTGCTTCGGCTGACGGCGCGTCGGCCATTGGCAGCTACGCCGATGCCAGCGGCCGTCTTGGCACCGCCGTCGGTTATGGCAGCAAGGCCACCGGCGCCAATGCGACAGCGGTCGGTGTCAGCGCCAATGCCAGCGCTGCCGGCAGCGTCGCGCTGGGTGCTGGTTCGGTTGCCGACCGTGCCAACACCGTGTCGGTTGGCAGTGCCAGCAGCGATCGCCAGATCACCCGTGTCGCCGCCGGTACCGAGCGTACCGATGCGGTCAACCGTGGCCAGCTGGATGCCGTTGCCGCCACCGCAGACGGCACGGCGCGCTACGTCAAGGCCACCGGCAACGGCACGGCCAGCGCCAGCGGTACCGACGCCGCAGCCATCGGTTCGGCAGCCAGCGCCAGTGGTGCACGCAGCAACGCGCTGGGTGCCAATGCGCTGGCCATCGGCAACGGTGCATTGGCCCTGGGTACCAGTGCCGGTGCAACGGGTGCCAACTCGGTCGCGCTCGGCGCGGGTTCGCGAGCGCTCGATGCCAACGTGGTGTCGGTCGGTGGTGGCAACGGCACCGATGGTCCGGCCACGCGCCGCATCGTCAATGTGGCCGATGGCCGCATCGCCGCCGGCAGCACCGATGCGATCACCGGTTCGCAGCTCAACGTCACCAACCAGCGCGTGGGCGCAGTGGAAACCCGCGTTGGTGATTTCGATTCGCGCATCGCCACCGTTGAAACCACGGCGGCCAGCGCGGTGGGCTACGACGACGCCAGCCGTGATCGCCTGACCCTGTCCGGCTTCCAGGGCACCACCATCGACAACGTCGGTGCCGGCAGCATTGCGGCAGGCAGCCGGCAGGCGATCAACGGCGGCCAGTTGTTCCAGTCGCTCAGCGATGCCGCCAGCTTCCTCGGCGGTGGTGCCAGTGTCGGCATGCAGGGTGTGTTCGTGGCGCCGAACTATGTGA
This sequence comes from Stenotrophomonas sp. GW821-FHT09E08, assembly GCF_059416125.1. NCBI lineage: Bacteria > Pseudomonadati > Pseudomonadota > Gammaproteobacteria > Lysobacterales > Lysobacteraceae > Stenotrophomonas > Stenotrophomonas sp. GW821-FHT09E08. The sequence goes on from NZ_JBWKOO010000011.1 coordinate 137,570, forward strand.
TCCAGGGTGCTACCTACAGCAACGTCGGCGATGCACTGGGCGCACTCGACCGCAAGGTCAGCGAGATCGACCGCCGCAGCGCCGGTGGCACGCGTGCCGGTGCGTCCAGCCTGCGCGCGATGAGCGCCTCGCTGGATGACACTTCGTTGGCCAGCACCGCCGATGCCCCTGTGACGGCGGATGCGGCAGCGGCCAGCACCGCACGCGTGCAGGGCACGCCGACGGCCGCCGCAGCAGGTGCCGGCATTCCGGTCGGCACCCCGGCGAGCGGCCTCAATGCCGTCGCCATGGGGGATGGCGCCGTCGCCAGCGGTGCCTCGTCCACTGCCATCGGCCAGGGGGCGAATGCCAGTGCGGCCAATGCCGTGGCGCTGGGACAGGGCTCGGTCGCCGATCGGGCCAACACGGTGTCGGTGGGCAGCGAGGGCAACGAACGCCAGGTCACCAACGTGGCGGCCGGTACCACGGCTACCGATGCGGTCAACAAGGGCCAGCTTGATCGTGGCATGGCCACGGCCAACAGCTACACCGACAGCCGCGTCCAGGCTGTCACCGACAGCTTCGATGTGTTCAAGGGCGAGATCGACGGACGCCTGCGCCACATGGATCGCCGCATCGACCGCCAGGGCGCGATGAGCGCAGCAATGCTCAACATGGCCACCAGTGCTGCCGGTATCCGTACCCAGAACCGGGTCGGCGTCGGCATCGGTTTCCAGGGCGGCGAATCGGCGTTGTCGCTGGGCTACCAGCGTGCGATCAGCGATCGCGCCACGGTCACCTTCGGCGGTGCCTTCAGCAGTGACGACAGCTCGGTCGGCGTCGGTGCCGGCTTCGGCTGGTAAGCCATTCCATCGCGCCGGCGGCCACCCACGCCGGCGCAGCACCTGCAGTGAGGGCCTGGGGGGAGGTCACGGCAATCCCGGCTGGGCCGGCCGGGAGTCGTCAAGGAATGATGGCCGCAGTGTTGGTTCGAACCATGACCCAGAAGAGGAATTTCGACGTGATCAAGAAGCAGAACCTTCGCATCAATGTGCTTGCCGCCGCCGTGCTGTCGATGACGGCCGTCGGTGCCGTCCACGCCGCCGGCCTGCCGACCCGTGAGCCGGTGCGCCAGGCCAGCACCGCCCAACCGGGTGCTGAGCGCATCATCGTCAAGTACCGGGCCGGCGCTGCTGCCGCCACCGACCGCTCGGCGAAGCTGTCCACCGTGCAGTCGGCGCTGACCCGGGCCAGCCTGTCCGGCGGTACCTCACGTGCCAGTACCCTTGGCCCGCAGGTGGTACGCAAGCTCGCTACCGGTGCGGACCTGATCCGCGTGCAGGGCCGCCTGGCCCCGGCCGAACTGCAGCGCGTGCTGAAGGAACTGAAGGCCGACCCGTCGGTGCAGTACGCCGAAGCCGACGTGAAGCTGCGCCGCACCGAACTGCGTGCCGGCAACGTACAGCCGGCGCTGGTGCCGAACGATCCCTTCTACCAGCAGAACCAGTGGCACCTGCACAACGCCGTCGGCGGCATCAACGCACCGGCGGCGTGGGATGTCTCGCAGGGCGAGGGCATCGTGGTGGCGGTGATCGATACCGGCATCCTGCCGCAGCATCCGGACCTGGTCGGCAACCTGCTGGAGGGTTACGACTTCATCAGCGATGCGGAGACCTCGCGGCGCCCAACCAACGATCGCGTGCCGGGCGCGCAGGACTACGGTGATTGGGTCGAGAACGACAACGAGTGCTATGACGGCTCGCTGGCCGAGGACAGTTCCTGGCACGGCACGCACGTTGCTGGCACCGTGGCCGAGCAGACCAACAACGGCGTCGGCATGGCCGGTGTCGCCTACAAGGCCAAGGTGCTGCCGGTACGCGTGCTGGGCAAGTGCGGCGGCTACCTGTCCGACATCGCCGATGCGGTGGTCTGGGCATCGGGTGGCACGGTGACCGGCATCCCGGCCAACACCAATCCGGCCGAGATCATCAACATGAGCCTGGGCGGCGGTGGCGCCTGCGCCAGCACCTACCAGGACGCCATCAACGGCGCCATCTCGCGCGGTACCACGGTGGTGGTGGCCGCCGGCAATGAAACCGACAACGCGTCCAAGTACCAGCCGGCCAGCTGCGAAGGCGTGGTGACCGTGGGTGCCACCCGCATCACCGGCGGCATCACCTACTACTCCAACTACGGTACCCGCGTGGATCTTTCCGGCCCGGGCGGTGGCGGCAGCGTCGATGGCAATCCCGGTGGCTACATCTGGCAGACCGGCTCCAATGCGGCGACCACGCCGGAATCGGGCACGCCGGGCTACATGGGCATGGGCGGTACCTCGATGGCCTCGCCGCATGTGGCAGCCGTTGCCGCACTGGTGCAGAGCGCGCTGATCGCCAAGGGCAAGGATCCGCTGACCCCGGCGGCGATGCGCACCCTGCTGAAGGAAACCGCGCGTCCGTTCCCGGTCGCCATTCCGGCGGCCACCCCGATCGGTACCGGCATCCTCGATGCCAAGGCCGCGCTGGCCAAGGCACTGGAAGAACCATGCACCGAGAACTGCGGGCCGGTGGCCACGCCACTGACCAACAAGGCGGCCATCGGTGGCCTGTCAGGTGCAGCCGGCAGCAGCAGGCTCTACAGCTTCGAAGCGGCTGCCGGCAAGCAGTTCAGCGTGATCACCTACGGTGGCACCGGCAACGTTTCGGTCTACGTGGCTGAAGGCCGTGAGCCCAGTGCCAGCGACAATGATGCCAAGTCGACCCGTCCGGGCACCTCCGAGACAGTGCGGGTGACCAAGCCGGTGGCGACCACCTACTACATCAAGGTGGTGGGTGAAGCGGCCTACAGCGGGGTGAGCATTCTCGCCACGCAGTAAGCTTGAACTGTCGTAGTTGAATGGCCGAAGCCCGTCATCCCATGTGACGGGCTTCGTCTTTTTACGAAAGGTGGCGGAGGGGCGGCGGAAATCATGGCTTAACTGCTAAAGTCGAACCGATTGACAGGAGAGTCATGTGAACGCGCTTGCTGCAACCGCCGCCGACACCGCCGAAGGTCGCATCCTGGATGCGTTGCTGGCGCGTGGCCGGCTGAAGGAAGGCGACCTGGCACGGGCGCGGCCGCTGCACGCCGAAGCCGGTGGCAGCCTGCTCGGCCTGCTGGTGCGGCTGGGGCTGGTCTCCGAACGTGACCAGGCGCAGGCCAGCGCCGAGGTGCTGGGGCTGCCGCTGCTGGAAGGCAAGCAGCTGCCCGAGGCGCCGCCACAGGGGCTGGCCGAGGGCCTGCCGCTGTCGCTGCGCTTCCTCAAGCAGTTCCATGTGTGCCCGTTGGCGCTTGATGAACAGGGCGTGCGGCTGTGGCTGGCCGATGCCCACGATCCCTATCCGCAGCAGGCCGTGCAGCTGGCATTGGGCGTACCGGTGACGCCAGTGCTGGGCATGCGCGCCGAGATCGATGATCTGGTCGAGCGCTGGTTCGGCCAGGGCCGTAGTGCGATGGGCGCGATTGTCGAGACCGCCGATGGCGAGGGCGGTGCGGTGGATGACATCGAGCACCTGCGCGACCTTGCCTCGGAAGCGCCGGTGATCCGCCTGGTCAACCTGGTGATACAGCGCGCGGTGGAGCTGCGCGCCTCGGACATCCATGTCGAACCGTTCGAAAGCCGGTTGAAGGTCCGTTACCGCGTCGATGGCGTGCTGGTGGAGGGCGAAAGCCCGCCGGCCAACCTCACCGCGGCGGTGATCAGTCGCATCAAGATCATGGCCCGGCTCAACATTGCCGAGCGCCGCCTGCCGCAGGATGGCCGCATCATGCTGCGCGTGCAGGGCAAGGAACTGGACCTGCGCGTCAGTACCGTGCCGACCGCGCACGGCGAAAGCGTGGTGATGCGCCTGCTCGACCGCGAAACGGTGGTGTTCGATTTCCACCGCCTCGGCTTCACCGACGCCTTCCTGCCGCAGTTCCGCAAGGTGCTGGAACAGCCGCACGGCATCCTGCTGGTGACCGGCCCGACCGGTTCGGGCAAGACCACCACGCTCTATACCGCGCTGAGCCAGCTGAACACTGCCGACGTCAAGATCATCACGGTCGAAGACCCGGTCGAGTACCAGATCGAGGGTATCAACCAGATCCAGGCCAAGCCGCAGATCGGGCTGGACTTCGCCAATGCCCTGCGCAGCATCGTGCGCCAGGACCCGGACATCATCATGATCGGCGAAATGCGCGACCTGGAAACCGCGCGCATCGCGATCCAGTCGGCGCTGACCGGCCACCTGGTGCTGTCCACCCTGCATACCAACAATGCGGCCGGCGGCATCACCCGCCTGCTCGACATGGGCGTGGAAGACTATCTGCTCACCTCCACCATCAACGGCATCCTCGCCCAGCGCCTGGTGCGCCGGCTGGAACCGACCCACGCCGAACGCTACGAAGCCTCGCCGGAGGAGATCGAACGCTTCGAACTGCGCCGCCTGCAGCCGCAGGGGCCGATCCACCTGTACCGCCCGAAGCCCTCGGCGCTGGCACCGACCGGCTACCTGGGACGTACCACCATCATGGAATTCCTGGTGATGAACGACGCGCTGCGGCGTGCGGTGATGCGCCGTGATGGCATGGGCGAGATCGAGCGCATCGCCCGCGAGGCCGGCATGCGCACCATGTACGAGGATGGCCTGTCCAAGGCGCTGAGCGGGCAGACGACCATCGAGGAAGTGCTGCGCGTGACCGAGGAAAGCTGATGCGCGCAGGACGCAGGGGCTGACATGCCGAACTACCGCTACAAGGCGCTCAACACGCACGGCGAGATCTTCGACGGGCAGATGGAAGCGGCCAGCGAGGCCGAGCTGGTCGCGCGCCTGCAGGACCAGGGCCACCTTCCGATGGAGACGCAGCTGGCTGACGGCGGGGCGATCGGCGGCAGCACCTGGCGCAACCTGTTCCGCCAACGCCCGCTGCAGGGCGCGGCACTGCTGCAGTTCACCCAGCAGCTGGCGACACTGCTCGGTGCCGGCCAGCCACTCGACCGCGCGCTGTCGATCCTGCTCGGCCTGCCGGAAGACGAACGTTCGCGGCGTGCGATCACCGACATCCGCGACGTGGTGCGCGGTGGTGCGCCGCTGTCCACTGCGCTGGAGCGTCAGCACGGGCTGTTCTCGCGCCTGTACGTGAACATGGTGCGCGCCGGCGAGGCGGGTGGCAGCCTGCACGACACCCTGCAGCGGCTGGCTGACTACCTTGAACGCAGCCGTGCGCTGCAGGGCAAGGTGATCAACGCGCTGGTGTACCCGGCCATCCTGCTGGTGGTGGTGGGCGGTGCACTGCTGTTCCTGCTCGGCTATGTGGTGCCGCAGTTCGCGCAGATGTACGAGAGCCTGGACGTGGCGCTGCCGTGGTTCACCAACGCGGTGCTGCAGTTGGGCCTGTTCGTGCGCGACTGGTGGGTGCTGCTGCTGGTGGTGCCCGCCGTGCTGGCGCTGTTCTTCGAACGCAAGGCGCGGCAACCGGTGTTCCGCCTGGCGCTGGATGGCTGGCTGCTGCAGCGGCGCGGCATCGGCCGCCTGCTGGGCGAACTGGAAACCGCACGGCTGGCACGCACGCTGGGTACCCTGTTGCGCAACGGCGTGCCATTGCTGGGCGCGCTGGGCATCGCCCGCAACGTGCTGGGCAACCGCGCGCTGGCCGCCGATGTCGAGGCCGCCGCGGATGAAGTGAAGAACGGCGCCGGCCTGTCGCTGGCGCTGTCGCGCGGCAAGCGGTTCCCGCGGCTGGCCCTGCAGATGATCCAGGTGGGCGAGGAATCCGGCGCACTCGATACCATGCTGCTGAAGGCGGCCGATACCTTCGAACAGGACAGTGCCCGCCGCATCGACCGCCTGCTGGCAGCGATGGTGCCGGCGATCACCCTGGTGCTGGCCTCGGTGGTCGGCGCGGTGATCGTGGCCGTGCTGGTGCCGCTGTACGACCTGACCAATGCCATCGGTTGACGATGGATTCCTACGCAACCCCGACACTTCGTAACTGAAAGGACCGACCATGATTGCTTCCCGTCGACCGATCCGCCTTTCCTTCACCGCCGCGCGCAACCAGTCAGGCATGAGCCTGCTGGAAATCATCATCGTCATCGTGCTGATCGGTGCGGTGCTGACCCTGGTCGCGAGCCGCGTGCTGGGCGGCGCCGATCGCGGCAAGGCCAACATCGCCAAGGCGCAGGTGCAGACCGTCGCGTCCAAGGTCGACAACTACCAGATCGATACCGGCAAGCTGCCTGGCTCGCTCAACGATCTGGTGACCGCACCGGCGGGCGTCGGCGGCTGGCTGGGTCCGTATGCCAAGCCGGCTGACCTGAACGATCCGTGGGGCCACGCGCTGGAATACCGTGCGCCGGGTGAAGGCCAGCCGTACGAGCTGATCAGCCTCGGCAAGGATGGCAAGGCCGGCGGCAGCAGCGTCGACGCCGACATCCGCTACCAGCCTTGATCCTGCATGACGTATTTCCTGCCGCGCCGGCTGCCTCGCCCGCGCCTGCACGGCAGGCGCGCAGCGGGCCTGTCGCTGCTGGAAATGCTGCTGGTGATCGCGCTGACCGCAGCGATCGGCCTGATCACTGCTGCCGGCCTGTCACGTGGCTTTGCCGGCATGCAACTGCGCAGTGCCGGCAAGGACATCGCCAACCAGCTGCGGGTGGTACGCGCGCAGGCGATCACCCGGGGTGAACCGCAGCGCTTCGTGATTGAACCGGCGCGACGCCGCTGGGAAGGTGCCAATCAACGCCAGGGTGAAGTGCCTGCGCAGCTGCAGGTGCAGTTCGAAGGCGCCGCGCAGCTGGCCACCGCACCAGGGCAGGGCGTGATCGAGTTCCATCCCGATGGTGGTTCCAGTGGCGGCCGCATCCGCCTGCAGCGCGACGGTGCCGAGTGGCGCATCGATGTTGGCTGGCTGACCGGCGAAGTGCGCTCCGGCCCATGGCGGGCGCAATGAAGCGGCGTGCGCGTGGCTTCACCCTGCTGGAAGTGATCATCGCCTTCGCCCTGCTCGGGTTGGCGCTGACGCTGCTGCTGGGCAGCCTGTCCGGTGGTGCGAAGCAGGTACGCGAGGCCGGGCTGCGCACGCGCGCGGTGCTGCATGCGCAGTCGCTGCTGGCCGAGACGGGAGTCGCCACGCCGCTGCAGGTCGGCCGCCAGCAGGGCGACTGGGAGCAGGGCCGCTATCACTGGGAGCTGCAGGTGCAGCCGTGGGTGGAGCCGCGTGCAGGTAGCGTGGTGCAGTCACAGTCGCCGGGTGCGCCCTGGCTGGCCGAGCTGCAGCTGCAGGTGCGCTGGGGTGACAGCGAGCGCGAACAGCTGCGCTGGCGCAGCCTGCGCCTGTTGCCGCCGGATCTGGAGAGCGCGCGATGATGCGGCGCGCTGCGGGTTTCACCCTGATCGAGGTGATGCTGGCCACGGTGCTGCTGGCCGGTGGCCTGGCCCTGGCGTTCGCCAGCGTGCGCTCGGCGATGGCGGTCAGCCAGCGCGGCGAGCAGATCGCTGCCGAGAGCGAACGCATGCGCGCGGTGCAGGCGCTGCTGCGGCGTCAGCTGGCCGGCGCGCTGCGCACACCGCTGGAAGTACCCGACCCCACCCGTGAGCCGATCTTCTTCCAGGGCGAAGAACAGCGCATGCTGTTCGCCGCCGACCTGCCCGGCTATCTCGGCCGCGGCGGACCGTACCTGCACGCGTTGCAGGTGGACGGCCGCAGTGGCCAGCAGCGCCTGCTGCTGGACCTGGTGCTGCTGCAGGAGGGCGAGCGCATCGCAGAAACGCCGCCGCGTCCACCGGAAGTGCTGGTGGACGGCCTGAAGTCGGTGCAACTGCGCTATCGCGGCATTGACGCCAGCACCGGCCAGGTGACCGATTGGCTGCCGCGCTGGGACGATACGCGGCGCCTGCCGATGCTGGTGGAAGTACAGATCGTGCCGGCCAAGGGCGCGCCTTGGCCGGTGCTGGTGGTCGCACCGCGTGCCGGTGGCAGCGGAGGTGCGCGATGAACCGGCAGGGTGGCGCCGCGCTGGTGCTGGTGTTGTGGCTGATCGCGTTGATGACTGCACTGGTCGGCGCCTTTGCACTGAGCGCGCGGGTCGAGCACCTGCAGCAGCGGGTGCTCGATGACGACGCGCGCGGCCAGGAGCGTGCACGGGCCGGCCTGGAATACGCGCTGATGCGCCTGTCCGCCGATCCGCAGCGGGCCCCGTGGCGGGCCGATGGCCGTACCTATCGCTGGACGTTCGATGACGCCAGCATCGAGATCAAGGTGCTGGACGAGAACGGCAAGATCAACCTGAATCTGGCCGACGTGGCTCTGCTGACCGCTTTCCTCAAGGCGCTGGGCGAAGACGAAGGAGCCGCACGGCAGCTGGCCGGTGCCATTGTCGACTGGCGCGACGAGGACAGCCTACTGCAGCCCGGTGGCGGTGCCGAGGCGCCCGACTACGCCGCGGCCGGGTTGCCGTATGGCCCGCGCAACAAGCGTTTCGAGACCCTGGGCGAACTGCAGCGGGTGCTCGGCATGCCCGGGCCGTTGTACCAGAAGATGCTGCCGCACCTGACCCTGTACAGCCGCCAGGCACGCCCGGATCCGCAGTTCGCCAGCGCACCGGTGTTGACCGCATTGGGGCTGGATGCCGACACCGTGCTGGCCCAGCGCGCCCAGCAGGAGCGTGATGCCGATACCGCTGCGGGTGCGACAACGCTTGCCAGCAGCAGTGGCACCTATAGTATCGAGTCCCGTGTCATCGACGGCAGTGGACGCCGGTCGGTGTTGCAGGCAGTGGTTCGCAATGGCTCGGGCGGGGTTCCCGGGCGGTCCTACACAGTGCTTCGCTGGGAGCAGGGAATGACAGCAAGATGACGGCTTGGCAGGACAGTCTGCGGCAGGTTCAGGGCCGGATCGGCCCGGGCGCTGGCCGCTTCCTGCGCTGGTGGCGGCAATCGCTGCTGGCGTGGGTGCCGGCACGTTGGCAGTGGGCGCTGGGTTGGGCACAGGCGCGCCTGCTGCTGCTGCGCGAGGGTGACCAGTTGCAGATCTGGCGTGAGGCCGGCGAACGCCGCGAAGCGGTGGCGACCTTGTCGTGGCCGTTGTCGCCGGCTGAACTGGACCGCGTTCTGGAGCCGCGCCTGCGCAGCCTGCCGCGGGTGTGGCTGTTGCCGGCCAGTGAAGTGCTGCGCCGCCATCTTCGGCTGCCGGCGGCGGCGGCCGACCGCCTGCGCGCGGTGGTCGGCTTCGAGATCGACCGGCAGACACCGTTCGAATCCAGCCAGGTCAGCTATGACGTGCGTGAACTGGGCAGCGCCGGCGAAGGCCAGTTGCAGGTTGAACTGATCGCCTGGCCGCTGCGCCAGCTGGAGGCTTGGCGTGGCAGCGTGGGCGAGTGGGCCGATATGTTGGCCGCCGTCGACGCGATTGATGCGCAGGGCGATCCGCTGCACGTGAATCTGCTGCCGCCCGCGCAGCGCCAGCTGCGACCGGACCCGATGCGGCGCTGGAACCTGCTGCTGGCCCTGGCCGCGCTGGTGATGCTGGTGCTGGCCGCCCTGCAGCTGCTCGACAACCGCCGCGCCGCCGCCGATGAACTGCGTGCCCAGGTTGAACGCAGCGCGCGCAGTGCGCGTGGAGTGGCCAGCGAACGTACGCAGCTGCAGGCGCTGATCGACGGTGCCGCGTTCCTCGAAAAGCAGCGCAGCCAGCGCGCCGGCACGGTGGAAATCTGGAATGAACTGACCCGGCGCCTGCCGGAGGGCACCTACCTGGAAAAACTGGCCATCGAGAACAACAACCTGCAGCTGATCGGGCTCAGCCGCGAGGCCTCGCAGCTGGTGCAGCTGCTGCAGGATGCGCCGCAGTGGCGCAAGGTCAACCTGACCGGCGTGCTGCAGGCCGACGGTGCGGCCAGTGGCCGTGACCGTTTCACCATGACCGCTGAACTGCAGCCGATGGCGGCTGCGGCTCCGGAAGGGGAGGCGGCCGATGCCGATGCCAAGCGCGCGCCGTGACCGCTGGCTGGCACTGGCACTGCTGCTGGCAGTGCTCGGCCTGGCCTATCTGTTGCTGGTGCACCCCTGGTTCACCCAGCCGCTGCGTGAGATCGATGCCGATGTGGCTGCCCTGCGCGAGCGCGAGCAGCGTGTACAGGCGCAGCTGCAGCAGCAGCCGCAGATCGAACAGCGCCTGCGCGCTACCCGCGAAGCGTTGCAGCAGCGGCCGGGCTTCCTGCGCGAAGCCACCGCCGAAGCCGCCGCCGCCGCGCTGGGTGGCAAGCTGCAGGATGCCGTGGCGATGGCCAGCCCGGGTAACCGCAGCTGCACCATCAGCAACCGTACGCCGCTGACCGACAACCGTCGCGATGCCGAGTTCGTGCGCGTCGCAATGCAGGTACGCCTGCGTTGCGGCGTGGCCGAACTGGCCACCGTGCTGCACAGCCTGGAAACCGGCAGCCCGCGCCTGTTCGTCGACAACCTCAACCTGATCGCACAGCGTTTCCAGCAATCGCCGAACGAATCCGGGCTGGGCCTGGATGTGTCCTTCGAACTGGCCGGTTATCTGTTGCCGGGTGCTGCGGCCGAAGGGGCCGCGCCAACACCCGCGAACGGGCCGGCCGCCACCCCGCAGCCGCCTGCAGCGGCACCGGTGGCTGCACCGGTACCGGATGCACCGGCCGAGGGACAGGAGGTGGCTGATGAAACTTGAGCAGATCAGCCTGCGCACCGGTTTCCTGCTGGCCCTGGCGGGCTGGGCGGCAGCGGTCTGGCTGGCCACCGGCTTCGGCCTCGGCAGCCAGTTGCCGGGCGCCGATGGCAATGCTGATGCGGCGCCGTCACTGCCCGGCCTGCCGTCGCTTGCCGCCGAACGCATGGCCAGTGCGGACAGCTACAGCGCGATCGGCGAGCGCCCGTTGTTCGCCGAGGACCGCAAGCCAAAGCCCTATCTGCTTGGTGGCAGCGAGCCCGCTGCCAGCGCCGCATTGCGCCTGACCGGCGTGCTGCTGACCGGCGATTTCGGCATGGCCACGTTCACTACCGAACAGAACCGCTCGCTGCGCCTGCGCCTCAATGGTGAGGCCGTTGATGGCTGGCAGCTGGTCGCGCTGGCGCCACGCCAGGCTACCGTGATCGGTCCCGGTGGCAACCAGGTGCTGGAGCTGGCGGTGTTCAACGGTCAGGGCGGTGAGCCGCCCACCGTGCTGCGCGGCGCCAACGGTGCACCGCCAGCGGGTGGAATCATTGCGCCGCCCCCGGCAGGTGCTCCCCCGCCACCGCCTGCCGCTGCAGCAACGGCACAGCAGCCGCCAGGTGGCAGCGCAGCACCGGCGGCCACACCGGCGGCCGCTACGCCTCCCGCCAACACCAACGGTCCCAGCGAAGCGCAGATGCAGGCCATCCGCGAACGCATCCAGGCCCGCCGCCGCCAGCTGCAGCAACAACAGCAGCAACAACCGTCGCCGCCCCCGGGCGATGGCACCAACCGATAGAGTGAATGCATGAACCTGCGTTTCCTTCCCTGGTCCTTTGCCCTCGCGCTGCTGGTTGGCTGCAGCACGGTGTCCGCGCCGCACGTGCAGCGCAAAGGCAACCTGACGTCCACGACCGATGCCGGCCAGGCGGCGGAAGTGGCTGCCGATGCCGCCCGTGACAGCCAGGGCGCGCCCCAGGCGGTCATCCGCCGCGGCACCGGCACCATGATCAACCGCGAAGCCGCGCGCGCGCCGGCGCCGGCACTGCACGGCGCCAGTACCGGCGAGGCCACCTTCAACTTCGAGGGGGAATCGGTGCACGCGGTGGTCAAGGCCATCCTCGGTGACATGCTCGGGCAGAACTACGTGATCGCACCGGGCGTGCAGGGCACGGTCACCCTGGCCACGCCGAAACCGGTGTCGCCGGCGCAGGCGCTGAACCTGCTGGAGATGGTGCTGGGCTGGAACAACGCACGCATGGTGTACAGCGGTGGTCGCTACAACATCGTGGCTGCCGACCAGGCATTGGCCGGCACTGTCGCACCAAGTACGGCGCCGGCGGCCAGCGCACGCGGTTTCGAGGTCCGGGTGATCCCGCTGCAGTTCATCTCCGCAACTGAAATGAAGAAGGTGCTGGAGCCGTACGCGCGCCCCAACGCCATCGTCAACGTCGACAGCGGCCGCAACGTGATCACCCTTGGTGGCACTCGCGCCGAGCTGGAAAACTACATGCGCACCGTCGAGATCTTCGACGTCGACTGGTTGTCGGGCATGTCGGTGGGCGTGTTCCCGATCCAGTCGGGCAAGGCCGAGCAGGTTGCAGCCGATCTGGAAAAGGTGTTCGGTGAAGAGAGCAAGACCCCCAGCGCCGGCATGTTCCGCTTCCTGCCGCTTGAGAACGCCAACGCGGTGCTGGTGATCACCCCGCAGGTGCGTTACCTGGACCAGATCCAGCAATGGCTGGATCGCATCGATACCGCCGGTGGCAGCGCCCGCCTGTTCTCCTATGAGCTGCGCTACATCAAGGCACGCGACCTCGCCGAACGCCTCAGTGAAGCCTTCGCCAGCAGCGGCAACCGCGGCGGCTCCAGCTCCGGCTCATTGGCGCCCGGCGCGATTCCGTCGCAGTTGGGCAGCGATGGTGATCGTGGCATGGACAGCAACAACAGCAGCAACTTCGGTTCGACGTCAGGTAGTGGTTCCAGTGGTACCGGCAACGGCAGCATGAACCTGCCGCAGCGCCAGGCCGGCAACGTCAGCGTCAGCCTGGAAGTGGAGGGCGACCGTGTCGGCGTGTCGGCGGTGGAAGAGACCAACACCCTGCTGGTCCGTTCGAGCCCGCAGGCCTGGCGCTCGATCCGCGAGGTGATCGAGAAGCTGGACGTGATGCCGCTGCAGGTGCACATCGAAGCGCAGGTGGCCGAAGTCGCACTGACCGGCGACCTGAAGTACGGCGTGAACTGGTTCTTCGACAACGCCGTAGCCGGGCGTGCACTGGGCGGCGCGCTGGGTGCGCTGACGCTGCCGCCGGCCGCCGGCGGTTCGTGGAGCACCTTCGCGGGCGCGGTGACCGGTGCCGAAGGCGCTGGTTGGGCGTTCACCGGCCACAATGGCGCAGCGGTGGTGAGCGCGCTGGACAAGGTCACCGATGTACGCCTGCTGCAGACCCCTTCGGTGTTCGTGCGCAACAACGCCGAAGCCACGCTCAACGTGGGCGACAAGGTGCCGATCAACACCACCACGGTGAACACCGGCATCGGCACCAGCAGCTACAGCTCGGTGCAGTACATCGACACCGGCGTGATCCTCAAGGTACGCCCGCGGGTGACCCGCGACGGCACGGTGTTCCTCGACATCGTGCAGGAAGTGAGCAGCGCTTCCGACGTGCCGGAGAACTGCAACCCGACCGAGCGCAACTGCAACCCGCGCATCTCCACCAAGAAGCTGTCGACCGAAGCGGCGGTGCAGAGCGGTGACACCATCATGCTGGCCGGCCTGATCACCGATACGGCCACCGATGGCAGCAGCGGCATTCCAGGCCTGAGCCGGATTCCGGTGGTGGGCGCGCTGTTCGGGCAGAAGACCCGCACCAGCCGTCGTTCGGAAGTGATCGTGCTGCTGACGCCGAGCATCGTCCGCAACAGCCAGGAAGCGCGCAACCTGACCGACGAGTACAGCCAGCGCTTCCGCGCAATGGAACCGCTGAACCAGCCGCGCGCAAAGAAGTAAGGGGTTTACGGCCGGGCTGCGCCCGGCAACCGCAGAGGCCAGAGCTGGAGCAACAGCAACAGCAACAGCAACAGCGGATTTCTGGGGGAGGGTGGGGCGGTGTGGGTTGTAAGGACACGCCGTAAACCCGTCCTTGGGGGCTCGATGGCGCCTTGCTCGTGTGCGCTGTCCTGCGCACACGGCAAGACCGGGGTTGGGCGTCCTGCCCAACCCGCCCGAGGCATGCCTCGGGCCCATGGCGCCAACGGTCCTGCCAACCCACACCGCCCCACCTCTGACAGTTTCCTGCTGCTGTCGGTAGGTGTCGACCTTGGTCGACACGCTGGATCCACGCCATGCGTGGATGACTCTCCATCGAAATCGAATATTTCGAGATCCGAAATATCTGAGCCGAGCATGGCTCGGCTCTACAGAAGGCAATGCCCGACAGATCGCGGAAAACTGTCGAAGGCGGGGTGGGTCCGGTTGCGGGGGCGTGAGCCGCATGGGCCCGAGGCATGCCTCGGGCGGGTTGGGCAGGACGCCCAACCCGGGCCTTGCCGTGTGCGCAGGACAGCGCACACGAGCAAGCGGCGACCGAGCTTACATGGACGTACTTGCAGCGTCCCCCGCAACCGGACCCACCCCGCCATCCCCCAGGAACCCAGCTTCTGCTCCGGCTGTTGCTGTTGTCCCGGCCTGAAGCAGGTGCCGGGTGCAACCCGGCCGATACCCTCCCGGTGCTAGGCTGTGTCCACCGACAACCACGGAGGCGGGATGGGGGCGATCGTGTTGTTGCCGCTGTGCGTGGACGATGCTGCGCTCGACCGCTGCCTGGCCGCGCTGGATGCCGGCACCGCGCCGGGAACCGCGGTCTGGCTGGCCGATGACGCGCAGACCGGGCCGCGTGCGCAGGCGGTGGTGGAGCACTGGTTGGCGAATACGCCGTTGCAGGCCGAATACACCCGCCGCGCGCGGCCGCTGGGCGAGGTCGCCCATCTGGATGAGATGCTGCGCGCCTGCGAGGGCCTGGACGTGGCCGTGCTGGCGCCGGACAGCGTGCCCGCACCCGGCTGGCTGCAGCAGCTGCAGGACGCCTTCGCCCGCGATGCCGCCATCGCCACCGCAACACCGTGGTGCAATGCCGGCGAAACCGCCGCGTGGCCGCGATTGGGCGAAATCAATCCCGAGCCGGAGGACCCGGCGCTGCTGGCACACGCCTGTGCCACGCTGCCAGTGCTGCATCCGGAGCTGCCCTCGGCAGTCACCCACGCGGTACTGGTGCGCGGCAACGCGCGTCGCCGCGCCGGTGGCCTGGACGTGGAGAGTTATGCGGGGTGGAACGCGGCGCTGGTCGACCTGAGCCTGCGCATGGCCGGGCTGGGCTGGCGCAATGTCCTGTGCGAAACAGCCTTCGTCGGCCGCGCAGGGGAGGCCATCAGCCGCGATGGCGATCTTGAAGCGCTGGCCGCGCGCTGGCCGGCCTGGGTGCCGCGGCTGGCCGATTTCCTGATGCACGATCCGTTGCACGGGATGCGCGCCGATCTGCAGCAGCGCATGCAGCAGGCGATAATACCGGCCGAGCAGGGTGACCTGTTCGTCCCGTCATCCGCGCCGGAGCCTCACGCTTGAATGTTGCCATTGCCGCCATCGTCGTCACCTACCAGAGCGGCAGCACCATCGATGCCTGCCTCTCACGGCTGCGCCAAGCGCAGGACGTGGCCGAGATCCGGGTGATCGACAATGGCTCGGTGGATGGCACGCTGGAGATCGTGCAGCGACACGCCAGCCATGACCCGCGCGTGCGCTTCATCGGTAATCCGGACAATCCCGGCTTCGCCGCCGCCAACAACCAGGGCGTGGCCGATTCGGGCAGCCCGTGGCTGGCCTTCATCAATCCGGACCTGATGGTCGAACCGGAAACGCTGGCCGGATTGCGCAGCCGCGCCGACGCGCTCGGTGACTGCCTGCTCGGTGTCGAACAGCTGGATGAGCATGGCCACGCCGATGAGGCCGTGCGCCGCCGCGACCCGGATTTCCTGTTGATGCTGCGCTCGCCGGGCAAAGGCTCGAAACTGGCCGTTCCGCGTGACGCGCAGCAGGCACTGCAGCGGGTACCGGCGTTGTCCGGTGCCTTGCTGATGATGTCGCGCACACTGTTCGACCGTATCGGTGGCTGGGACGCTGGTTACCGCCTGCATGCCGAAGACCTGGACCTGTGCCGTCGTGCCCGCGAGGCCGGCGCAGTGGTGGCGATCGCCAACGATCTGCAGGTCACCCACGTGCGCGGCGTATCCAGCCGCTCACGTCCGTTCTTCGTCGAGTGGCACAAGCACAAGGGCCTGTGGCGCTATTTCCAGAAGTTCGAGGCCAGGCAGCGTTCGCTGCCGGTACGCGTGGCGGTGTGGGGCGCGATCTGGGCGCACGCGCTGATGCTGGTGCCGCGCCTGCTGCGCAGGTCGTTGTAGAGCCGAGCCCACGCTCGGCTCAGGCAACATCCAGCCGAACGTGGGCTCGGCTCTACAGAAGGCCGGCGCGCCCACGGTTCACTCCGTCGGGCGCATAATCCGCCCCATGCCTATCATCCAGTCCCTGCTCGACACCGACCTGTACAAGTTCACCATGATGCAGGCGGTGCTCCACCAGCATCCCGGCGCCCAGGTGCAGTACCGGTTCAAGTGCCGCACGCCCGGCATCGAACTGGCCCGCTACATCGACCAGATCGACGAAGAGATCGACCACCTGTGCAGCCTGCGCTTCAGTGACGTGGAGCTGGACTACATGCGTGGCCTGCGCTTCGTGAAGCCCGACTTTGCCGACTTCCTTGGCCTGTTCCACCTCGACCGCAAGTACATCCAACTGCGCGCATCGAAAGCGGTGCCCGGCGAGATCGAGCTGGATATCACCGGCCCGTGGCTGCACACCATCCTGTTTGAAGTGCCGCTGCTGGCGATCATCAACGAGGTCTGGTTCCGCAACACCACCACCGCCGACTTCGCCGAAGGCGAGCGCCGCCTGCAGGCCAAGGCCGCGTTGCTGCGTGATACCCCCGGCTTCGAGCAGTGCCGTATCGCCGACTACGGCAGCCGCCGCCGCTACTCGCGTGACTGGCATGCCCGCCTGCTGCCATTGCTGCGCGATGCACTCGGGCCGCAGCTGGTCGGTACCAGCAACGTGCACTTCGCGCGCCTGTATGGCATGACTCCGCACGGCACCATGGCCCATGAGTACCTGCAGGCGTTCCAGGCGCTGGGCCCGCGCCTGCGTGATTCGCAGGTGGCGGCACTGGAGTCATGGGCACGCGAATATCGCGGCGACCTCGGCATCGCGCTGTCCGATGTGGTCGGCCTGGACGCGTTCCTGCGCGACTTCGACATGTACTTCTGCAAGTTGTTCGACGGCGTGCGCCACGACTCGGGCGATCCGTTCGACTGGGGTGACCGCATGCTGGCGCATTTCCAGCAGCGCCGTGTCGATCCACGCAGCAAGGTGCTGGTGTTCAGCGATGGCCTCGACATCGTCAAGGTGATGCGCCTGTACGACTACTTCCGTGGTCGCTGCCAGGTCGCCTTCGGCGTCGGCACCCACCTGACCAATGATCTGGGGCCAACGCCGCTCAACATCGTCATCAAGATGGTCCGCTGCAACGGCCAGCCGGTGGCCAAGCTCAGCGATTCGCCGGGCAAGAGCATGTGCGACGACCCTGGTTACCTGGCTTACCTGCGCCAGGTCTTCGAGCTGCCGCAGCCGGAGTAATGCCGGCCTGCGGGTCTTACAGGTAGTCGACCACCACCAGGTAGGCGCCCTGCAGCGGCTGCTGCTTCGAGGCCTGCACGCTGTAGCGCTCGGAGAAGGCGATATCACCGGCGCGCATCGCGCTGGCCGACACCGACAGCTTCTGGCCCTGGCGCTTGCCATCGCGCAGCGTTGCGGCCTGGCCATCGGCCAGCGCCGTCACGGCCACCGTCGAGCCCTTGGCCGATGGCGGGCAGGCCGCCAGGCTCAACTCGCCCTGGGACAGGTTCGTCGTGCAGCCCGGCTCAGCGATGCGACCGCTGAAACGGATGCTGCCGCTGCTAGCCTGGGCCAGTGCACTGACGGACATCAGGGCCACACACAGCAGGATGGAGTTCCTCATGACACGTTCTCTGGTTCGTTCGGTGTTTCCTAGTTAGCGACAGGTTGGACCCGGCTTTAATAGGACAAATCCGAATCTGCTAGGGCCATCACCGAGAAAGAGTGATGCGCATCAAGAAAGCTGATTTTCAGGGGGAAATAGCGACTTTTTGCGTGCGCGCCCGGCGCAGCCAGCTGCCTCAGCGAAGGTTGCGGGTGACCGCTCGCTCCCGCTGACTCGATTTCGGCTACCACGTCACATTTGAGGCGTCAATAAACCGTCGTTCAGAAAAATAATGTGACTTTCATCACAGTTGTGCCTATACTTGCGTCACGGATTCAGGGGAAGGTATGTCCGAGTCCGGCCACAGGTGAGACGCAAGGATGGGTCTTGATAGCCCGGCAGTGCTCCTTGCTTCCTCCTCTACTTCTCATCTCTTCAGTAGGGTTAGGTAAAAGCGAATGCACAAGATCAATATCATCGCCGCTCTGATGCTGGCCGCCGCTCCGCTGGCCGCCAACGCCGCCGACGGCACCATCACCTTCAACGGCAAGGTGACCGACAAGACCTGCACCATCTCGACCCCGGGCGGCAAGGACTTCGCCGTCAACCTGCCGACCGTGTCCAAGAACACCCTGGCCAATGCCGGTGCCGTTGCGGGTCGTACCCCGTTCGCGATCAACCTGACCAAGTGCAGCGCCGGCAACGTCGCGACCTACTT
>NZ_JBWKOO010000012.1:0-43500 GCF_059416125.1 Stenotrophomonas sp. GW821-FHT09E08
AGGCATGCCTCGGGCGGGTTGGGCAGGACGCCCAACCCCGGTCTTGCCGTGTGCGCAGGACAGCGCACACGAGCAAGCGGCGACCAAGCCCCCATGGACGGGTTCACGGCGTCCCCGTAAACCCACACCACCCCGCCTCCCCACGGGAAGCCAGCGTTTGACGTTGCCGTTGCTGTTGCTCTCGCCGGTGCCTCTGCGGGTGCCGGGCAGCAGCCCGGCCCAAGCCCCCCACCCACGCAGGTAGAATGCACACATGGCTCTCTCCCTGCTCAAGTCCCTCAAGCCGGTCGCCGGCCGCGCCCTGCAGATCGCCCTGAACCGCGCGCTGGCGCTGGATCCGGATACCCGCCACGCGCTGGCCAGCCTGGATGGCCGGCATATCGACCTGACCCTGGAAGCGCCCTCTCTGGCGATGCGCATCAGTGTCGATGGCGACCAGCTGCGGGTCGGTCCAGTGGACGCACAGGAAGCCGATCTGGCCGTGCGCAGCAGCCTGGCCGGCGTGCTCGCGCAGCTGCCGTTGCTGGCCAGTGCACGGCGTGCCGACAACAACGGCAAGGGCCGCGTGCGCGTGGCCGGCGATGCCGAACTGGCGCGCCGCCTGCAGCAGCTCGCCAAGGGCTTCGATCCGGACTGGCAACAGCCCTTCGTCAGCGTGTTCGGCGAGGTGCTGGGCGTGCAGGTTGCCAACACCCTGCGCAGCGCTCTGCAGCACGCGCGGCAGGGCGCGATCGACCTGGCCCACAGCGCCGCCGAATTCATCACCGAGGAATCGCGCGACGTGGTGCCGCGCGCTGAGCTGGATGCCTTCCATGATGATGTGGACGTGCTGCGCGATGACGTCGAACGTCTCGGCGCGCGCGTACAGCGCCTGCGGGGTGCCGCATGAAGGCTGTGCTGCGCGCCAGCCGCATTGGCCGGGTGATCCTGCGCTACCGCCTGGACGACCTGCTGCAGGGCACCCCCGCCGAGCGCTGGCTGCGCCTGGCCAAGCCGTTCGTGCCGCGCGCTTCGGCCGACATCGCTGCTCAGTCGCGCGGTGCACGCCTGCGCCTGGCACTGCAGGATCTCGGCCCGATCTTCGTCAAGTTCGGCCAGATCCTGTCCACCCGCCGCGACCTGGTGCCGCCGGACGTGGCCAATGAATTGACCCTGCTGCAGGACCGCGTCAAGCCGTTCGATGGCGAGACCGCACGCCGCATCGTCGAAGAAGCGCTCGGCCTGCCGGTCAGCGAGGCCTTCGCCAGCTTCGACACCGAGCCGCTGGCCTCGGCGTCGATCGCACAGGTGCACGCGGCCACGCTGGCCGATGGCCGCCAGGTGGTGGTCAAGGTGCTGCGCCCGGGCATCGAGAAGCAGATCGACGCCGATATCGCGTTGCTCAATTCGCTGGCTGCCCTGGTCGAGCGCACCCATCCGCGCGCCGACAAGATCCGTCCGCGCGAAGTGGTGGCCGAAGTCGAAAACACCCTGTCCGCCGAGCTGGACCTGCAGCGCGAAGGCGCCAATGCCAGCGTGCTGCGCCGCTTCTGGGAAAACAGCGACGACCTGTACGTGCCGGAAGTGATCTGGAGCCACACCGCCGAGCGCGCGCTGACCCTGGAGCGCGTGTGGGGCATCCCCTCCGATGACATTGCTGCACTGGACAAGGCGGGCATCGACCGCAAGGCACTGGCTGCCAAGGGGGTGCGGGTGTTCTACACCCAGGTGTTCCGCGACAACTTCTTCCATGCCGACGCGCATGCCGGCAACATTTGGGTCGACACCGATCCGTCGCGCCGCGCCAACCCGCGCTTCATCGCGCTGGACTTCGGCATCATGGGCCAGCTCTCCCAGGAAGATCAGTACTACCTGGCCGAGAACTTCATGGCCATCTTCAACCGCGATTACCGCCGCATCGCCGAACTGCACGTGCAGGCGCGCTGGATGCCGGACAACGTGCGCATCGATGATCTCGAGGCCGCCGTGCGTTCGGTGTGCGAGCCGTACTTCACCCGGCCGCTGTCGCAGATCTCGCTGGCCGAAGTGCTGATGAAGCTGTTCCGCGTGGCCCAGCGTTACCAGCTGACCCTGCAGCCGCAGCTGATCCTGCTGCAGAAGACCCTGCTGAACATCGAAGGCGTCGGCCGCCAGCTCGACCCGCAGATCGACATCTGGGCGGTGGCCAAGCCGGTGCTGGCGAAGATCCTGCGCGAGCGCTACAGCCCGCGCCGCGTGGTGCGCGAGATCGGCAAGCGGCTGCCGGAAATCATGACCCACGCGCCGGACATGCCGCGCCTGGTACACGCCTGGCTGACCCAGCAGGTGGAAGGACGCCACGAACTGTCGATGCGTTCGCGCGACCTGGCCGCACTGGATGCCAGCGTGCAGCGCCTGCAGAAGCGCGCGGTGGGTGCGATCACCGGTGTCGGCCTGCTGGCCATCGCCGCACTGATGTATGTGGTGCAGCCACCGGGCTGGTACTGGGGTGACCTGCCGATGTGGAGCTGGCTGTCCGGTGCGGTCGGTGCGGTCGCGCTGCTGCGCGCGTGGTGGAAGTAGGCCCCGTGCTGAAAGCGCTCAAGGACGAGCTGGTCCGCTTCGGCGCCGACAACGACGCACGCGAAAGCGAGCGCGGCCGACGCATGCTCAACATCACGCCTGACACCGGTGAGTTCCTGTCGGTTCTGGTGCGATTCGGCAACACTCACCGGGTGCTGGAAATCGGTACGTCCAACGGCTATTCCACGCTGTGGCTGGCCGAGGCCGCCGCCGCCATCGGCGGCCACGTGACCACGCTGGAGTACGCCGACGACAAGGTGGCGATGGCGCGAGCCACGTTTGCACGGAGTGGCCTGGGTGATCGCATCAGCCTGGTCCATGGCGATGCCGGGCTCTGGCTGGCGCAGGCCGCCGATGCCTGCATCGACCTGCTGTTCCTCGATTCGGACCGCGGGCAGTACGCCGGCTGGTGGCCGCAGCTGCGCCGCGTGCTGCGCCCCGGTGGCCTGCTGGTGGTGGACAACGCCACCTCGCATGCGGAAGAGATGCAACCGCTGCGCGTGCTGCTGGATGCTGATCCGGACTTCAGCACCAGTCTGGTGCCGGTGGGCAACGGCGAGTTGCTGGCCGTGCGCAACGCCTGACCGGCGCATCTGACCCCGATCAGGGCACCCGTATAATCCCGCGGTGAGCACCGAACCCGATACCCTCGCCGCGGTCGAGACCGACACCGCGCCCCTGCAGCTGCTGTACCTGGATGAGCGCCTGGCCGTGGTCAACAAGCCTGCCGGGCTGATGGTCCACGACAGCAAACTGGCCCGTGGCGAAGACGACTTCCTGGCCGACCGCCTGCGCGAGCAGCTGGGTCGCCCGATCTTCCTCGTGCATCGCCTGGACCGGGCGACGAGCGGCTGTCTGCTGCTGGCTTTCGACCGCGAGACCGCCAGCACGCTGGGCAAGGCGCTGATGGGCGGTGAAGTGGCCAAGGACTACCTGACGGTCTGCCGTGGCTGGCCGGCCGAGTTGTCCTGGCGGGTCGACCACGACCTCGACGGTGGCCCGGGCAAGCCGGTGAAGAAGCCGGCAGTGACCGACTTCCAGCGCCTGGCCACCGGCGAGCTGTCAGTGCCGATCGGAGAGTTCACCAGTTCGCGCTATGCATTGCTGCGCTGCCAGCCGCAGACCGGGCGTTTCCGGCAGATCCGCCGGCACCTCAAGCACCTGTCGCACCACATGATCGGCGACACCAGCCACGGTGATGGTCGGCACAACCGCATCTTCCGCATGCAGGGCGTACACCGCATGCTGCTGCACGCCGAGCGCCTGCGCTTCCCGCATCCGGACGGTGGCACGGTGGACGTGCGTGCGCCGTTGGACGGCGGGTTCCAGAAGGCGCTGGACCTGTTCGGCTGGCAGGTGGATACCGCTTGACGGTAGTGCCGGCCGCTGGCCGGCAGCTACGCGATTCCAGATGTACTGGGGAGCCGGCCAGCGGCCGGCACTACCTCACTTCTTTTCCGGCTCGTTGACGATCGCTTCCAGGTCCTTCTGCAGGTCCGCGAACAACGGCTGCATGCGGGCCTGGATCGCCACCATCACGTTCTGCATCAGGGCCGGGGTCTTGTCCAGCAGGCTCTGGCCGGCCGCGCTCTCGTAGAACTCGGCCATCGCCAGCACGTCTTCCTTGCTGAACGTCTTCTTGTACAGGTCCACGTACATCGGCCGCAGCTGCTGCCACGACAGGGCCTGGCGCAGGGTCTGGCTGGTCCGCGCCTGGATCCGCTTCAGCTGCTCCTGCTGCTGGGCGTTGAGCTGGCGCTGCGCGGCCACCTGCTGGAACTGCTGCTGCTGCATCGCCTCGATCTGCGGCAGCATGGTGTCGATCATGCTCTGCGCGCGCGAGGCTGACAGCAGGCGGTTGATGTCGCCATCGGTCGGCGGGGCGGCCAGTGCCGGAATGCTGGCCACGGCCAGCGCCAGCAGCAGGGCGGCGCGGCGCAGCAGGGACGGCAGGGCGGGTGTGGTGCGGGTCATGCGGGGCTTCCTGCAGTACATGGGACGGCCAGCATACCGGCAGCCGAGGCGAAGGCGGCGTGTTCGGTACCTGATCGGCGGCATACGGTGCGCAATGACGTACTCCATCGCGTGGCTGCCGCTACAATGCGCGGATGGGCAGTGGACCGGTCACCATCAGCGCGCAGCTTGAAATCCCCGACGGCGAGATCGTCGAGCGGTTCGTGCGTGCCAGTGGTGCCGGTGGCCAGAACGTCAACAAGGTTTCCACCGCGGTGGAACTGCGTTTCGATGTGGCCGGCTCGCCCTCGTTGCCCGAACCGTTGCGCGAACGCTTGCTGGCGCGGCGCGACCGGCGCATGACCGGCGAAGGCGTGCTGGTCATCGACGCGCAACGATTCCGTACCCAGGATCGCAATCGCGAGGATGCGCGCGATCGGCTGGCGGCCTTCATCCAGGCCGGGCTGCACGTGCCCAAGCCACGCAAGGCCACCAAGCCGACCCTCGGGTCGAAACTGCGTCGTCTGGACGCCAAACGCGGGCGCGCGCAGGTCAAGCGCGGGCGCTCATCACGTGACTGGGAGTGATTGCTTGAACAACCCGACGCCGTTGCTGCCGGCCATTCCGCCGAACATGCCGCAGGTCAAACCCAACCGCTTCCTGCGCTGGCTGGCGCGCTGCACGCTGCGCATGGGCGGCTGGAAGGTTACCGGCACCCTGCCCGACATCCCGAAGCTGGTCTTCATCATCGCCCCGCATTCGTCCAACTGGGATGGCCTGTGGGGTATGGCGGCCAAGATCGCACTGGGCATGAAGGTCAAGGTGCTGGGCAAGGCCTCGCTGTTCTGGTGGCCACTGGGCCCCCTGTTGCACAAGCTGGGCGTGATCCCGCTGGACCGCAGTTCGCCGCAGGGCACGGTGGGCCAGGCGGTGGACCTGCTGCGCAACAACGAGAAGATGTGGTTTGCCATCACCCCGGAAGGCACGCGCAAGGCGGTGAAGGACTGGAAGGCCGGTTTCCTGAAGATCGCGCGGATGGCTGATGTGCCGGTTCTGGCGGCGTATTTCCATTACCCGGAAAAGATCATCGGCATCGGCCCGGTGTTCCATCCCAGCGGAGACGACGCAGCCGACATGGCGGCGATCCGCGAGTTCTACCGGCCCTGGATCGGCAAGACCCGCGGCACGGTCTGAGCCGGCCGCGCGCCGCTGCCTAGACGCCACGTCCGGCACATGCCGGGCGTGCGCGACAGGAGTAGGGTGGACGGCTGGTATCCCATACCGTCTGCCCAAGGAGCGTTTTACATGTCGCGTACCGTAGTCCTGGCCGCCGCCATCAGCCTGGCGCTGGCGGCCTGTTCCGGCAAGGAGTCCACCCCCGTGTCCGATGCCCAGAAAGCCCCGGCCCAGCAGCCGGCCGAAGCCTCCACCAACCCGCTGCTGAGCGCCAGCACGCTGCCGTTCCAGGCCCCGCAGTTCGACAAGATCAAGGACAGCGACTACCTGCCGGCCTTCGAAGAAGGGATGCGCCAGCACCTGGCTGATGTCCGCAAGATCGCCGACAACCCTGAGCCGGCCACCTTCGACAACACGCTGGTGGCGATGGAGCGCAGCGGCGAGACCCTGAACCGCGTGTCGCGCATCTTCTTCGGCCTGGTCCAGGCCGACGGCACCGAAGCGCGCCAGAAGATCCAGGAAGACATCGCACCGAAGCTGGCCGCGCACCAGGACGAGATCAACCTCGACCCGAAGCTGTTCGCGCGTGTGAAGTCGCTGTACGACCAGCGTGACACGCTGGAACTGGACCCGGTGCAGAAGCGCCTGGTCGAGCATTACTACGACGGCCTGGTGCGCGCCGGTGCCCAGCTGTCCGACGCCGACAAGGCGAGCCTGCGCAAGCTCAACGTGGAAGAGACCACCCTCTCCACCCAGTTCCACACCCGCCTGGTGGCCGCTACCGCCGCTGCCGCCGTGGTCGTCGACGACAAGGCCAAGCTGGCCGGCCTGGACGACAATGCGATCAACAACGCTGCGTCTGCCGCCAAGGACCGCAAGCTGGATGGCAAGTTCCTGCTGCCGCTGCAGAACACCACCCAGCAGCCGGTGCTCGGTTCGCTGACCGATCGTGACCAGCGCGCCGCGGTGCTGAAGGCTTCGGAAACCCGCGCAGAGCGTGGCGATGCCAACGACACCCGGCAGACCGTACAGCGCCTGGCACAGCTGCGTGCGCAGAAGGCCAAGCTGCTCGGCTTCGACACCTTCGCCGACTACCAGCTGGGCGACCAGATGGCCAAGACCCCGGCCGCTGCGCTCAAGCTGCTGACCGACACCGTGCCGGCCGCGACGGCCAAGGCGCGTGCCGAAGCCGGCGAGATCCAGAAGGTGATCGACGCGCAGAAGGGTGGTTTCCAGGTCGCTGCTTCGGACTGGGATTTCTACGCCGAACAGGTGCGCAAGGCCAAGTACGATCTGGACGAGTCGCAGATCAAGCCGTACTTCGAACTGGACAACGTGCTGCAGAACGGCGTCTTCTACGCCGCCACCCAGCTGTACGGCATCACCTTCAAGCCGCGTACCGACATTCCGACCTACAACCCGGACATGAAGGTATACGAAGTGTTCGACAAGGACGGCACTTCGCTGGCCCTGTTCTACACCGACTACTTCAAGCGTGACACCAAGTCCGGCGGCGCATGGATGGACGTGTTCGTCGAACAGGACGGCCTGACCGGTGCCAAGCCGGTGGTCTACAACGTCTGCAACTTCACCAAGCCGGCCGACGGCCAGCCTGCGCTGATCAGCTTCGACGACGTCACCACGATGTTCCATGAGTTCGGCCATGCGCTGCACGGCATGTTCTCGAACGTGAAATACCCGTCGATCGCCGGCACCGCCACTTCGCGTGACTTCGTCGAGTTCCCGTCGCAGTTCAACGAGCACTGGGCGCTGGATCCGAAGGTGTTTGCCAACTACGCCAAGCACTACAAGACCGGCGAGGCGATGCCGCAGGAACTGGTCGACAAGATCCTCAAGGCACGCAGCTTCAACCAGGGCTATGCGACCACCGAGTACCTGTCGGCCGCGCTGCTGGACCTGGCCTGGCACACGCAGAAGGCCGATGCGCCGCTGCAGGATGTCGGTGCGTTTGAAGCCAGCGCACTGAAGAAGTTCAAGGTCGACCTGCCTCAGGTGCCGCCGCGTTACCGCACCACCTACTTCGACCACATCTGGGGTGGTGGTTATTCGGCCGGTTACTACGCCTACTTCTGGGCCGAAGTGCTGGACCATGACGCCTACCAGTGGTTCACCGAACACGGTGGCCTGACCGCCGCCAATGGCCAGGAATTCCGCGACAAGATCCTCTCGCGCGGCAACAGCGTGGAGCTGTCGACCCTGTACCGCGATTTCCGCGGCAAGGACCCGTCGGTGGAGCCGCTGCTGAAGTTCCGCGGCCTGAAGTAAGCGCGGCCTGAAGTACGAAAGAAAGAACGGCGGGGGCAACCCCGCCGTTTTTCGTTGTGTCGCTCATCCACGCATGGCGTGGATCCATGTGTCGACCAAGGTCGACACCCACCCCACCATCCCAAGCAATGCCAGCCTCCGCTGTTGCTGTTGTTGTTGAGGTTGCCGGCCAGCGGCCGGCACTACCCCCGGGTGCCGGGCGCAGCCCGGCCATCACGTCCCTACATGCACCCGGTTCGCCTGCTCGGCCAACCCCAGGTGGTCCAGCGCGATGTCCAGCGCCAGCACATAACTCTGCGCGCCATACCCCGCGGCGATGCCCAGGCGCTGGCCGACACCGGCCGGCAGGCACGGCTCTGCCACCGCGCCGTCGTCATGCACTTCCACGTAGGCGTTGTGCAGGTAAGGCAGCAGCCGCTGCAGACGCAGGCTGTTGGCACACGCACCCGGGTCAAGCAGGGTCACCTCGCCGCGGCTGTGATCGGCCACGCGCAGGGCATCCAGCAGTTCCTGTTCCGAACCGCAGGCACGGATCGCGACGCTGGTGCCGGCGTCGATCGCGCGATGCACCAACGACTTCAGTACCGGCGCCGGCAGCGGCATTGCCGTGCGGATCAATGCACCGGCCGCTTCCGGGCCGCGGATGATGAAGATCGACATGGCTCAGCCCTCCTGCGCCAGACGGCGGCCAACGATGGCCAGCGACAACGGGTAACCGGCCTGCTGGCTGCGCTGGTCGACCACCACTGCGGCGGGACCGTGCTGCAGGCGCAGGCGCGCATCCAGGCCGGGTTCGCTGGGGGACTGCAGCTCGATGTACTGCGCCGGCAACCGTTCCAGCGCCGCCTGCAGCGCGCCGCCCTCGGCCTGCCATTGCGCCTCGTCGGCCACGCCGACATCCAGCAGCACCCAGTCGGCCGAGCGCGCCTGCGGCTGGCACAGGCACTGGCGCACTTCGGACAGGCTGGCGCAGTCGCTGCACAGCACGCGATGGCCGGCCAGCTGCGCCGGCAGCTGCGGGTGCGGCGCCGACGAAGACGCGTGGCGGATCACCAGGAGGGTCATACAACACCTTGCGGAATGCGCCCTGCGGCGCGGTGGGCACACGATGCGCGTGCTGCCCGTAAAGGTGCGATGCCCGCGGCCGGGTCGGGGCGTAAAACCTGCGTAACCCGTGCATCGGTAGCGCGGGGCCATGCCCGGCGGCGTGTTGGAACGGCCACGCTGCGCGCTCGCCGGGCGTGGCCCGGCGCTAACGGAACCTCCTGCGCCCGGATGTGGTCTGATGCAGCTACCAATCACCCGGAGCCTGTCATGGATGCTGTTGCCCGCCCTCCCTTTTCCGAACGCGCACTGGCCTGGTTGAAGAAGGAGGCGCTGCCGCTGCTGGTGATGCTCGGCCTGCTCGCCGCCGCCCGCGATACCCTCGCCAACCACTACGTGGTGCCCAGCGGCTCGATGCAGCCGACCCTGCAGCCCGGCGACCGGGTGGTGGTGGACATGCGCGCCTATGGCCTGCGCCTGCCGTTTACCGGAAAGGAACTGATGGCGACCGGCACCCCGCAGCGCGGCGAAGTGGCGGTATTCGACTCGCCGGCCGACGGCACCCGCCTGATCAAGCGCGTGGCTGCAGTGGCCGGTGATCATGTGCAGCTGCGCGAAGGCCATCTGAGCATCAACGGTCAGCCGCTTCAGATCGCCGACCTGCAGGACGTGGAAGCCTTCGGCGAGCGCCATGCCAGCCTCGACCTGGATATGGGCGGCGGCCCGGACATCGCTGACCTGGTGGTGCCGGACGGCAAGGTGCTGGTGCTGGGTGACCACCGTGGCAACAGCTTCGATGGCCGCTTCTTCGGCTTTGTCGACGCCGACAAGGTCTACGGCCGCGCCGTGGCGGTGTATTACCGCCGAGGCGCTGGCTTCGAGTGGCAGCGCCTGTAAGCTGAATTGATACTTCCTGTGTATCAATCCTGACCTATCAGGTTATGGATCGACTGGATGGGCGGGCCTAGTCTGAGGCCCGTTCCCTCCCACGCCCGGCCGTCCCCACCGGCCCTTCGATTCCATGACTGGCGAAACCACGGCGGCCGTCGAGCACCGCCTACACACCGTCGACTCCGACGCCGAGACCCGCATCCAGCAGGGCACACCGGCTTTCCGCCGCACCGCGCTGGCGCTGTTCCTGGCCGGCTTCTCCACCTTCGGCCTGCTGTACACGGTGCAGCCGCTGCTGCCCGAGTTCAGCCGCCACTTCGGCGTGTCCGCCGCCGGCAGCGCGATGTCGCTGTCGCTGACCACCGGCACGCTGGCGGTGGCAATGCTGCTGGCCGGCCTGCTGTCCGACGCGGTCGGCCGTCGCCCGTTGATGATCGCTGCGTTGCTAGCCTCGGCCATGCTGTCGCTGAGCACTGCGCTGGTGGACGACTGGACCACGCTGCTGGTGCTGCGCACCCTGCTTGGCCTGGCGCTGAGCGGCGTGCCGGCAGTGGCGATGACCTACCTGGTCGAGGAAATGGACAGCCGCGCGCTGGGCCTGGCGATGGGCCTGTACATCGGCGGCAATGCCATTGGTGGCATGAGCGGGCGCCTGCTGGCCGGCATCATCGCTGACCACTGGGGCTGGCGCTGGGGCATCGGTGTGGTCTCGATCATCGCAGTGGCCAGCACCGTGCTGCTGTGGCTGCAGCTGCCGCCGTCGCGCCACTTCCATCCCCGCCGTGATGGCCTGCGCCAGTTGCCGTCGCGCTGGCGCACGCTGTTCGCCGACCCGGGCCTGCCGTGGCTGTTCGCTACCTCGTTCGTGCTGATGGGTGTGTTCGTCACCCTCTACAACTACCTGGGCTACCACCTGCTGGCGCCGCCGTACCACCTCAGCCAGACCGTGGTCGGACTGATCTTCAGCGTGTATCTGGTGGGTACCTTCAGTTCGGCATGGATGGGGCAGCAGGCCACGCGCTACGGACGCGGCCGCATCCTGTCGATCTCGTTCGCACTGATCGGTGCCGGCATCGTGCTGCTGGCGATGCCATGGCTGAGCACGATGGCGCTGGGCATCGCGCTGGTGACCTTCGGCTTCTTCGGTGGCCACTCGGTGGCCAGCAGCTGGGTTGGCAGCCGTGCCGGTGCGATGCGCGCGGAAGCCTCGGCGCTGTACCTGTTTGCCTACTACCTCGGATCCAGTGTACTGGGCGGAGTCGGCGGCCTGGCCTATGCGGCCTGGGACTGGCTGGGCGTGTGCCTGTTCGCTGCCGTGCTGACTTTGATCGGTGGTGGCATCGTCTGGGCGCTGCAGCAGCGCACCCCGCAGCCGGTGACGGCGTGACCCAACGCGCGCTCCACTTGAGCGCGTCGCTGCTCTGGTAGATGCCGACCTTGGTCGGCGCTCTGGCAGGGAGGCCAACCAAGGTTGGCATCTACCAAAGCTGCATGGTCGACCGCATCACCCCTCCGCGAACGCCCCGCGCAGCAGCCCAGCAAAATTGCGGATCAACGGCGTCACCCCCTCGCGATGCCACGCCAGCTGCACCTCCGAATGCGCGCCGGCGTCTGCAAGCGCCACGAAGCGTGCACCCTCCACGCGGATGTGGTCGCACGACGACGGCAGGATTGCCGCACCCAGCCCGGCGGCGGCCAGACTGATCAGCGTCGAAGCCTCACCGGCCTCCTGCACGATGCGTGGAGTGAAGCCGGCGGCGGCACACAACGCGATCATGTGGTCATGGATGCCGGCGCCGGCGCTGCGCCGGAATGCCACGAACGGTTCCTGCGCCAAGTCGCGCAGCGACAGCGTGCCCTGCTTCGACAGCCTGCGCAGGGCAGGGTGGTCGGCATGCACGATCAACGCCAGCGGATCGACGAACAGGCTGTGGGCCACCAGCTCCGGCGGCAACGCGCGCTTGCGGATGATGCCCACGTCCAGGCTGCCATCGAGCAGCGCATCGATCTGCTGCAGGGTGTTCATCTCGCTCAGCTGCAGTCGCACCTGCGGGTACTGCTGGCGGTAGCGCAGGATCGAACGCGGAATCTGCGGTGACAGCGGCGTGGCCCGGGTCAGGCCGATGCGCAACTCACCCTGCTCACCGCGCTGCGCGCGCTGCACCTCATCCACCGCCGTTTCCACCTGCTGCACGATGGCGCGTGCACGTTCCTGCAGCAGCTCACCGGCAGGCGTCAGCTGTACACGACGATGGCTGCGCACGAACAGGCGCGCACCGATCAGGTCCTCCAGCTGGCGGATCTGCTGGCTGAGCGGCGGCTGCGACATACCCAGCCGCTCCGCCGCCTGTCCGAAATGCAGCGTATCGGCAACGGCGAGGAAGTAGCGCAGGTGGCGGAGTTCGATGGACATGGGTGCAGTCTATCCAGCCCGACGCCGGGAATCGTCATCCACGCATGGCGTGGACCAACCGTGTCGACCAAGGTCGACACCCACCAAGAGCAGGCCACACCGCCCCGCCATCCCACGGAATCCCCGCTGTTGCCTTTGACGTTGCCGTTGCCTCTGCCGTTGCCGTTGATTCGGCAGGTGCAG
This sequence comes from Stenotrophomonas sp. GW821-FHT09E08, assembly GCF_059416125.1. Lineage (NCBI taxonomy): Bacteria > Pseudomonadati > Pseudomonadota > Gammaproteobacteria > Lysobacterales > Lysobacteraceae > Stenotrophomonas > Stenotrophomonas sp. GW821-FHT09E08. The sequence goes on from NZ_JBWKOO010000012.1 coordinate 12,488, forward strand.
GGCGCAGCCCTGCCGCACACCCTCACCGTTCCGAATGCCCGCTCTGGTCGTAGTCGCGCGGACTGAACAACTCCGGCTGGATCAGCTCGATGAACGCCCGCGCCTGCGCCGACAACACCTTGCCACGCCGCACGATCACCCCGTAACTGCGTTCGGGGAACCAGCGTTTCATCGAACGCGCCGCCAACCGCTCTCGGTCAGCCTCGTTCAGGCACAGCGCCGGCACGATGGAAATGCCCATGCCCATCGCCACGTACTGCTTGATCACCTCCCAGCCGCCCACCTCCAGCGCCACGGTGTAGGCGATGCGGTGGCGCTGGAACACCTGGTCCACCAGGCGGTAGGTGATCTGCCGCTTCGGCGGCAGCACCAGCGGATAGCGCGCGATGTCGGCCAGCTCCAGCTCGCCGCCACTGGCCAGCGGATGGTCATGCGGCGCGATCAGCACCTGCTCGAAGCGGTAGGCCGGGGCGTAGCTGAGGTCGGCCGGCACATCGGTCATCGAACCGATCGCCAGGTCGGCCGCGTCCTCGCGCAGCAGGTCGGTGCCGTCGGCGCTGATCGCGTTGTGCAGGGTCAGGCGCACGTCCGGATGATGCAGGCGGAAGCGTTCGACGATCTTCGGCAGCAGGTACAGGATGGTTGAGCTGTTGGCGGCGATGTTCAGCTCGCCCGCGTCCAGGCCACGCACCTTGTCGCGGAAACGCGCCTCCAGCCCGTCCAGGTTCTCCACCAGCGGCTGTGCCATTTCGTACAGCAGCTGGCCCTCGCGGCTGGGCACCAGACGGCGCCCGCTGCGCTCGAACAACGGCACCCCCAGCTCCCGTTCCAGCGCCTGCAACTGCAGGCTGATGGCCGGCTGGCTGACGAAAAGTGCCTCAGCGGCCCGTGAGACTGAGCCCAGGCGTACGGTCTGGCAGAACGCGCGCAGCGGCTTCAGCCGGTCGGATTTGTAGGAAAAACGAGGGCTTGGCGGGGGGCGTGTGCTCATCGTGTCACAAGTATTAGCACAATTTATGTAGAACATTGCAAAAACTGTTTTGCCAAATACTCGGCCCCGGCGGCACCGTGGAGACGTTCCCCCACCGCTGGAGTCGCCCCATGTCCGCCGTCGCTTCCGCTGTTCCCACCCCCGCCAGCAAGGCCACCCCCGGCATCGCCCTGGCGACCCGCGTGGCCGGCCAGGACACGCTGCTGCCGGCGCAGCTGCTGGCCCTGCTGGTGTCGCTGCACCGTGCGGTGGAACCGGGCCGGCAGGCACGGCTGCAGGCGCGCCGCGAGCGCCAGGCATTCTTCGACCAGGGCGGCCTGCCGGACTTCCGCCAGGACACCACCGCGATCCGCAGCGGGGACTGGACCGTGGCGCCGCTGCCGGCCGCACTGCAGGACCGTCGCGTCGAGATCACCGGCCCGACCGACCCGAAGATGGTCATCAATGCGCTGAACTCCGGCGCCAAGGTGTTCATGGCCGACTTCGAGGATTCGACCTCGCCGACCTGGCGCAACCTGCTGGCCGGCCAGCAGTCGCTGGCCGCTGCGGTGCGCGGCGACCTGCAGTACACCGCACCCAATGGCAAGCACTACGCGCTGCGCCCCTATGAGGAGCAGGCGGTGCTGATCGTGCGTCCGCGCGGCTGGCACCTGGACGAAAAGCATGTGCGCGTGGATGGCCAGTTCCTCGCCGGCGGCCTGTTCGATGCGGCGGTGTTCGCCTTCCACAACGCCCGCACCCTGCAGGCCAAGGATCGCGGCCCGTACTTCTACCTGCCCAAGCTGCAGAGCATGGAAGAGGCCGCGCTGTGGGAGACCGCGCTGTCGCACATCGAAGGCATGCTCGGCCTGCCGCACGGCCAGATCAAAGTGACCGTGCTGATCGAAACGCTGCCGGCGGTGTTCGAGATGGACGAGATCCTGCACGCGCTGCGTGATCGCATCGTCGGCCTGAACTGCGGGCGCTGGGACTACATCTTCTCGTACCTGAAGACCTTCCGCCGCCACGCCGACCGCGTGTTGCCCGAACGCGGCCAGGTGACCATGACGCAGCCGTTCCTGAAGGCGTATTCGGAACTGCTGATCCAGACCTGCCATCGCCGCGGCGCGCATGCGATGGGCGGCATGGCCGCGCAGATTCCGATCAACAACGATGCCGCCGCCAACGAACAGGCGATGGCCCGGGTGCGCGCCGACAAACTGCGCGAAGTCAGCGCAGGCCATGACGGCACCTGGGTCGCGCACCCGGCGCTGATTCCGGTGGCGATGGCGATCTTCGATGAGCACATGCCCGGTGCGAACCAGCACAGCGTGCTGCGCCAGGATGTGCGCGCAGGCCGTGACGAACTGATCGCACGGCCGCCCGGCACCATCACCCGCGCCGGATTCGAAGGCAACGTGGAAGTCTGCGTGCGCTACCTGGCCGCCTGGCTGGATGGCAACGGCTGCGTGCCGATCCATCACCTGATGGAGGACGCGGCCACCGCCGAGATCAGCCGCAGCCAGCTGTGGCAGTGGCTGCATACGCCGGGCCAGCAGCTGGACGATGGCACCGCGATCGACCCGGCGCTGCTGGATTCCACACTTTCGCAGCTGCCGGCACGGCTGGGCGATACCGCTGCGTTGCCCGGTGGCGCGCGCATCAGCGAGGCCATCGCCCTGCTCGGCGAACTGAGCCGCAGCGAAGAACTGACCGATTTCCTGACCCTGCCGGCCTACGCGCGCATCGACTGATCGCCGCCCGCGTATCCCGCCGTTTCCCTCCCCGCTGCACGCACGAACCGAACTGGAGAAAGACATGAGCAAGCTGCCCACTGCCGAACAGATCCAGCACGACTGGGATACCAACCCGCGCTGGGAAGGCATCCAGCGCAACTACAGCGCCGCCGACGTGGTGCGCCTGCGCGGCACCGTCCACATCGAGCACTCGCTGGCCCGCCTGGGTGCGGAGAAGCTGTGGGCGTCGCTGCATGAGCGCGAGTTCGTCAACGCGCTGGGTGCACTGACCGGCAACCAGGCCATGCAGCAGGTCAAGGCGGGCCTGAAGGCGATCTACCTGTCCGGTTGGCAGGTGGCGGCCGACGCCAACCTGGCCGGTCAGATGTATCCGGACCAGTCGCTGTACCCGGCCGATTCGGTGCCGGCGGTGGTCAAGCGCATCAACAACACGCTGCTGCGCGCCGACCAGCTGCACCACGCTGAGGGCAAGGACGACATCGACTTCCTGCAGCCGATCGTGGCCGATGCCGAAGCCGGTTTCGGTGGCGTGCTCAATGCGTTCGAGCTGATGAAGGCGATGATCGAAGCCGGCGCCGCTGGCGTGCACTTCGAAGATCAGCTGGCCTCGGTGAAGAAGTGCGGCCACATGGGCGGCAAGGTGCTGGTGCCGACCCGCGAGGCGATAGAAAAGCTCAACGCTGCGCGCCTGGCCGCGGACGTGCTGGGCGTGCCGACCCTGCTGGTGGCGCGTACCGATGCCGAGGCTGCCGATCTGCTGACCAGCGACATCGACGGCAACGACAAGCCCTTCGCTACCGGCGAACGCACCGTCGAGGGCTTCTACAAGACCCGCAATGGCCTGGACCAGGCGATCAGCCGCGGCCTGGCCTATGCGCCCTATGCCGACCTGGTGTGGTGCGAGACCGGCAAGCCGGATCTGGAATTCGCTCGGAAATTCGCGGAGGCAATCCATGCGAAGTTCCCAGGCAAGCTGCTGGCCTACAACTGCTCGCCCAGCTTCAACTGGAAGAAGAACCTGGATGACGCCACCATCGCCAAGTTCCAGCGTGAACTGGGCAGCTACGGCTACAAGTTCCAGTTCATCACCCTGGCCGGTTTCCACGCGCTGAACTACGGGATGTTCAACCTGGCCCATGGCTACGCGCGTCGGCAGATGAGCGCGTTCGTGGAACTGCAGGAAGCCGAGTTCGAAGCGGCCGAGCGCGGCTTCACCGCAGTCAAGCACCAGCGTGAGGTCGGCACCGGCTACTTCGATGCGGTGACCCAGGCGATCCAGCAGGGCCAGTCGTCGACAACCGCGCTGACCGGCTCGACCGAGGAAGAGCAGTTCCACGGCGGGCGCAGCGAACGCGCGGCGTGATGCGGTAGTGCCGGCGGCTGGCCGGCAACAATGTGGACTGCGGGAACATCGGTGGGTTGCCGGCCAACGGCCGGCACTACCGGGACTCCTGGCGATCAGGGTGGCCAGGGAAGGGCCAGACAACGCCGGCCGGTCGGGGGACCTGCCGGCGTTGTTGTATCGATGCAAAGGCGTGGTCAGCAAGCAGCGTCAATCAGGCGCACCCCCGCGTACCGGCAACTTGGCCGAAAGCCTGTGAAGAGTGCCATCGGGTTGATCCAGCAGGACTTTTGCCCGGACACCCGTGACCAGAACGGCCACCACGCATCCTCACATCAGGCAAGATCGCCGGGGCATTAAAAATGAGATAGGGCGCACACTTTAAAGCGGTGCTATGCTCCGCGGCTCACCAGGGGACGCTGGCGGCGGGTGCAGGGAATGACCGGCAGGGGTGCGGCCGAGAACAGTGATGTGACGTCAGGTATCGCCCGGGTGGCGATGGCCGAGATCGTGCACGCGCTGCTTTCCGCTGCCGAGGTTGCATTGTTTGCCAGATTTGCCCGCCCATGCAAGCTTCATGCCGGACAGTGGTTGTTCCAGCGTGGCCATCGCGGCGAACGGATGTATGTGATCCTCCAGGGCCAGATCGAACTGGACTTCGGCGAGGACCTGGTGATCAAGACGCTCGGCCAGCATGAGTTCTTCGGTGAGCTTGGCCTACTGGTCGGCGATCACCTGCGCAGCGCCAGTGCACGCGCGCTGGCCGACTGTGAAGTGCTGGAGCTGGGCCCGGCTGACTTCCATCGCCTGGTGGAATCCGATCCCGGCCTGGTCGCCTACTTCCTGCGCCGCACGATCATGCGCGTGCTGACCAACGAGCAGGCCCTGATCAGCCAGCTGCGCCGGCGCAACCACGATCTGGAAACCGCGCTGGACAACCTGTACATCACCACACACCAGTTGACCCACACCCGTGAACTGGTGCGTACCGATGAACTGACCGGGCTGCACAACCGTCGCGGCCTCACCCTGTACCTGCAGGAGTGCCGCGCCGATGGTGACGGGTTGCCGCAGGCACTGCTGCTGATCGACTGCGACCGCTTCAAGCAGATCAATGATCGTCACGGCCACCAGGCCGGCGACCGAGTGCTGCAGAGCATGGGCAACATCCTGCGCTCGATGGCCGGTGAGCAGGACCTGGCCTGCCGCCTCGGCGGCGATGAGTTCTGCCTGATCCTGCGCCGTGGCAACCATGAGATCGTGCAGCACGCGGCCGAGTTCATCCTCAGCGCGGTGCATGGCCTGCTCGAACGCAGTCATGGCACGCCGCATGTCAGCCTGGTCAGCATCGGTGCCAGCCTGCTGGTGCCGGAGGCAGGCTGGAGCGAGTGGTATGCCTGTGCGGATCGTGCGCTGTACCAGGCCAAGCGCGATGGCGGCAACTGCCTGCGCTGGGGCGGCGACTCCGAAAACGGACAATGAGCAGCAGAGGTGGCAATGGACGGCATTCCGGATTTCCTCCCGATGCAGAGTTCGCAAGTGCGGACCCTGCTGTTCACCGATCTGTGCGATTCGCTGCAGCTGGTCGAGCGGATCGGTGACGTTGCCGCCGCTGAGCTGTTCCAGCAGCATGACCGTCTGGTGCTGGGCCTGCAGCAGCGCTGGAACGGCCAGCTGATCGATCGCTCTGACGGATTGTTCATCCTGTTCGAACGTCCCATCGATGGCATCGGCTTTGCCCTTTCCTACCAGAACGCTGTTGATGCACTGGGGCGCGAACGTGGCGTCGTCCTGCGTGCACGCGCCGGCCTGCACGTGGGTGACGTGCTGCTGTGGAACAACAGTGCCGAGGCCGTTGCTCACGGCGCAAAGCCGGTGGAGGTGGAAGGCCTGGCCAAGCCCATGGCTGCGCGCCTGATGCAGCTGGCGTGGCCTGGACAGGTCCTGCTGTCTTCGGCTGCCGAACAGATGGCGCGTCGGGCAGCCAGCGAACTGCCCTGGGCGGCCGATGAGCTGCGCTGGAAGGATCACGGCTGCTGGCGCTTCAAGGGCATCGGCGAACGCCAGGAAGTCTTCGAGGTGGGACTGCGTGGCAGCGCCCCGCTACGTCGCCCGCGCTCGGGCGAAAAAGCGTGGCGGGATCTGCCGCTGTGGCGTCGCCCAGCCGCGCTGGTGACCGAGGCGGCGCTCATGCTGGCGCTATGCGGAGTGCTGTGGACACTGTTTCGGCCGGCACCGGCCATCGCCTTCGCCGAACGCGATTGGGTGATCGTGGCGGCGGTGCACAACGCCACGGCTTATCCGCAGCTGGACAGCAGCCTGGAGCAGGCGCTGTATATCAGCCTGGGGCAGTCGCGCTTCGTCAACATCCTCAGCGAGCTGAAGGTGCGTGACACGCTGCAGCTGATGCAGCGCCCTCCGCAGGCGCGGCTGGACCGCAGGCTGGCCATCGAGGTCGCGCTGCGTGACGGAGTTCGTGCGGTATTGATCCCCAGCGTGCTGGAGCTCAACGGCAAAGTGCGGGTCAGTGTCGAAGTCGTGGATCCGCGTAGTGGACAGACCGTTTACACGCGCTTTGCCGACGGCCGCGGGCTGGACTCCATCCTCGCCTCGACCGATCACGTGGTTGCGGCGTTGCGTACCGACCTTGGCGAAGCGCTTCGTGACGTCGGCGCTGACCAGCGACCGTTGCCTACCGTGGCTACCGCCAATCTGGACGCACTGCATGCGTATGCCAAGGGCGTGGATGCAACGGCTGCCGCGCGCTACGACGATGCGTTGATGTTCTTCGAGCAGGCAACCCGGCTGGATCCTGCCTTTGCCTTCGCCTACGTCGGGCAGATGAACATCCAGCACGCCAAGGGCAACCTGGAGCAGGCCGCGGCGCTGTACCACAAGGCGGTCAGCCAGCGTACGCACCTGACCGCGCGCGACCAGCTCTATCTCGATGCCTGGGCGGCCGATTTCGAAGGTGCACCGCCTGCACGCATCGCTGACAAATGGCGCATGCTGACCGAGTTGTACCCGGACGACCCGGCCGGCTGGATGAACTACGCGCTGATGCTGTTCGCGCAGGGGGACTATGACGGCGCCCTGGCAGCTGCCCAGCCATTGCTTGGCCGCCAGCACTCGCGTCGTGCATTGGTGCTGGCGTTCGTCGCACGGATCCAGCTGGCACGCGGAGAGACGGGCGCCGCAGATGCCGCGCTGCGGGGCGCCCGGCTGCATCCGGGCTGGAATGGCGATGGCATGGAGCCGGTGCTGGCAGCACTGACCGGTGATTTCGCTGCAGCCAACGCCAGTTTCGAAGCCATGGCACCGCTCGGGCTTGGCACGCGCATGGAGCGCGCGGCGGTGCTGGCCATGCAGGACCGCAGGACGGAGGCGGCCGCTGACATGCAACAGCTGGCGTCGCAATGCAGAACTCGCGGCGGCATGTGCGACATCCTGGCCCTGCAGGCACTGGCTTGGCGCGGACAAGCCGGTGCCCCGGCTGTGGAACAGCAGTACCAGCAGGTACTGGACCGGGCATTGGCGGCCATCGATCGCAGTCAGCCGGCGCCCGCGCGCCGCAACGCATTCATTGCCTTGGCGACGGCCTACCATGCCGTACGTGCCGGACAGGCGTCCGTGGTGGCCAATCGGCAGGACGCGCTGCAGGCCCTGCCGGAACGGGATGGTGATCCTCGCCTGCGCGAACTGTGGAACCTGCTGCAGGCGCGTATCGCATTCGACCAGGGCAAGTTGGCGCATGCGCAGTCACTGCTGGCCCAGCGACCCGATGCAAGCCTGTTCCAGTGGCGGGTGTTGCAGCTGGACCTGTTGCGTGCTCGCGGCGACCACGATGCTGCCGTTCGGCAGGCGCATTGGCTGCAGCGTCATGCGGGCCTGGCCTTCGCCGAAAGCATCGGCGACTACGCGCTGCTGCCGCTGAACGTCATGGACGCACAGCGGCTTGCCCTCCAGAAGGGCACAACTCTCGCCGCTGGCACAGGCGCGCCGGTCGCACCCTGATCGATCAATCGTGCTTCAGGCCGGGCAGGCCGTCCTCGAACAGGAACGGCACGTTGAAGGCCGCGCGTGCGCTCAGCAGGCTGCTCATGCGCGAGGCCGCCTCGGCGAACTCCTGCTTGCCCCCCAGCGTCGCCAGCGGCGCGCGGCAGGCATGCACGGTAGCTTCGTCGGCACCCAGCGCCAGCAGGGCCTTGCCCGGGTCGGCACTGAAGGCTACGCGGAAGTCATCGTCGTGGGACAGGCGCTCCAGCAGCTGCTGGACGACGTCGGCGGAGAGGGGGGATGCAGACATGGGGCACTACCAGAAGGTGGAAAGTACAAGTATCGGCTGCCGTACAGGGGAGTTGATGGCCGCCTGCGGGCCGCGCGCTATCATCGTCGGCCATGCAGGCCCTGGGATGACAGATCCACATGAATTTCCGCCGTTGCCTGATGATGATGGTGGAGCCGATCGAGCGCCCCAGGTTCGACCTGGCTGGCGTACTGGGTGGCGGTACCGGCGTTGATTTCGAGCGTTCGCTGCAGGTCCGTGCCGCGCACCTGCGGGAACCGCGTGTGATCGATGCAGCAAGCTGCATGTGGCTGCTTCAGTGCAGTGCAGAGCAATGGCAGCCGCTTCCTTCGGATCCGCAGGCGCGCGCTGATGTCCTGACGCTGCTGGAACTGGGGTTGCTGGTCAGCGATGATCCTGCCCACGCGCAGGCCTTGGCAATCGAGCAGCAGGTACGCGACAGTCACTGGTGGCCATTGTCGGCGCTGCACTACCAGCAGTCGTGCTGGGACGAGGTGGACAGCGTGCAGGACATGGAGCAGCACCAGCTGGTGACCGCACGCGATCTGGTGCGCAGCTACGGCAGTCCGCCGCCCGAGGCACCTCCGCGTATACATGGCGCGCAGGCACTGCCTTGCTACGAGGATGATCGGATGCAGCCGCAGCTGCAGGCACGGGCTACCTGCCGCAACTTCGATACCGGGCGTGCGCTGCCGTTGCCACTGCTGGCCCGCGTGCTGCAACAGGTGCTGATGGCACAGGCCGAGGTGGAAACCGATCCAGGTGTCCGATTCCTGAAGAAGAACGTGCCTTCAGCCGGCAGCCTGCATCCGCTGGAGGCCTACTTACTGGTACGCAACGTGGAGGGAATGGCTCCGGGGCTGTATCACTACCATGCGGTGGCGCACGAGCTCGGCCGGCTGTCGGCACAGCCACAGGACCTGGAGTCGCTGTGCCAGCGCTTGCTGGCCGGGCAGCATTGGTTCGCCGATGCACACGTGCTGCTGGTGCTGGTGTGCCGCTTCGAGCGCAACTTCTGGAAGTATCGGAACCATGCCAAGGCCTACCGTGCCGTCACGCTGGATGCCGGCCATGTTTCACAGGCACTGTATGCGTCGGCCACCGCACTGGGCCTGGGCGCTTTTGTTACAGCGGCCATCAACGAAGCCGAGGCCGGGCGTGCATTTGGCCTGCAGCCGATGGCCGAAGGTGCGTTGGCGATCTGCGGGCTGGGCTGGCGCAGTGGCACAAAGACCACCGCGGAGCTGGACCCGGATGGCCACGTGTGGCCACGTTCGGACCCACGCGCGGGGGATGCCGACGCAGCCGGGCCCTAGGGCCCGGCGCGTCATCGTTCACGCCGCCTCGAAGTCCACCAGCACCGTGCCATCACCTACCTGGTCGCCGGCCTTGGCGCGGTAGCCCTTCACCGTGCCATCGGCCGGTGCCTGCAGGGTGTGCTCCATCTTCATCGCCTCCAGCACCACCAGCGGCGTACCGCGCTTGACCTCGGTACCGGCCGCGACCAGCGTGGCCACGATCTTGCCCGGCATCGGGGCCAGCAGGCTGCCGGCGTCGGCCACGGCAGTGTCCGATTCGCCCACCGGATCATGCAGGGTGAAGCGGTGCTGGCCATCGGCGCCGAACAGGTACAGCTGGTCGCCCTCGCGCAGCAGCTGCAACGTCCAGCGACGCTCACCCAGCTGTACCGTCAGGCCCTGTGCATCGGCCGCACCGATCATCTGCACCGGTGCTGCGTCATCACTCTGCACACGCCAGCCATCGGCCTGCGCCCATACCTTCAGCGTGTGCGTGCGTTCGCCCTGCTGCAGCGGCAGCACGCGCGGGGCGGAGGCACCAAGACGCCAGCCATCCTGCGCCTGCCACGGCGAATGCGGGTCGCGCGCATCGCTGCCGGCGCGCGCGGTAGTGGCCACAGCGGCAACCGCTGCCAGCTGCCACAGCGCATCGTCGCTGTCGCCGAACGCGTTCAATGCCGCCTGTTCGCGTTCGATCAGCGCGGTATCCAGCTTCGCGTGCGCGAACGAATCGGTGTTCACCAGCCGACGCAGGAAGCCGGCATTGGTGGTCACGCCCACCACCTGGCAGTCGGCCAGGGCCTGGCTCATGCGGCGCAGGGCCGCCTCGCGATCGACGTCCCAGACGATCAGCTTGGCGATCATCGGATCGTAGTACGGGGTGATGCTGTCGCCTTCCTCCACGCCGGTATCCACGCGCACATGGGCCGACGGAATCGGCAGGCGCAGGCGGCGCAGGGTGCCGGTGGAGGGCAGGAAGCCACGGTCGGCGTCCTCGGCGTACAGGCGCGCTTCGATCGCATGGCCATGGATGGCCAGCTGCTCCTGGCGCAGCGGGAGCGGTTGGCCCGAGGCCACGCGCAGCTGCCACTCCACCAGATCGGTGCCAGTGATGTATTCGGTGACCGGGTGCTCGACCTGCAGGCGGGTGTTCATTTCCATGAAATAGAAATCGCCGTCCGGGCCGGCAATGAACTCCACCGTGCCCGCGCCCACGTAGCCCACCGCGCGCGCGGCATCGACCGCGGCCTTGCCCATCGCGGCGCGGCGTTCGGCGCTCATGCCCGGTGCGGGCGCTTCTTCCAGCACCTTCTGGTGGCGGCGCTGCACCGAGCAGTCGCGCTCGAACAGATAGACCGCATCGCCGTGGCTGTCGCCGAACACCTGGATCTCGATATGGCGCGGACGCTCGACGTACTTCTCGACCAGTACGTGGTCGTTACCGAACGCCGATGCCGCCTCACGCTGGCAGCTGGCCAGTGCATCGACGAAGTCCTCGCTGCGATCAACCTTGCGCATGCCCTTGCCACCGCCACCGGCGCTGGCCTTGATCAGCACCGGGTAGCCGATGCCGTCGGCCTGCGTGCGCAGGAAGTCCGGTTCCTGCTGGTCGCCGTGGTAACCCGGCGTCAGCGGTACACCGGCCTTGGCCATCAGCGCCTTGGCCGCGCTCTTGTCGCCCATCGCGCGGATCGCGGTGGCCGGCGGGCCGATGAAGGTGATGCCGGCGGCGGCACAGGCATCTGCGAAATCGGCGTTCTCGGACAGGAAGCCGTAGCCGGGATGGATCGCCTGCGCACCGCTGCGGCGTGCGGCGTCCAGCAACACGTCGCCGCGCAGGTAGCTTTCGCGCGCTGCGGCCGGGCCGATGTGGATGGCCTCGTCGGCCAGGCGCACGTGGCGCGCGTTGCGGTCGGCATCGGAATACACCGCCACCGTGGCGATGCCCAGGCGGTGGCAGGTCGCGATGACGCGGCAGGCGATCTCACCACGATTGGCGATCAGGACTTTGGTGAACATGGCAACGTGCTTCATAGGAGCTTGCTCGGTCATGGCACGGGTTACATGCGGAACACGCCGAAGCGCGTCTGCTGCGGGGCGGCGTTGAGGCTGGCCGACAGCGCCAGGGCGAGCACGCGGCGGGTATCGACCGGATCGATCACACCGTCGTCCCACAGGCGCGCGCTGGCGTAGTACGGGTGTCCCTGCTGCTCGAACTGGTCGCGGATCGGTGCCTTGAAGGCGTCTTCCTCCGCTGCCGGCCACTGGCTGCCCTTGGCTTCGATGCCATCGCGCTTGACCGTGGCCAGCACGCTGGCGGCCTGCTCGCCGCCCATCACGCCGATACGCGCGTTCGGCCACATCCACAGGAAGTTGGGCGAGTACGCGCGGCCGCACATGCCGTAGTTGCCGGCGCCGAACGAACCACCGATCACCACGGTGAACTTGGGCACCTTGGCGCAGGCCACCGCCATCACCAGCTTGGCCCCGTCCTTGGCGATGCCGCCCTGTTCGTACTTGCGGCCAACCATGAAGCCGGTGATGTTCTGCAGGAACACCAGCGGAATGTTGCGCTGGGTGCACAGCTCGATGAAGTGCGCGCCCTTCAGTGCGGATTCGGAGAACAGGATGCCGTTGTTGGCGATGATGCCGATCGGGTAACCGTTCAGATGCGCAAAGCCGGTGACCAGCGTGGCGCCGTAGCGTGGCTTGAACTCATCGAAGCGCGAGCCATCGACCAGCCGTGCGATCACTTCGCGCACGTCGTAGGGCTTGCGCGTGTCGGCCGGAATCACCCCGTACAGCTCGTGTGCCGGCAGCAGCGGCTCTTCCGTTGCCTGCACCGCCATCGCCGGTTCCGGCTTGCGCCAGTTGAGCTGGGCGATGATCGCGCGCACCCGCGCCAACGCCTGCAGATCGTTGTCGGCCATGTGGTCGGCCACACCGGAGATGCGGGTATGCACATCGGCGCCGCCCAGTTCCTCGGCCGTGACCACTTCACCTGTAGCCGCCTTCACCAGCGGCGGGCCGCCGAGGAAGATCGTGCCCTGTTCGCGCACGATCACGGTCTCGTCGCTCATTGCCGGTACGTAGGCACCGCCGGCGGTGCAGCTGCCCATCACGCAGGCGATCTGCGGGATGCCCTGCGCGGACAGGTTGGCCTGGTTGTAGAAGATGCGGCCGAAATGATCGCGGTCCGGGAACACCTCATCCTGCAGCGGCAGGAAGGCACCACCGGAATCGACCAGGTAGATGCACGGCAGGTGGTTCTGCTCGGCAATCTCCTGCGCGCGCAGGTGCTTCTTCACCGTCATCGGGTAGTAGGTGCCGCCCTTGACCGTGGCGTCGTTGGCCACGATCACGCATTCCACGCCGCTCACGCAGCCGATGCCGGCGACCACGCCCGCAGCAGGCACGGCATCGTCGTACATGCCATGCGCGGCCAGCGGCGCGATCTCAAGGAAGGCGCTGCCAGGGTCGAGCAGGGCGTCGATGCGGTCGCGCACCAGCAGCTTGCCGCGTGCGGTGTGCTTGGCACGCGCTGCTTCGCTGCCACCCAGCGCGGTGCGGGCGAGGGTGGCATGCAGGTCGTCGACCACGGCCTGCATCGCCGCGCGGTTGCTTTCAAACGTTTCGCTGCCCGGTTGCAGCTGGCTGTTCAGGACGGTCATCGCGATAGCCTTACAGAGTGCGCTGGAACAGTTCGCGGCCGATCAGCATGCGGCGGATCTCCGAGGTGCCGGCGCCGATTTCATACAGCTTGGCGTCGCGCCACAGACGGCCGGTGGGGTACTCGTTGATGTAGCCGTTGCCGCCCAGGATCTGGATCGCCTGGCCGGTCAGCCAGGTGGCCTTTTCAGCGGCGTACAGAATGGCACCGGCGGCATCCTGGCGGGTGGTGCGGCCCTGGTCGCAGGCGCGCGCGACGGCGTACACATAGGCGCGACAGGCGCCCAGGCCCACGTACATGTCGGCGATCTTGGCCTGGATCAGCTGGAAGCTGCCGATCGCTTCACCGAACTGGTGGCGCTCATGCACGTACGGCATCACCACGTCCATGGCGGCGGCCATCAGGCCCAGCGGGCCACCGGACAGCACCACGCGCTCGTAGTCCAGGCCGGACATCAGCACACGCACGCCGCCGCCAACCTGACCCAGCACATTCTCTTCCGGTACTTCGCAATCCTGGAACACCAGCTCGCAGGTGGGCGAGGAACGCATGCCCAGCTTGTCCAGCTTCTGCGCGGTGGAGAAACCCTTCATGCCCTTCTCGACCAGGAACGCGGTGATGCCCTTGGCGCCTGCGTCCATGTCGGTCTTGGCGTAGACCACCAGCACGTCGGCGTCCGGGCCGTTGGTGATCCACATCTTGTTGCCGTTGAGCACGTAGCGGTTACCGCGCTTGTCCGCGCGCAGCTTCATCGACACCACGTCCGAACCGGCGCCCGGCTCGCTCATCGCCAGCGCGCCGACCAGGGCGCCGCTGCACAGGCCGGGCAGGAAGCGCTGCTTCTGTTCTTCGTTGCCGTTCTTGCGCAGCTGGTTCACGCACAGATTGGAGTGCGCACCATAGGACAGGCCAATGCCGCCGGAGGCGCGTGAGATCTCTTCCATCGCCACCACGTGGGCCAGGTAACCCATGCCAGTGCCGCCGTATTCTTCTTCCACGGTCAGGCCCAGCAGGCCCTGTTCGCCCAGCTTCGGCCATAGTGCCAACGGGAACTGGTTGGTTGCGTCGGCTTCAGCCGCGAGCGGTGCAATCTCGGCAGCGGCAAAATGGGCCACGCTCTGGCGCAGCAGGTCGATCTCTTCGCCGAGATCGAAGTTCAGGGATGGCACGTGCATTGCGGTGGCTCCACGACGGGACTGCAGGGAATGGACGCACCCGGCGGGGAGCGGGCGGCGGTTTCAGGGACTGCCACCCGCACGGGCGATTGGGCCCCAGCGTAACGGGGTTCGGGAAAGAAGTGAATACAAATTCAACAATTGAATCTAGAATCAAAACATGGCCTACAAACGCTCTGCACTGATGGAAGAACGCCTGGCCGGGGTCCGTGAACGGATCCTGCTGGCGACCCGTAAACGGGTCGCCGCCGGTGGCTGGCGCAACGCCCCGGTGACCGCCGTGGCAACCCAGGCGGGGGTGTCCACCGGCCTGATCTACCGGCACTTCCCGTCCAAGGCCGAACTGTTCGTGGAGGTGCTCAACGCCGCGGTGGCCCACGAAGTGGCGATCATGGAGCGCATCGCCAGCGGCCCGGAGGTGGCCAGCGAGCGCCTGCGGCTGGCGATCACCGCCTTCGTCCGCCGTGCCCTGGCCGGGCCTGGGCTGGCCCATGCCTTCATCGTCGAACCGGTCGATCCGGAGGTGGAAGCCGAGCGCATGCGCGGTCGCCGCGCCTTCGGCGACGTGTTCCTGCGGCTGGTGGAGGAGGGCGTGGCGGCCGGTGAGCTGCCGGCGCAAGACGCGCATGTGGCCGCCGCCTGCCTGGTCGGAGCTTTCACCGAGGCGATGGTTGGCCCGACCGCGCCCAGCCGCGAAGCACACCGCGACGAAGACGCGCTGGTGGATGCGATCTGCAGCTTCTGCCTGCGCGCGATCGGCGCACCGGTAATTCGGTAGCGCCGGCCGCTGGCCGGCTTCTGCATGATCTATCCGGTGGGATGGAGATGCGGGCCAGCGGCCGGCACTACCGGGGCCGAATGCTGCGCCGCACCAGCAGTGACGCCTGTTGTCGCACGCAAAGCCCGTTCTATACTCGGTTCATCACGCAGTCGCTCAGCCGTGGTCCAACGACTATCAGCCAGGGGTAACGAAGAGTGCGGAATTACGATCTGGAGTTCCTGAAACGCTTCTCCATGGTGATCGCGCTGTTGATGGCCATCACCCTCGGCCTGATCCTGCTTGCCGCCTACATCCATACCCGGATTCCGCCCGAGGTGTCGCCCACCGCGGTCAAGCGTACCGAGCAGCGCATTTCGCCCACCGGCGCGGTCTATGCCGGCAGCACCGGCGCCGCCGCGCAGGCCGCCGCCAAGGCTGCCGCACTGGCCAAGGCCGCCTCGCAGGTCGCCTACGGCGGCACCAAGGACGGCAAGGTGATCTTCGACAACCTGTGCACCGCCTGCCACACCACCGGCGTGGGCATGGCGCCGACGCTGGACCACTCGCACTGGGACAAGCGCATCGCACAGGGCAAGGACACCCTCTACAAGCACGCCATCGAGGGTTACACCGGCCCCGATGGCGGCATCATGCCGCCCAAGGGTGGCAACCCGGCGCTGACCGAGGAGCAGATCCACGCCACCGTGGACTGGATGCTGGGCAACCTGAAGTAACCGGTAGTGCCGGCCGCTGGCCGGCAACCACGCATTGCACGAAGGTCATGAGGTTGCCGGACAGCGGCCGGCACTACCAGGCTTTGCCCACCAAGGCCTGATCGCTCATATGCCCCCGCTGCGCAGGCGGGGTTTCGCATTTCAGGGTTAGTCTGTGCGCCTCTTCCATGGAGTCGCCCGTCGATGCGCCGCCGTTCCCTCGTTCTTGCCTTGTCCCTGCTGCTGCCGGCCAGCGCCTTCGCCCAGGCCCAGCCGCAGGTCGCACCGGTCGCGTCACCCGCCGCCGCGCGCAACAGCGCCACCGTGGTGCTGACCGCCGCGCCGGCCGACTGGCGTGCACTGGACGGCCAGCACGTGCGCGTCGCCGCGCCACTGACCCTGGCCGGCACTGATGGCCTGGAGCGCTTTGGGCAGCTCACCGTGGCCTTCGATGGCCGCCTGTGGCAGCCGACCGAAGTGGCCGCGCCGGGTACCGCGGGCTACGAACAGGTGATGGCCGACAACCAGCGCCGCCGCCTGGTGCTGGACGACGGCAGCGATGCCCGCGACCCGGCCAGCGTGGCCTACCTGCCGGCCAACCCGGTGCTGCGTACCGGCATGCAGCTGCGCAATGTGGAAGGTGTCGTGCACGTGGATGCACAGGGCCGTCCGCGCCTGCAGGTCGAAGGCGTGCTGAAGCTGCCGGAGCTGAAGCGTCCGGCGGTGCCGACGGTGCCGGGCAGTCTGCACGTGGCGGCCTTCAACCTGGAGAATTTCTTCAATGGCGACGGCCAGGGCGGCGGCTTCCCGACCCTGCGTGGTGCGCGCACGCCGGATGAGCACAAGGCGCAGGTGGCCAAGCTGGTCACCACGGTCAATGCGCTGGGCGCCGATGTCGCTGCACTGATGGAGTTGGAGAACGACGGCTACGGCCCGCAGTCGGCCATCGCCGAACTGGTCGATGCGCTCAACCGCGATCGCGGCGCGCAGGGTGACTGGCGCTTCGTCGACGCCGGCAGCGGCCCCGGTGACAATCCGATCCGGGTCGGCATCATCTACCGCAGCACGCGCCTGCAGCCGGTCGGCAAGCCGGCCACGCTGACCGGCGGCCCGTTCGTCGAGCACAGCCGCGTGCCGTTGGCGCAGGCCTTCCAGGGCAAGCAGGGCGCGCCGTTCGTGGTGGTCGCCAACCACTTCAAATCGAAGGGCTGCCGCGATGCGAGCGGCGCCGACGCCGACCGCAACGACAACCAGGGCTGCTGGAACGCCACCCGCGTGACCTCGGCGCAGCAGCTGCACGCCTGGCTGCAGGCCGACCCGACCGGTACCGGTGCCAAGGACGCGGTGCTGCTGGGCGATTTCAATGCCTACGCGATGGAAGACCCGATCCGCACCCTGCATGACCTGGGCTGGCAGGATGCCTTCAAGGTGGCCAAGGTCGAGCATCCCTACAGCTACGTCTACAACGGCTATACCGGCCGCCTCGACCACGCCCTGCTGAACCCGGGCATGGCCAAGCGCCTGCGCGGTGCCGCCGAGTGGCACAGCAATGCCGACGAACAGGACGCCAGCGGCTACCAGGGCCGCAACATGCAGGGCCCGTGGCGCAGCTCCGACCATGATCCGCTGCTGCTGGGTTTCGACAGATAAGGTTCGCCGGGGATCTGCTCTGGGAGGGACCTTGATCGGCACGGATGCTGCCGTTGCTTTTGATCTACCAGTCCGCCTTCAAGCGAGCCGAGCATCGCAGGTGAATCAGGGGCGAAGAGGCGCCGATGTCTGAGCGCAGCGAGTTCGGCGCCGACCCCTGATTCACCGAGAAGCGCAGGGTACCGGTGCACAGCACCGGCTCGCGGCTGGCGGCGCGTTTCTTTTGGTTACTTTTCTTTTCGCGTGAAAAGAAAAGTGACATCCCACCGCGGGCGCGGAAATGGCCCGCCGCAACCAACGCTCACCCCCAGGCGATCAACCCGATCGCCAGCACCGCCAGTGCAAGGCCGGCGCGGTTCCACTTCGTGGTCGCTTCGCCGAAGGCGAACACACCCACCAGCGCGCCCAATACCACCACGCCGATGTTCATGCCGGCGAACACGGTGGCCGGGCTCTCCGGCATCGCCTGGTGCGCATGCACATAGAAAAGGATGTTGCCGCCGTTGAGCAGGCCCAGCAGCGCGCCCGCGCCGAGGTTGCGCCAGGCCAGCCGGCTGCGGCTACTGAAATGCCGCCATAGCTGCAACGCCAGCATCAGCACGAAGGCCACGCTGAAGCTGGCCAGCACCGCCGCCATCGAGGGTGTGCCGGACAGCGCCACCTGCTTGAGCAGCACGTCCACCACCGCGAACCCGGCCCAGACGCCCAGCAGCCAGCCCCAGCCACCGGGTGAGGACGCCACCGCCGGTCCGCGCGGGCGCAGGCTGATGGCCACCATCGCCAGCAGACCCAGGCCGAGACCGGCCAGCTTCCACGGCGTGGCGGTCTGGCCGAAGAACAGGAAGGCCGCCGCCAATGACAGCAGCAGCGACAGCCGCTGCGCCACGTCGCTGCGGACTATGCCGGCCACCGCCACCGCGCGGCCCAGCACCAGGAAGATCGACGGCAGCACCACCGCCAGCGCCAGCAGCGACAGCCATGGCGCGTGTGGTGCGCGCAGCGCATCCATCGGCGGCTGCAGCACCACGGCGGTGAGCGTTGCCGCCACCAGATAGTTCCAGGTGACCATCTGCGCAACATCCAGCTGGCGGCGGCTGGCCAGCTTCAACAACACCGAAACCAGCACACTGCAGATCACGGCCAAGGACAGGTAGAGCATGGGGCGGGCACAGGGCAGGGGCGGGGGACGCTATCATGGTGCCATGCACAAGCCCTCGTTCCCTGTCGCCGCTGGCGAAACTGTATGCCTGGTGCTGGATGGCCCGGTTGGTCCGCTGGAGGTGGTCGTCGACCTGCCCAAGGCCGATGTGCCGGCGCAGCCGATCGTGGCCATCATCTGCCATCCGCTGTCCACCGAAGGCGGCACCCTGCACAACAAGGTGGTCACCATGACCGCCACCACCCTGCGCGAGCTGGGCATCGCCACGGTGCGCTTCAACTTCCGCAGCGTCGGTGGTTCGGCCGGTGAGTTCGATCACGGCGTGGGCGAGCAGGACGACCTGAAGGCGGTTGCCGCCTGGGTGCAGAGCCAGCGCCCCGACGACCGCCTGTGGCTGGCCGGTTTCAGCTTCGGCTCGTTCGTTTCGTTGAAGGCTGCTGCCGAGCTGCAGCCGGAAGCGCTGATCTCGATCGCGCCGCCGGCCGGCCGCTGGGATTTCGATGGCATCGCGCCCCCGGCGCGCTGGCTGGTGATACAGGGCGAGCAGGACGAGATCGTCGATCCGCAGGCCGTCTACCAGTGGCTGGACACGCTGGCGTTCCCGCATGAGCTGGTACGCATGCCGGAGACCAGCCACTTCTTCCACCGCAAGCTGATCGATCTGCGCGGCGCGTTGACCCACGGCGTCAAGCACTGGCTGGGCGCGGCGGCATGAGTGCAACCGAGTTGACCCCGTCGCAGCGGTACGCGGAAGGGGTTGCCCGTGGCGACTGGCAGAACGACCCGGCCCAGCACGCCGCGCTGGCCGAACTGGACCGCATCCACCTGGGCCTGCTGGACAGTGCCGAGGACGGCTGGCTGGACCGCCTGTCCTCGTTCTGGAAGAAGCCCGAGCCGGTCAAGGGCCTGTACTTCTGGGGCGGCGTCGGTCGTGGCAAGACCTTCCTGGTCGACCTGTTCTACGACGGCCTGCCGATCAAGCAGAAGTACCGCACCCATTTCCACCGTTTCATGCGCAGCGTCCACGAGCGCCTGCGTGAGCACCAGGGGCAGAGCGATCCTCTGGCGAAGATCGCCCAGGAGTGGCGCAGCAACCTGCGCGTGCTGGTGCTGGACGAATTCTTCGTCACCGACATCGGCGACGCCATGTTGCTGGCGCGGCTGCTGGAGCGGATGTTCGCCGAGGGCGTGACCCTGGTCACTACTTCCAATACGGCGGTGGAAAACCTGTACCTCAACGGCTTGCAGCGTGAGAGTTTCATGCCGGCCATCGGCCTGCTGCAGCGCTTCTGCGTCGAGCTGTACGCCGAGGGCACCGAGGACTACCGCATGCGCGCGCTGACCCGCTCGCCGGTGTACCGCGCACCGTTGGCCGCCGACAGCGACGACTGGCTGGCCACGCGCTGGAACGAATTGAGTGGCGGCCAGCCGGCCAAGACCGGCAACATCGAGATCGAGGGCCGCAAGATCCCGGTTCGTGGCCGTGGCAAGAGCATTGCCTGGTTCGATTTCGCCGCCCTGTGCGAGGGCCCGCGCGGCCCGTCGGACTACATCGAGATCGCGCACGAGTTCAACACCGTGCTGCTGGGCGGCATCCCTGCGTTCGACCGCCTGAACGAAGATGCCGCGCGCCGCTTCGTCAATCTGATCGACGAGCTGTACGACCGCCATGTCAACCTGGTCTGTACCGCCAGCACTTCGCCGGTCGAGCTGTATTCCGGCACCCGCCTGCAGGGCGCGTTCGAGCGCACCGCCTCGCGCCTGATTGAAATGCAGAGCGCCGAATACCTGGGTACCCCGCACCGGGCGTGAGGGGTTCTGCGGGAGTGCGTTGCCGGCCAGCGGCCGGCACTACCACGCTAGGGTTCCGGTAGTGCCGGCCGCTGGCCGGCATACGCAGCGCAGTTATCGGGAGGGTGCCACGGCATTCCCACGTGGCTGCTCATCCGGCCCGGCCGAGACATGCAGCCCCGAGCCGGTGCCGTGCTCCACCCGTACGCTCGCGTCGCGCTGCAGCAGCCGTAGCGGCTGGCCCTGGTAGCGCACCTCCAGCGCATCGTGGGCCTCTGCCAGTGACCGCGCCAGCGGGCATAGCGCCATGGCCTTGGCCTCCAGCTGCTGGCTGCGTGCCTCCATGCGGCGGTCCACTTCCGCATCGAGGCGGTCGGCGCGGCGCTCCATGGCGCCGGTGCGGCCGGTGAACACCTGCCACAACACGCTGCGGGTCATCGACCCGGCCATCGTCTCGGCCATCTGCTCGATGTGCGCATCGAAGCCGTCGCCGAAGGCTTCCTGTTCCCAGTAGCCGCGGCCCAGGCTGGCGTCGATCCAGTCCTGCATCTCGCCGCGCATCGCACGCATCTGGCGATTGCGGGACTTGCCGGTGATGGCTTCGAAGGCGGCGTCCAACGCATCGAAGGTGACTGCGGAGACTTCGTGGGCCAGCGCCGTGGCCGCTGGCATCAGCTGGCGGGCACCGGCCTCCATCTGCCGCAGGCGGGCGGCGTCGGCCGTGCTGACCGTCACCATCCTGCCGTCCAGGCTCAGCTCGCCGTCGTGGAACACCACTTCATGCGGTGCCTGTGGGCCGTGCCGCAGCCAGATGCCGCCGCTGTCCACCAGCACGTCGTAGTCGGTATGGATGCCGCACTGGTCCGAACGCAGGTCCGGTCCTTCGGCGGCCAGTGCCGGGGCAATGAACAGGGCGGGCAGCAGGGCCAGGGCGGGCAGTGACAGGCGCATCGGAACATCCTTCTCCGGAACCGAAGGTCCCCAGCATCCGCTGCCTGGGCAAGGCCGTCACCGGCCGGAAGTCACCCGTCCACCGGATTCCCACCGGCTGCCCACCACCTATCCACAGGGTTGTCCCTAGCCAGTTTCATCACTGTCATGTGAAGCTGTCATCGTTCCGCTGGTGGGGCGCTGATTGCTACCGCCGTGATGTTTTTCGGGCTTGACTGCGCAGCCCGTTCCAGCAGGTTCAAAGCGTCCAAAGCGGGCGCCGACGGCCCGATCCTTGCGGCGCAAGGGATTGCCGAATTTCACTACATTTGGCGTTGACGGACCCCCTGACCCCCACTATCTTGTGGCTGACGGCGTTGGGAACCCCAAGCCGCCGGGTCCATGGAATGGATCGCCGGACCCTCCGGTGATGCGCCCTCCACGCCCGAAGCGGCACCGGTCAGCACTACCAGCAGCAGCCACAGGCGCAGGTCTCAATTCCTGCGACGCCGGTCTGCAATGCTGGGGTGTCACGTCCCGGGCCGCGTCATCCGATGCACCGAGCCACCATCCATCACGCCAAGAGGACTCACGCCGTGACCACCGAATCCAGCGCCACCATCGAGAAGGAAAGCGAATTCCTGTTGACGTCGCCGCCGACGGCCAACGCGATGAGTGTGACCAAGCGCAATGGCACGACCGAGCTGGTGGATCTGAACAAGATCGTGCGCGCGGTGCAGCGTTCCTCCGAAGGCCTGCACGCCGTCGATCCGATGCGCGTGGCCACCCGCACCATTTCCGGCCTGTACAACGGCGCCACCACCCGCGAGCTGGACGAACTGTCCATCCGCACCGCCGCCCTGCTGATCGGTGAAGAGCCCGAGTACGGCCGCCTGGCCGCGCGCCTGCTGGCCAACTACATCGCCAAGGAAGTCTCGGGCCAGGAAATCTATGCCTTCTCGCAGTCGGTTGGTCGTGGCCACGAAGTGGGCCTGATCAACGACCGCCTGCTGAACTTCGTGCAGACCAACGCACGCAAGCTCAACGATGCGATCGACATGTCGCTGGACCTGAACTTCGATTACTTCGGCCTGCGTACCCTGTACGACCGTTACCTGCTGCGCCATCCGCACACCCGCAAGGTGATCGAGACCCCGCAGCAGTTCTTCCTGCGTATCGCCAGCGCGCTCAGCGAGGACGTGCCGGAGGCCCTGGCGCTGTACAAGCGCATGGGCAACCTGGACTACCTGCCGTCCAGCCCGACCCTGTTCAACTCCGGCACCACCCACGAGCAGCTGTCCTCGTGCTTCCTGCTGGATTCGCCGCAGGATTCGCTGGAGTCGATCTACTCCAAGTACGGCGATATCGCCCAGCTATCCAAGTTCTCCGGCGGTATCGGCGTCAGCTACACCCGCGTGCGTTCGCGCGGCTCGCTGATCAAGTCCACCAACGGCCATTCCAACGGTATCGTGCCGTGGCTGAAGACCATGGATTCGTCGGTGGCTGCGGTGAACCAGGGCGGCAAGCGCAAGGGCGCGGCCTGCGTCTACCTGGAAACCTGGCACGCCGACGTCGAGGACTTCCTTGAACTGCGTGACAACACCGGCGACGAATCGCGCCGTGCGCACAACCTGAACCTGGCCAACTGGATCCCGGACCTGTTCATGAAGCGCGTCGAGGCCGACCAGGAATGGTCGCTGTTCGATCCGCGCGTGGTGCCGGAGTTCACCGACCTGTTCGGTGAAGCCTTCGAAGCCGCCTACCTGCAGGCCGAGGCACAGGGCAAGGCCAACCGCACCATCTCCGCGCGCAAGCTGTACTCGCGGATGATGCGCACCCTGGCCGAGACCGGCAACGGCTGGATGACCTTCAAGGACAAGTGCAACCGCGCCAGCAACCAGACCCTGCGCGCCGGCAACGTGATCCACCTGTCCAACCTGTGCACCGAAATCCTGGAAGTCACCTCGGCCGAAGAGACCGCGGTGTGCAACCTGGGTTCGATCAACCTGGGCAACCACTTCGACGGCAACGGCGAGTTCGATTTCGACAAGCTGGCCGACACCGTGCGACTGGCCGTGCGCCAGCTCGACCGCGTGATCGACCTGAACTTCTACCCGATCGAATCGGCGCGCCGTGGCAATCTGCGCTGGCGCCCGGTCGGCCTGGGCTGCATGGGCCTGCAGGACGTGTTCTTCCGCAAGCGCCTGCCGTTCGACGGCGCCGAAGCCCGCGCGCTGTCGAAGAAGATCGCCGAGACCATTTACTTCCACGCGCTGGAAACCTCGGTCGAACTGGCCCAGGAACGCGGCAAGCACCCGTCCTTCGCCGACACCCGTGCGGCCAGCGGCGAGCTGCAGTTCGATGCCTGGAACGTGGTGCCTGAAGACGCCGAGCGTTGGGATAGCCTGCGCGAGCGCATCAAGGAACATGGCCTGCGCAACTCGCTGATGATCGCCATCGCACCGACCGCGACCATCGCCTCGATTGCCGGCTGCTACGAGTGCGTTGAACCGCAGGTGTCCAACCTGTTCAAGCGCGAAACCCTGTCCGGTGACTTCCTGCAGGTCAACCGCTACCTGGTGAACGAGCTGAAGAAGCTGGGCCACTGGACCCCGGAAATGCGCGACGCGATCAAGCTGGCCGAAGGCTCGATCCAGGGCATCACGCAGATTCCGGAAACGCTGCGCCACGTCTACCGCACCGCGTGGGAACTACCGATGCGTTCGCTGATCGACATGGCCGCCGACCGTGGCGCCTTCATCGACCAGTCCGCCTCGCTCAACCTGTTCATGGAAAGCCCGAACATCGGCGCGATGTCCTCCATGTACATGTACGCCTGGAAGCAGGGCATCAAGACCACCTACTACCTGCGTTCGCGTCCGGCCACCAAGATCGCCAAGACCACGGTCAGCCACGCCGCAGGCGCCGCCCCGGAGAAGGTGTTCAGCCCGGAAGAGGCCATCGCCTGCTCGCTGGAAAACCCGGAAGCCTGCGAAGCCTGCCAATAACATTGCGTGGTGGGTGCCGACCGTTGGTCGGCACTCGAACACTTCGCACTTATAGAGCCGAGCCATGCTCGGCTGCTGGAATGACAAGGTAGCGCCGGGCCACGCCCGGCGTTTTGACCCGAGAAGACAAGGAAACACCCATGGCCGACAAGCCCAAGCAGATGCTGCTCGATCCCGGTTTTGAACTGACCCTGCGCCCGATGCGCTACCCGCAGTTCTATGACATGTACCGGAATGCGATCAAGAACACCTGGACGGTGGAAGAGATCAACTTCCAGATCGACATCAGCGACCTGCACAGCAAGATGTCGCCGGGCGAGCGTCACCTGATCCACCGCCTGGTTGCGTTCTTCGCCACCGGCGATTCGATCGTGTCCAACAACCTGGTGCTGAACCTGTACCAGCACTTGAACGCACCCGAAGCGCGCATGTACCTGTCGCGCCAGCTGTACGAAGAAGCGCTGCACGTGCAGTTCTACCTGACCCTGCTCGACAACTACCTGCCGGATCCGGACGAGCGCGTCAAAGCCTTCGCCGCGGTGGAGAACATCGACTCGATCAAGAAGAAGGCCGATTTCTGCTTCAAGTGGATCGACTCGATCCAGAACCTGAAGCGCATCGAGACCCGCGAAGAGCGTCGCCAGTTCCTGCTCAACCAGATCTGCTTCGCTGCGTGCATCGAAGGCCTGTTCTTCTTCGCCGCGTTCGCCTACGTCTACTACTTCCGTTCGCGCGGCCTGCTCAACGGCCTGGCTTCGGGCACCAACTGGGTGTTCCGCGACGAAAGCGCGCACATGGACTTCGCCTTCGAGTGCGTGGACGTGATCCGCGAGGAAGAGCCGGACCTGTTCGACGACAAGATGAAGCAGGATGTCTATGACATGCTGGCCGAAGCGATCGAGTGCGAAGTGCAGTTCGCCGAGGACGTGCTGTCCGGTGGTGTGGCGGGCATCTCCACCCGTGACATGCGCCAGTACCTGCAGCACTGCGCCGACAACCATTTCCATCGCCTGGGCATGGAGCGCAAGTACAACGTGCGCAACCCGCTGAGCTTCATGGAACTGCAGGACGTGCAGGAACTGACCAACTTCTTCGAACGCCGCGCCTCGGCCTACCAGGTGGGCGTGCAGGGCGAAGTCGCCTTCGACATGAACTTCTGATCGAACCGGTCAGGCCTGTCGCAACGAGAAACCCCGGCCAACGCCGGGGTTTTTTGTTGGTAGCGCCGGGCCATGCCCGGCGGAAACCGTCCGGCACGACGGACAACGTCGGCCGCGCTGCGCGCTCGCCGGGCATGGCCCGGCGCTACCGTATGTCTTACCGCCGCCCTTCCACCGCCATGCGCACCGCCAGCCCGGCCAGCACCGTGCCCATCAGCCAGCGTTGCACCACCTGCCAGGTCGGGCGCGCGGCGAGGAAGCCGGCAATGCTGCCCGCGGTCAGCGCGATGATGCCGTTCACGGTCACACTCACCGCGATCTGGGTGGAGCCCAGCACCACCGATTGCATCAACACGCTGCCTTCGCTGTCCGGGTGCAGGAACTGCGGCAGCAGCGACAGGTACATCACCGCCACCTTGGGGTTCAATAGATTGGTCAGGAAGCCCATCGTGAACAGCTTGCGCGGGCTGTCCTGTGGAAGCTCGCGTACCGCGAACGGCGAGCGGCCGCCGGGCTTGAGCGCCTGCCAGGCCAGGTACAGCAGGTACAGCGCGCCACCGATGCGCAGCGCGTCGTAGGCGAACGGTACGGTCATCAGCAGGGCGGTGATGCCCAGCGCCGCGCACAGCATGTAGAACACGAAGCCCAGCGCCACCCCGCCCAGCGAGATCAGGCCTGCCACCGGCCCCTGGCAGATCGAGCGCGAGATCACGTAGATCATGTTCGGCCCGGGTGTGAGCACCATGGCCAGCGACACCAGCGCAAAGGCCAGCAGGTCGGAAGTGGCGGGCATGGGCAGTCCTGGCAGTGGGCGTGGCGCAGTGTAACGCCTGCCACAGGCGCGGCCTGCGCAGGCGCCGCTGCCGGGTGACCGTTGCACGTGCATTCCGATGGCCATCACGCCGGTCGCTTAGAATCCGCAGCACCCCACACCGAAGCACCCCCATGACCCCGATCCCCGAGACCGTGCCGCCCACCGAAGTGCGCATGGCAGAAATTGTCTTCCCCAACCACACCAACCATCTCGGCACCCTGTTCGGTGGCCAGGCGCTGGCGTGGATGGACAAGGCCGCGTTCCTGGCCGCCGCCCGCTACTCGCGCCGCACCGTGGTGACCGCGCGCAGCGACCAGGTCGACTTCAAGCTGCCGATCCGCATCGGCCAGATGGTGGAAACCATCGGCCGCATCGTCGAAGTCGGCCGCAGCTCGATGAAGGTGGAGGTGGAACTGGTCGCCGAAGACCTGCACAGCGGCGAGCGCAAGCTGTGCACCCGCGGCCACTTCGTGATGATCGCGCTGGACGAGGAAGGCCATCCGATCGCGGTGCCGCCGCTGCCGACAGCCTGATCCGCCGGCTGAACCTGCGCTTGCGGGGGCGCCGCCGCGCCCCCATCTGGCAGCCATGACCCCGCCACTGACCGACTTCATCGACCGCGCCCAGCGCCTGTTCGTACTGACCGGCGCGGGTTGCAGTACCGCTTCGGGCATTCCCGATTACCGGGATACCGATGGCCAGTGGAAACGCACGCCGCCGGTGACTTACCAGGCCTTCATGGGCGAGGCGGCCACCCGCCAGCGCTACTGGGCGCGCAGCCTGCTGGGTTGGCCGCGCTTCGGCCTGGCCCAGCCCAACGGCACCCACCAGGCCCTGGCCGCGCTGGAAGCGCGCGGCACGCTGCAGGTGCTGCTGACGCAGAATGTGGACGGCCTGCACCAGCGTGCCGGCAGCCACAACGTCATCGACCTGCACGGCCGTCTGGATCTGGTGCGCTGCATGGGCTGCGAGCGCCGCAGTGGCCGTGAGGAATTCCAACAGCGCCTGCTGGACGCCAACCCCGGCTGGGACGCGCTGGAGGCCGGCATCGCCCCGGATGGCGACGCCGACCTGGAGACCGATTTCTCCACGTTTGTGGTGCCCGAGTGCCCGCACTGCAGCGGCGTGTTGAAGCCGGACGTGGTGTTCTTCGGCGAAAACGTGCCGCGTGAACGCGTGGCGGCGGTGCACGATCACCTGCAGCAGGCCGACGCGGTGCTGGTGGTGGGTTCCTCGCTGATGGTCTATTCCGGTTTCCGCTTCGTGCAGGCCGCAGCCAAGGCGGGGCTGCCGGTAGCCGCGCTGAACCGTGGCCGCACCCGCGCCGACGACCTGCTGCAGTTCAAGGACGAGCGCGACTGCGCCGAGGCGCTGGCCGGCTGGGTGCGCTGACCCAGCGTCTGCGCCTTCCCACGAAACAGCGATCCATCCAGACGGTTGATTCGCAGGCCGTGCGGCGGTGCAATACGCCCCCCCATCCGCTTCTCCCCCGCCTCGCCGTGACCCAGCTGTTTTCGCCGATCTCGTTCGGCCCCCTGACCCTGTCCAACCGCATCGTCATCGCGCCGATGTGCCAGTACTCCGCCGAAGACGGCCGCGCCAGCGACTGGCATGCCATGCACCTGGGCAACCTGGCGCAGTCCGGCGCCGGCCTGCTGATCCTGGAAGCCACCGCGGTCGAGCCGCGCGGCCGCATCAGCTGGGCCGACCTGGGCCTTTGGGACGATGGCACCGAGGCCGCGCTGGCGCAGGTGCTGGCCAGCGTCCGCCGCTGGTCGCCGATGCCGCTGGGCATCCAGTTGGGCCACGCCGGCCGCAAGGCCTCGGTGAAGCGTCCGTGGGACGGCGGTGGCCAGTTGCCGGCCGACGATGCGCGTGGCTGGGCCACGCTGGCACCGTCGCCACTTCCGTTCCATGCCACCGATCCGGCACCGCAGGAGCTGGACGAAGCCGGCATCGCCGAAGTCATCGCCGCCTTCGCCGCCAGTGCGGTGCGCGCCGAGCGCCTGGGCTTCGAGCTGATCGAGCTGCACGCCGCGCACGGTTACCTGCTGCACCAGTTCCTGTCGCCGCTGAGCAACCGCCGCACCGATGGCTACGGCGGCTCGCTGCCGAACCGCCTGCGCCTGCTGGTGGAAGTGTTCGATGCGGTGCGTGCGGTGGTGTCCGACAAGGTCGCCGTGGGCGTGCGCATCTCTGCCAGCGATTGGGTCGATGGCGGCTGGGACCTGGTGCAGAGCGAGGCGCTGGCCCAGGTGCTGGACGCGCGCGGCTGCAACTTCCTGCATGTCTCCAGCGGCGGCCTGGACGAGCGCCAGAAGATCAACGTCGGCCCGGGCTACCAGGTTCCGTTCGCGGCGGCGATCAAGGCCAAGGTGCGCATGCCGGTTATCGCGGTGGGCATGATCACCGAACCGGAGCAGGCCGAGTCGATCCTGCGCCATCGCCATGCCGATGCGGTAGCGCTGGCGCGCGGCATCCTCTACGACCCGCGCTGGCCGTGGCATGCCGCCGCCGCGCTGCGTGACAGTGTGGACGCGGCGCCGCAGTACCTGCGCTGCGAGCCGCGCGATGCACGCGGCGTGTTCAAGACGCGCTGAGGCTCACACCCGCCAGGCCGGCGCCATGCCGGCCTGCAGGTGCTCGAACAGCGCGCGGATCTTGGCGGTGAAGTCGCGACGGTCGCTGACGCAGAAATAGACTTCCATCGGCTCCGGTCGCCACGCGGTATCGGCGCCGAACACCGCCTGCAGGCGGCCATCGCGCAGGTACGGCTCGGCCACGAACGCAGCCAGCCGGGTGATGCCGGCACCGGCCGCCGCCAGCGTCGCCAACGCGTCGATGTCATCGCAGACCATGCTCGGCGGCAGCGCGGTGCCCACGCGCTGGCCATCCTTCAGCAGGCACCAGCGCAGCGGCCGGCCGTCGGTGGGAAAGCGGTGCAGCAGACCGCGATGGCCGCTCAGGTCGGAGGGTAGCTGCGGCGTGCCATGTGCCTTCAGATAGGCCGGTGAGGCACAGAACACGAAGGGCACGCGCGCCAGTTGCCGCGCGACCACGCCGTCCTCCAGCTGCGCACCGATGCGGATGCTGGCATCCACCGCCTCCGGACCATGCTGCACGGCGCGGTCGGTCAGCCGCAGCTCCAGCTGCAGTTGCGGGTAGCGCTGCTGCAGCGAAGGCAGCAACGGCGCAAGCACGTGGCGACCGAACGCGCTGCTGCTGGCGATGCGCAGCGGTCCGGCCGGTTCGATGTCACCGGAGGTGACCATCGCCTGCGCGCGTGCCAGGTCGGCTTCGATGTGGCGCACCTGCGCCAGGTACAGCGCGCCGGCCTCGCTGAGGGCCAGCTGGCGCGTACTTCGGTTCAGCAACCGTACGCCAAGATGCGCCTCCAGCCGGTTGATGTTCTGGCCGACTGCGGTGGCGCTGATGCCAAGGATGCGGGCCGCAGCGGCAATGCTGCCGGTCTCTGCGGTGCGGGTGAAGCTGCGGATCAGTTGCAACAGGTTCATGACCGACCAGCTTGCCATGGAGAAACCCAAGTATCGCTTGGGACTGAACCAAGCAGGTCGGTTGCATCGGTGACCATCGATCCGGCAGGCATGTCGCTGCCCTACACTCGGAAGATGCGCCCCGATTCCATCCTCACCCTGTCCTGCCCCGACCGTACCGGCATCGTCTACCGCGTGTCCGGCCTGTTGTTCGACCACGGCTGCAACATCCTCGACGCCCAGCAGTTCGGCGACGAGGAAAGCGGCCGCTTCTTCCTGCGCGTGCACTTCGACCGCGATGCGAGCCTGCCGTTGGAGACCGTACACGCCGCCATGGCTACGCTCGCCGCCGGCTTCGGCATGGACTGGCAACTGCACGATGGCCGACGCCGCGCACGCCTGCTGGTGCTGGTCAGCAAGCAGGGGCACTGCCTCAACGACCTGCTGTTCCGTGCCCACAGCGGCCAGCTGAAGGTCGACATCGCGGCGGTGGCGTCCAACCATGCCGACTTCGCAGCGCTGGCCGCGTCCTACCAGGTGCCGTTCCATCACCTGCCGGTGACCGCCGATACGCGTGCGGTACAGGAGCAGCAGATCATCGACCTGGTCGAACGCGAGCGCATCGACCTGGTAGTGCTGGCGCGCTACATGCAGATCCTGTCACCCACGCTGTGCCGCGCCCTGGCCGGTCGTGCGATCAACATCCACCACAGCTTCCTGCCCAGCTTCAAGGGTGCGCAGCCGTACCACCAGGCGCACGCGCGCGGCGTCAAGATCATCGGCGCCACCGCGCACTACGTCACCGAGGATCTGGACGAAGGCCCGATCATCGAACAGGACGTGGCCCGCGTGGACCACGCGATGGCACCGCGCGAACTGGTGCGGCTGGGCAGCGATACTGAATCGCTGGTGCTGGCACGCGCCGTGCGCCGGCATGTGGAGCACCGCATCCTGCTCAACGGGCACCGCACGGTCGTGTTCCGGTAGTGCCGGCCGCTGGCCGGCAACAGCAGAGA
>NZ_JBWKOO010000012.1:43510-144088 GCF_059416125.1 Stenotrophomonas sp. GW821-FHT09E08
CCCCCCCCCCCCCCGGCACTACCGTTGTGGGTCAGGCGATCGCGATCCCCACCTTGCCCAGCGCCTCGCGCACCATCGCGTCGTTGGCTTCGGTCACCGGCTTGGTCAGCTCCCACAGGAATTTCACCCGGAAGCCGGACTTCACCGCGTCCTGCGCGCTCCACAGCACGCAGTAGTCGCGGGCCAGGCCGGACACGTGCACCTCGCGGATGCCACGCTCGTGCAGCCAACCGGCCAGGCCGGTGGCGGGACGGGTACCGTCGGGCCCGTGGTTCTCGCGGAAGGCACTGTACGAATCCACTTGCTGGCGGGTGCCCTTGCGCAGGATAAGGTCGGCCACGGTCCAGTCCACATCCGGGTGCAAGGCAGCACCCGCGCTGCCCTGCACGCAGTGGTCCGGCCACAGGGTCTGCGGCTGCGCGTGCAGCAGGATGGTTTCGAACGGGCGCTGGCCGGGATGCTGGCTGGCAAACGAGGCATGGTCGGCCGGGTGCCAGTCCTGTGTCGCCACCACGGTGCCGTAGCGGCGCTGCGCCAGCAGATCAGCAATCGGTGCCACCAGCGCATCGCCCTGATCGCAGGCCAGCGCACCGCCGGGCATGAAGTCCGGCTGCAGGTCGATCACCAGCAGGGCGACATCGGCGGGCAGGGCGGTCATGGCAGTTCCGGTACAACAGAAGGGGCGACCAGCGTGGCCGCCCCATGCCCACACGTCAATCGCCCTGCGGCGTCTCAGCGTCCTGCCCGTAGTACAGCAGGCCGATCTTGATCCGTTCGCGGCCGTTCTCGCGGCGGTGGCGGTTGGCATCGCGCAGCGAGTACACGCAGCCGCAGTATTCCTGCTGGTAGAACTGCTCGCGCTTGCTGATCTCTACCATGCGGCTGGCGCCGCCGCCCTTGCGCCAGTTGTAATCCCAGTACTGCAGGCCTTCATAGCGGGATGCAGCGCGGATGCCACAGTCGTTGATCTGCGTCATGTTCTTCCAGCGCGAAATGCCCAGCGACGAACTGATGGTGTCGTAGCCGTGCTCGTGCGCATACAGCGCGGTGCGCTCGAAACGCATGTCGAAGCACATCGTGCAGCGGATACCACGCTCGGGCTCGTTCTCCATGCCGCGTGCACGACTGAACCAGTTGTCCGTGTCGTAGTCGCAGTCGATGAATGGAATGTTGTGCTGTTCGGCGAAGCGGATGTTTTCCTGCTTTCGCAGTTCGTATTCCTTCACCGGATGGATGTTGGGGTTGTAGAAGAAGATCGCGTAGTCGATCCCGGAGGCGGTGATCGCCTCCATTACTTCGCCCGAACAGGGCGCGCAGCACGAATGCAGCAGCAGGCGCTTGCCGTCGGCGGGCAGGGTCAGGGTGGGGCGTTGGAGCTCGGTCATCGTCAGGTACCGCATGGACCGCCGGCAACGGCGGTGGCCCATGCATCAGCGCGTGGGTGAACAGGTCTGGCCGGATACCGTGAAAAGGACGCGCGCGGCGGCATCGCCTGCACGCGCAGGACGACGACGGCCCCGGCAACCTCCCCGCGGAGATTCCAGGTCGAGTCAGGGGACGGTCGTGTCCCCTGGCCGGGGCAGGTATTCGGGCTGATGGACACAGGCCGCAGCCCACCTACTACCTGCCGCTTCCCAGGCGTGAGCCCAGTGCTGTTGGCAGGATTCGTTTCCATTCACCGCTGCGGGGCAGCTCCGGAATGGGCGCGCAAGGCGCCTTCACCGGATTCCCGTTTAAATCCCTGCCGCCATCAACGCCACGGCAGGGATACCTTCGGCATGCCCACGGTGGACGCGTTGGCGGCAATGGTCAAGGCCCAATGAAAGTGCAGGGCTGTGGCTGGTTTCTCAGGCTGTGAGAGCGCCTCTTGCCATACTGGGCACCGACAGACGGGAGGTGGCTCGTGGCGGCGAAGTACTGCGATCTGGTCATGAAAGGTGGCATCACCAGCGGCATCGTGTACCCCAATGCGGTACTGGCGCTGGCCCGCGAATATCGCTTCAAGAGCATCGGCGGCACCTCGGCCGGCGCCATCGCCGCGGCGGTGGCAGCGGCAGCGGCGTGCGGTGATCGTCAGCAGCAGGCGGGTGAGCACCTGTCCGGCGACGCAGGCTACAGCGGGTTGTCGGCGGTGTCGGCGCAGCTGTCGCGGCGCGGCTTCATCTACAGCCTGTTCCAGCCGGCGCGAGGCGCTCGTGCGGCTTATCGGCTGCTGGTGGTGCTGACCGGTAATGCCCGCCTGCCGCACAAGCTGCTGTGCCTGGCCGTTGCCGTGTTCGAGATCGCGCCACTGGAGGTGTTGGTGTCGCTGGCGCTGCTGTTGGGCCTGGGCTGGTGGGGCGGTGGCTGGAGCGGCGTGGCCGCCACGCTGCTGCCGTCGCTGCTGTGCGCTTATGGTGCCGGCGTGGCCGGCGCCGCGCTGCGGGTGGCGCGGGTGGCGCGGCGCAATCTGCTGGGCCTGTGCAGCGGCCTCGGCCGCGACGCGCGCAAGCCGGCATTGACCGAGTGGCTGCACGAGTGCCTGCAGCAGTTGTCAGGCAAGCCGCTGGATGCACCGCTCACCTTCGCCGACCTGCACGATGCGCCGCGCTATGCCGGTGAGCCGGACAGCCCGCATGCGATCAGCCTGCAGATGATCACCACCTGCGTGTCGCATAACGAACCGCGCACGCTGCCGTTGGGTGGGGCGCAGTTCTGGTTCCTGCGCGAGGAGTTCGAACAGCTGTTTCCGGCCAGTGTGGTGCAGTGGATGGTCGACCGTGCCGGCCCACCGCGCGAGGTTGAAGGCCGCAACTACTACCATCTGCCGCAGGGCGCGTCGCTGCCGGTGCTGGTGGCCACGCGCATGAGCCTGAGCTTCCCGTTGCTGATCAGCGCGGTGCCGCTGCATGAGCCCTCGCGTCGCGAACGTCGCTGCGAGCCGACGTCGACGGCTGCAGATGAGGGCGGGCAGAACGTGGCCGACAGCATGGAAGGGCTGACCAGTGCCGGGCAGACCTGCGGCCCGGTGATCACCGCGTTCCGGATCTGCTGGTTCTCCGATGGTGGCATCAGCAGCAACTTCCCGATCCACCTGTTCGATGCCGCGTTGCCGCGCTGGCCGACCTTCGCCATCAATCTGGTCTACCCGCAGCATGCCGAAGAGGTGAGCCACGGCAGCAGTGGCCGCCAGGCGCTGGAACAAGCCGTGTTCCTGCCCACCGAGAACCGCCACGGTTGGCAGCGGACCTACCAGTCGATCGCCACACCGCTGGCCGCTGCGGAGCTGGGCCGTTTCCTGTTCGCGGTGGTGGCGACCATGCAGAACTGGCGCGACCTGCTGCAGGCGCGTGCACCGGGCTACCGCGACCGCATCGTGCACGTCAGCCTGCAGGGCGACGAGGGCGGCATGAACCTGGACATGCCGCAGGAGGTGCTGACCCGCATCGCCGACAAGGGCAGCCTGGCCGGTGCACGGTTCTGTTCGTTCTCGTTCGAGAACCACTACTGGATCCGCTGGCGCAACCTGGCCTCGGCCTACCAGCGCTACACGCTGGAAGTGGCGCGTACCGATGACCCGGCGCAGCAGGTACTGGCCTACCGTGCAGCGTACGCGATGGTTGCCAGCGGCCAGCCGACGCCGCCGTCGTACAAGCTGGGCTCGGAGGACAAGCGGTTGGCCTCGCAGCAGTTGTGGGGGCTGATGGTCGAGCAGGGACGCAGCTGGGACGACCTGGGCCCGGACCTCACCGATGGCGCGCCGCGCCCGCTGCCGCAGATGAAAGTGACGCCGATCTATTGATCAACGCCGCAGCCGATTGAACTGCTCTGGTGGGTGCCGACCTTGGTCGGCACGATCTGACCCCGCGGTGCGTCACCGCCACGGCGCCACCACCGCATCACCCTGCAACGGTGCATACAACGGCAACGTCAGTTCCTGCTTCACCCAGCCCGGATTGAGCGCACGCAGGCCGGCCAGATATTCGCGCGCCAGCGCGGTATCGCCCTGTCGCATCGCCAATCGTGCGGCGCGCGCCCAGGTGCGGTCCCAGCCGTGCGCCAGCGACAACGACGTTGCCAGCGCCGCGCGCGCGCCTGCCACATCACCCTTCTCCCAACGCTCCTCGGCGCGGATGATCGCTTCGTTGGACAGGCGCATGTCGTACAGCTCGCGCAGCCTCGCTACCGCACGCGGGTCGGCGTCCACGCGGAGGTCGGTGTCCTGCCAGTCGCCCCCGGGCGTGCGCACCAGCAGCGCCGCCGACCATTGCCCGCTGCGTTGCCCCCCCGCTGCCTGACCGGCTTCCAGCGCCGCCAACAAGCGTGCGGCCAGCGGCCCACGTGAGGCGGCGAAGACGCGTTGCATCGATGCCAGCACCTCTGGCCCGGCCAGGCCATTGCCCTGCACGCTCAGCATGCCCTCACCCTGCGCACCGGCCCAACCCGCCTGCTGCGCGGTGGCGCCGGTGTACTGCGCATTGCCGCCGCGCGCGCTGACCAGTCCCACCTGGCGCTCGGCAAGCGTGGTGCCATCGAAGTTGCCGTCTTCATCCAACAGCTGCTTCAGCACCTGCGCAGGCGTGCGGCCTTCGGCCAACAGCTCAAGGCCTTTGGAGCCATAGGTCGGGTTGGTCTCGAACTGGCTGGCGACCGCGCCCACCTTCGCCTGTGCCCACGGCACACCCACACCCCCGACCGCCAGGTTGTGCGTAGCCACCGCCACACCGCAGTCGCCGGCCTCATTGCAGGCCGCAATGGAAAAGGTCGCCCACGCCGGCGCAGCGACGGCGGCGAGCAGCAGGACCAGGCAAGAGCGCAGCAAGGACATTGGGTGTCTCCAGGATGGGCATTGCAATGGGATGCAGCCTACGCACGAAAGGTTTAGTAGATCCACGCCATGCGTGGATCTACCGTGTCGACCAAGGTCGACACCCACCAGGGCAATACGTCGTTCCGACAGGTAGCAGGAACCTGTCGAAGGCGGGGTGGTGTCGGATTGCGGGGTGTCCGCGGCATGGATGCCGCGGCCAAGCCCCCAGGGACGGGTTCACGGCGTCCCCGCAATCCGACACCGCCCCGCCATCCCACGGAATGCCAGCTTTTGCCGTTGCTGTTGCCGTTGCTTCGGCCTCTGCAGGTGCAGGGCGCAGCCCTGCCGAACCAACCCTATCGCCCCGGCAACTGAGCGAACGCGCGCTGCATGCAGTCCTCGCGCGGACACACCCGGCACCCCGGGCCGATCGACACCGAATTCCCCGGACTCTGCACATCCAGCCCCAGTGAATACACCAGCCGCTCGGCGTGCTGCAGATCGCAGCCCAGCGCCACCGCGAACGTCTTGCGCGGCTGGCCATGGCCGACCGGACCACTGCTGACCTGCCGCGCCAGCCAGAAATGACGACGCCCATCGGGCATGCGCGCCGTCTGCGTAAGGATGCGCCCCGGCTGGTTGAACGCCTCGTAGACGATCCACAGCGGGCACGAGCCACCCACCTGCGAGAAGTGGAAATCGGTGGCGGAGTGGCGCTTGGATACGTTGCCGGCGCGGTCCACCCGGATGAAGAAAAACGGCAGGCCGGGTGCGCTGCGCCGTGCCAGCGTGCTCAGCCGGTGGCAGACCGCTTCGAAGCCGACGCCGAACTGATGCGCCAGCAGTTCGATGTCGTAGCTGCTGGCTTCGGCCGCACGCAGGAAGCGCATGTACGGCATCACCAGCGCGCCGGCGAAATAGTTGGAAAGACCGATCCGTGCCTGCGCGATGCGCGCGTCGTCGGTGAAGCCGGCACGCGCCACCACCGCATCGATCTGCGGCAGGTAACCGTGCAGCGCCAGCTCGGCGGCCATCTGGAATGCCTGCTGGCCAGGCTCCAGATAATCGGGCAGCCACAGCCGCCGCGCACCGGCGTCGTACTGGCGCTTTTCGCGCCCGGCCTGCAGCGCGGCCACTTCCACCAGCACCCCGTGGCGGTCGGCCAGCAGCTGGCGCAGCCGTGGCGCCACGTGTCCCGGCGCCAGCCCCCATTCGGCGAACAGCTGCTCGGCCAGTTCGTCCAGCTCGGGAATGTGGTTGTGCATGCGGTTGAAGAACTCGCGCACCTGGTCACCCGCCGGCAACGTGCTGCCCGCACCCGGCTCGCCCAATTGGAACTCCAGCGCGGCGGCATGCTCGCGCAATGCCAGGTGGCGGCGATGCAGGTCCAGCAGGGCGCGGCTGACCTGCGGCAGGTTGCCTGCCAGCGCGCGCAGCTCGGTAGCACTGACGTCGGCCAAGCCCAGATCTCGCAGGGTTTCGCCCAGCGCTTCCTGCAGCGCGGCGGGCTCATCGTCGTCGAACAGGGAGGAAACATCGCCCAACACCTCGCCCAGCTTCTTCTGCACGGCCGGGGTCAGTGGGCGCTTGTTGCGCTCGATCTGGTTCAGGTAGCTGGCCGACAGCCCCAGCGCCTGCGCCAGGGCTGCCTGGCTGTAGCCCCGCTGTTCGCGCAGCCGCAGCAGGCGAAGGCCGAGTTGCCGCTGGATGGCTGAATAATTCACAGAATTAACATGAATCGTCTGGCGTGTTGGCCAGATTAAGCGGATTCAGGCCGGAAATCGAGGAGGGTGTTGTGAATAATGCCAAGCATCTTTCGAGCCAGTGGGATTGTCGTCATGACTGTTGCAGCGCCCCGTATCCGCATGCTGATCGATGGCCAGTTCGTCGAATCGGCCACCTCCCACTGGCAGGACGTGATCAATCCGGCCACCCAGGACGTGCTGGCCCAGGTGCCGTTCGCCACCACCAGCGAAGTGGATGCCGCCGTTGCTGCGGCCAAGGAAGCCTTCAAGACCTGGCGCAAGACCCCGATCGGCACCCGTGCGCGCATCTTCCTGAAGTACCAGCAGCTGATCCGCGAGAACATGAGCGAGCTGGCCCACATCCTCACCGCCGAACAGGGCAAGACCCTGCCGGACGCGGAAGGCGATGTGTTCCGCGGCCTGGAAGTGGTCGAGCACGCCGCTGCCATCGGCAACCTGCAGCTGGGCGAGCTGGCCAACAACGTGGCCAACGGCGTCGACACCTACTCGATCATGCAGCCGCTGGGCGTGTGCGCCGGCATCACCCCGTTCAACTTCCCGGCGATGATCCCGCTGTGGATGTTCCCGATGGCGATCGCCACCGGCAACACCTTCATCCTCAAGCCGTCCGAGCAGGACCCGATGGTCACCATGCGCCTGGTCGAGCTGGCGCTGGAAGCCGGCATTCCGAAGGGCGTGCTGAACGTCGTCCACGGCGGCGAGGAAGTGGTCAACGCGATCTGCGACCACCCGGACATCAAGGCGGTGTCGTTCGTCGGTTCCACCCGCGTCGGCACCCACGTCTACAACCGTGCCTCGCTGGCCGGCAAGCGCGTGCAGTGCATGATGGGCGCCAAGAACCACGCCGTGGTGCTGCCGGACGCCAACAAGGAACAGACCCTCAACGCGATGGTCGGCGCCGCCTTCGGTGCTGCGGGCCAGCGCTGCATGGCCGCCTCCACGCTGGTGCTGGTCGGTGAAGCACGCAACTGGGTGCAGGACCTGGTCACCAAGGCCAAGACCCTGAAGGTCAGCGGTGGCACCGTGGCCGGCACCGACGTCGGTCCGGTCATTTCCTGCGGCGCCCGCGAGCGCGTGGAAGGCCTGATCGCATCGGGCGTGGAGCAGGGCGCCAAGCTGGTGCTGGACGGTCGCAAGCCGCAGGTCGATGGTTTCGAGAAGGGCAACTTCGTCGGCCCGACCATCTTTGCCGGTGTCACCACCGACATGCGCATCTACCAGGAAGAGATCTTCGGGCCGGTGCTGGTCATCCTCGAAGCGGAAACGCTGGAAGAGGCCATCGCGATGGTCAACAGCAACCCGAACGGCAACGGCACCGCACTGTTTACCCAGTCCGGCGCGGCTGCGCGCAAGTTCCAGGAAGACATCGACGTTGGCCAGGTCGGCATCAACGTGCCGATCCCGGTGCCGGTGCCGCTGTTCTCCTTCACCGGTTCGCGTGCTTCCAAGCTGGGCGATCTGGGCCCGTACGGCAAGCAGGTGGTGCTGTTCTACACCCAGACCAAGACGGTCACCGCGCGCTGGTTCGATGACGAGACGCTCAGCCATGGCGTCAACACCACGATCAGCCTGAAGTAACGGCAGGAGCAGCCATGAGCCACTCGATGACGACGGAACTGGAAGAAGCGCAGCAGGCGTACCGCGAGGCGGCGCGCGACTTCGCACAGGCCGAACTGGCACCGCACGCCGCGCGATGGGATGCGGAGGGCATCTTCCCGCGCGAGGCGATCGCCAAGGCCGGTGAACTGGGCTTCTGCGGTCTGTACATGGACCCGGAAGTGGGCGGCAGCGGCCTGAGCCGACTGGACGCCGCCGTCGTAATCGAGGAGCTCGCCAACGTCGATCCGTCGACCGCGGCGTACATCAGCATCCACAACATGGCGTCGTGGATGGTGTCCAAGTGGGGCCAGCCGGCGCTGCGCGATGCGTGGGGAACCGATCTGTCCTCGGGCAGCAAGCTGGCCTCGTACTGCCTGACCGAACCGGGCGCAGGTTCCGATGCGGCCTCGCTGAAGACCACCGCCGTACGCGACGGTGACTTCTATGTGCTGAACGGATCCAAGGCCTTCATTTCCGGCGCCGGTGCCACCGAACTGCTGGTGGTGATGGTGCGTACCGGTGGTGCCGGTGCTGGGGGTGTCAGCGCCATTGCGGTGCCGGCGGACCTGCCGGGCATCAGCTTCGGCCGCAAGGAAGAGAAGATGGGCTGGAACAGCCAGCCCACCCGCGGCATCACCTTCGAAAACGTCCGCGTACCGGTCAGCCACCTTCTGGGAGAGGAAGGTGGCGGCTTCAAGCTGGCGATGAAGGGGCTCGATGGTGGCCGCATCAACATCGCCGCGTGCTCGCTGGGTGCTGCGCAGGGCGCGCTGGATGCCGCACGCCGCTACATGGGCGAGCGCCGCCAGTTCGGCAAGGCGCTGGCTGATTTTCAAGCGCTGCAGTTCAAGCTGGCCGACATGGCCATCGAACTGGTGGCCGCCCGGCAGATGGTGCATTCGGCTGCGCGCAAGCTCGACGCCGGTGCCAGCGATGCCAATGTGTGGTGTGCGATGGCCAAGCGCTTCGCCACCGATGCCGGTTTCAACGTCTGCAATGAAGCGCTGCAGATCCACGGCGGCTACGGCTACATCCGCGAATACCCGATCGAACGCCTGCTGCGCGATTCGCGTGTGCACCAGATCCTGGAAGGCACCAACGAGATCATGCGGGTGATCGTCGCCCGTCACCTGCTCAACACCGAAGAGGAACTGCGATGAAGGATTGGCGTACCCAGGAACACGTGGGCCTGAAGGTCGAGGCCGATGGCCACACCGCCGTCGTCACCCTGCACAACCCGCCGGCGCATACCTGGACCGTGCACAGCCTTTCGGCGCTGCGCGACCTGGTGGGCGCGCTCAACGCAGACCGCGACATCTACGCGCTGGTGATCACCGGTGATGGCGAGAAGTTCTTCTCCGCCGGCGCCGACCTCAACCAGTTCGCCTCGGGCGACAAGGCCGCCGCACGCGAAGCCGCGCGCCGTTTCGGCGAAGCCTTCGAAGCGCTGTCCGCGTTCCGTGGCGTGTCCATCGCCGCCATCAACGGCTACGCCATGGGCGGCGGCCTGGAATGTGCGCTGGCCTGCGACCTGCGCATCATCGAAGACCATGCCCAGGTGGCGCTGCCAGAGGCCACCGTCGGCCTGCTGCCGTGCGCCGGTGGCACCCAGAACCTGCCGCGCCTGGTCGGCGAGGGCTGGGCCAAGCGCATGATCCTGCTGGGCGAGCGCATCAACGCTGAAACCGCACTGCGGATTGGCCTGGCCGAAGAAAAGGTCGGCAAGGGCGAAGCCAAGGCACTGGCCCTGGAATGGGCGAAGAAGGCCGGCAAGCAGAGCCCGACCAGCATCGCCGCCTGCAAGACCCTGGTGCAGTCCACCCGCACCGGTACCCATGCGTCGGCGCTGGTGGCCGAGCGCGAGGCCTTCGTCGATCTGTTCGACACCGCCGATCAGGTCGAGGGCGTCAGTGCCTTCCTTGAAAAGCGCGCCGCGCAGTGGAAGAACGCATGACCACCGACACCGTTGCCGAACAAGCACCGGTGCTGTTCGAAGAGCGCGTGGCCAGCAATGGCACGCGCATCGGCATCGCCACGCTGAACGCACCGCGCACGCTCAATGGCTTCTCGCTGCCGATGGCACACCTGCTGCTGAAGCAGTTGAATGCCTGGGCCGACGACGATGCCATCGCCATGGTGGTGCTGCAGGGCGCCGGTGAGAAGGCGTTCTGCGCCGGCGGTGACCTGCACAGCCTGTACCAGAGCATGCGTGCCTACCGCGACGCCGGCCAAAGTGATATCCGCGGGAACGACTACGCCGCCGAGTTCTTCGACGTCGAGTACCGCGTCGACTACCTGATCCATACCTACGCCAAGCCGATCCTGTGCTGGGGCCACGGCATCGTGATGGGCGGCGGCATCGGCCTGATGTCCGGCGCCAGCCACCGCGTGGTCAGCGAACGCTCCAAGCTGGCCTTCCCGGAAATCACCGTGGGCCTGTTCCCGGACGTGGGTGGCAGCTGGCTGCTGCCGCGCGTGCCGGGCAATGGTGGCCTGTTCCTTGCCCTGACCGGCGCGCTGCTGAACCCGGGCGACGCCATCTACGCCGGCCTGGCCGACGTGCATGTGGCCGAAGAACGCCGTAGCGCGGTGTTCGATGCGCTGCTGCAGGTCGCGTGGTCCAGCAACGCGGCCCACAACCACGAACGCCTCAGCCATCTGCTGCAGTCGCATGCCAGTGACGCCGCCACCGGCCCGCTGCTGGCCAATGCCGCGCAGGTCGAGGCGCTGTGCGAAGGCGATGAGCTGCAGGCCATCGTGGCGCGCATTGCCGGTCTGCAGACCGACGATGCCTGGTTGCAGGCCGCACAGAAGACCCTCGCCGCCGGTGCACCCGGCTCGGCACGGCTGTCGTACGAGCTGCAGCGACGCAGTGCCGGCCAGGACCTGGCCGCGATCTACCGCCTGGAGTACATCGTCGCCCTGCATTGCGCCGCCCACGGTGATTTCGCCGAAGGCATCCGCGCGCTGCTGATCGACAAGGACCGCAATCCGCAGTGGAACCCGGCCACCCTGGCCGAGGCCACCGGCGCGTGGGCCGACACCTTCTTCGCTTCCCCCTGGGCCGATGCCGCGCATCCGCTGGCCGACCTGGGCACTCCCCTTGTTGAAAGGAGCCTTGCATGAGCCGCATTGCATTCATCGGGTTGGGCAACATGGGTGGCCCGATGGCCGCCAACCTGGTCAAGAACGGCCACACCGTGCGCGTGTTCGATCTGGTCCCTGCCGCAGTGCAGGCCGCCGTCGATGCTGGCGCCAGCGCGGCCGCATCGGCGCGCGAAACCCTGGCCGATGCCGAGGTGGTGATTTCGATGCTGCCGGCCAGTCGCCACGTCGAAGGCGTGTATCTGGGCGACGACGGCATCCTCGCCGCGATTCCGGCCGGTGCACTGGTCATCGACTGCAGCACGATCGCCCCGGCCAGCGCCCGCAAGGTATCCGAAGCCGCCGCCGCACGTGGCCTGCAGATGATCGACGCGCCGGTGTCCGGCGGTACCGCCGGTGCGCAGGCCGGCACCCTGACCTTCATCGTCGGTGGCGAAGAGGACGCGCTGGAGCGCGCCCGTCCGGTGCTGCAGGCGATGGGCAAGAACATCTTCCACGTGGGCGCCAGTGGTGCCGGCCAGGTCGCCAAGCTGTGCAACAACATGGCGCTGGGCGTGATCATGGCGGTGACCGGTGAAGCCATCGCACTGGGCGTGGCACACGGGCTGGACCCGAAGGTGCTGTCGCAGATGATGGCCGTCAGCACCGGCCGCAGCTGGGCCACTGAAGTGTGCAACCCGTGGCCGGGCGTGCTGGAAAACGCCCCGGCGTCGCGTGGTTACAGCGGTGGTTTCGGCAGCGACCTGATGCTCAAGGACATGGGCCTGGCGGTGGAGGCGGCGATGAGTGTCGGCGCCTCGATCCCGCTGGGAGAAGTGGCCCGCAACCTGTACTCGATGAACCACCAGGCCGGCCGCGGCAAACTGGATTTCTCCAGCGTCGTGCAGCTCATTACGAGCGAGAAGTAAGCGAATGCGTCCCCGGCCGCGCGCCGGGGCCCACCCGAGGTGGGATGGGCGGATGCTCGGTTTCGACCGGCATCCGCCCATTTTTTTGGGGTCGGATCCCTTTCGCAACGCGAAAGGGCTCTGACCCCCGGCCGCATCAGGCAACGATCAGCGTCACGTCGATGTTGCCTCGGGTGGCGTTGGAGTACGGGCACACGATGTGTGCCTTCTGCACCAGCTCTTCCACCTGCTCGCGCGGCACGCCCGGCACATTGATGGTCAGCTCGGCTTCGATGCCGAAACCGGTCGGGATCTGGCCGATGCCGACCTTGCCGGTCACGGTGGTGTCGGCCGGCAGCGCGACCTTGGCCTGGCCGGCGACG
This sequence comes from Stenotrophomonas sp. GW821-FHT09E08, assembly GCF_059416125.1. NCBI lineage: Bacteria > Pseudomonadati > Pseudomonadota > Gammaproteobacteria > Lysobacterales > Lysobacteraceae > Stenotrophomonas > Stenotrophomonas sp. GW821-FHT09E08. The sequence goes on from NZ_JBWKOO010000012.1 coordinate 56,040, forward strand.
AACTTCAGCGCGCCCAGGAAGCAGGCCGAATAGCCAGCGGCGAACAGCTGCTCCGGGTTGGTGCCTGGGCCACCGGCGCCGCCCAGCTCGCGCGGGGTCGACAGCTGGATGTCCAGCACGTTGTCGGAGGAGACGGAACGGCCTTCACGGCCGCCGGTGGAGGTGGCCTGGGCGGTGTACAGAACCTTTTCGATGGACATTGGGATGCTCCTGGTCGGTGGGTGGGTGTTGCGTTGGAGCCTACTTTGCCCGGTTTCCGCGTACGTTGGGTTGCAATACGTCCGGAAAACTTGATTCATCGTCCTGTCGGCCTAGATCGTCCACTCGCGGTCGGTGGTGAACATGATGGTCAGCCAGCGGTCCGGCGAGGCCTCGCCCAGTGCATCGCCGATCTCGTCGCGCAGCTGGTCCCATTCCACCAGCGGCCGCGGCGGGTCGTTTTCCGGCACCACGAAGAACAGCTCGATCTGCTCGCCACGCCCCACCTGGGCCACGTAGCTGCGGTGCTCGACGAAGCCGTGCTTGGCCACGATCGCGCGTGCCACTGCATCCACATGGGCCTGCAGTTCCGGCGGGGTTACCAGCAGGATGCCGGCCAGCGCCCGGCGCACGGTGCCGAGCGGAGCGATCATCACCAGCACGCAGACGAAGGCGAGGATGGCCGGATCGATGTAGGGCCCGATCCAAACCCACGAGGTGCCCTGCACCAGTACACCACCGAGGAAGGCCAGCAGGTAGCAGGCCGACATGCTGGCCGCGATCACCCAGTTCTTCGCGTCCAATGCGATGAACTCCGAGCCGATGCGGCGGTTGGCGCGCAGGATGAACCAGGCCAGCGCGCCTTCGCCCACGATCGACAGCCCGGCGAAGGCAATGGCCGGGCCGAGCGCGATATGGCGTCCACCGGACATCAACGCATCGACCGCATTGACCAGGGCATACAGCGCGGCGCCGATCATCAGCGTGCCGCTCACCCCCAGCACGATCGGCTCCAGGTGCCAGAATCCCATGGTGAAGCGCTGGTTGAGCCGCGATTGCAGTGCGTCGGTCTGGGTGGACAGCGCGATCAGCCGCGCCACCAGCAGCGACAGCCAGGTCATCACCACGTCGATCAGGCCGTAGATGCCGTCGAAGATGATCAGCGAGGAATTGGCCAGCAGGCCGAACACCACCGCCGCCGCGGCCAGCAGCAGCGAGGCGGCGATCGACAGGCGCAGCACGCCCTGTTCGGTGGCGGGGTCGAAGAACTGCGGGCGGTTGGCGGCCATGCTGTGATTGTAGAGCGGAGCCATGCTCTGCTGCGTTTCGCTGCCTTCGCCGGCCATCCGCGCTACCCCCGTGGGGCCGCTTCCCGTAGACTGCGCCCCTCCCACGCACCCACACCTCCCCGCAGTGATCACGCCACCCTGACCCCTGCCGCCCTCGGTTGACCGTCGCCTCTTCTGGCGCGCGCAACGTCGATGGTCCGGCCGTGCCCCCGGCACCGGCTCAGGAACCCGTGTATCCCACTGCAGCGCCTTGCGGCCACGCCCGCATGCGCGCGGAGTTTTCCCATGCAAACGTCCTACCCCCTGCGCCAGCAATGGCTCGGCAACATCCGTGGCGACCTGCTGTCCGGTATCGTCGTCGCCCTGGCCCTGATTCCCGAGGCCATCGCCTTCTCGCTCATCGCCGGCGTCGACCCCAAGGTCGGCCTGTATGCGGCGTTCTCCATTGCCGTCATCACTGCCATTGCTGGCGGCCGACCCGGTATGATCTCCGCCGCCACCGGTGCGATGGCGCTGGTGATGGTCGACCTGGTCAAGGACCATGGCCTGCAGTACCTGTTCGCCGCCAGCATCCTGGCCGGCCTGCTGCAGGTGTTGGCCGGTGTGTTCAAGCTCGGCTCGCTGATGCGCTTCGTCTCGCGCTCGGTCATCACCGGATTCGTCAACGCGCTGGCGATCCTGATCTTCCTGGCACAGATGCCCGAGCTGATCGGACGCGGCCCTACGGTCTACGTGCTGTGCGCCGCCGCGCTGGCGATCATCTACCTGCTGCCACGCGTTACCCGCGCGGTGCCGTCGCCGCTGGTGGCCATTGTGGTGCTGACCGCCGTGGTGATCGGCTTCGGCGTGGACGTACGCAGCGTCGGCGACATGGGCCAGCTGCCCGATAGCCTGCCGCATTTCCTCATCCCCGATGTGCCGCTCACCTGGGAGACGCTGCGCATTCTGCTGCCGGTGTCGGCCACGCTGGCGGTGGTCGGACTGCTCGAATCGATGATGACCCTGCAGATCGTCGAGGACATCACCGAAACGCCCAGCGAGCGCAACCGCGAATGCGTCGGCCAGGGCGTGGCGAATACGGTCACCGGCTTCCTCGGCGGCATGGCCGGCTGCGCGATGATCGGCCAGTCGGTGATCAACGTGACCTCCGGTGGACGTGGCCGCCTGTCCTGCCTGGTGGCAGGCGTGTTCCTGTTGGTGCTGGTGGTGTACGGCAGCGACCTGGTGCGGCAGATCCCGATGGCCGCGCTGGTGGCGGTAATGATCATGGTCAGCATCGGCACCTTCAGCTGGCGCTCGCTGCGCGACCTGCGCACGCATCCGCGTAGTTCGTCAGCAGTGATGCTGCTGACCGTGGTGGTCACCGTTGCCACCCACGACCTGGCCAAGGGCGTGCTCAGCGGTGTGCTGCTGTCGGCAGTGTTCTTCGCGCGCAAGGTTGGCCGCATGCTGGATGTGCAGCGCAACGATGCCGGTGACATGCAGGTCTACTGCGTGCGTGGGCAGGTGTTCTTTGCCTCAGCGGGGCAGCTGGGTGCGGCGTTCGATTACCAGCACGTGGCGCCGCAGGTGCAGATTGATCTGCGCGATGCCCACCTGTGGGATCTGACTGCCGTGGCCGCGCTGGAGCGGGCGCAGGAAAAGCTGGCCGCGCACGGTGCGGAGGTGACAGTGGTGGGGCTCAATGCGGCCAGCCAGACCCTCGTCGAACAGGTGGGTGGCAAAGGCACTGCTGGCAGCGCGCATTGACGCTGTCGGCTCGGCGATCCCACGCCGGTGCTGGACTCGCGCGGCATCCTCGATTACCTCGAATGCTGGCGCAACGGTCGCTACTTCGAGCCGCCGGTGGATCTGCACGGGCTGTCCCGCACCACACGCGCGAACCCCTATCTGCACAGCGGACTGACGTTCAAACGGAACATGCTGGTCAGCACGTTCCGACCGCACAAGCTGCTCAGTCGCGAGGCATTCGCACAGCTGACGTTGGACTACATCACCTTCGGCATGGCTTACGTTGAGCGCCGCCGCGCTATGTCCGGTGTCAATCACTCCCTGGCGGTGCCGCTGGCAAAGTACATGCGCCGAGGCGTGGAGGCCGGCGAGTTCTTCCAGATCCGCGCCGGCCAGATCGAGCATGAGTTCGCTCGCGGCGATGTGTTCCAGCTGCGCGAGGCCGATGTTGACCAGGAGATTTACGGCCTACCGGAATGGATGCCGGCTGTTCAGTCGGCCCTGCTGAACGAATCGGCGACGCTGTTCCGCCGGAAGTATTACAACAACGGTTCGCACGCGGGTTTCATTCTGTATCTGACCGACTCATTGACCGAGAAAGACAATGTGGACGAAATCCGAAACGCCCTGCGCGAGTCGCGCGGCCCGGGCAATTTCCGCAACCTCTTCCTGCACTCGCCGGGTGGGAGCAAGGATGGATTGAAGCTGATTCCCGTGAGTGAGGTTGCGGCAAAGGATGAATTCACCGGCATCAAGAGCGTGACCCGCGACGACATGCTGGCGTCCCTTCGGACACCGCCGCAGCTGCTTGGCATCGTGCCGCAGAACAGTGGCGGTTTTGGCTCGATCCGCGAGGCGGCGACCGTGTGGACTGCGATGGAACTATCACCCCTGCAGACGCGGCTGACCGCGCTCAACGAATGGCTGGGCGATGAGGTGATCCGCTTCAATCCCTTCGAGCTGGGGGCCGCAACGTGATGACTGGCCGCCAGAACCTGCGCTGCGGCGCATGCGCTCTCCTGCTGGCCAAAGCCGCAGGCGAATATGGGCTACGAGGCCACGCGTCACTGTTGGAGTTTCGCGAAGGACTGATTGAGCACGCTGTGAATTAAGTAGGAGCGCTACTGCGCCCCTATGTTCATCCGGCATAGGGCCGTGATGCGCTGGACAAATACGCCAGCGTCCAGGAAGTAGTTTGGGTAGGTTTTTCGCAACTGGTCAACGCCACCGCCCGCGACTAGAACGGCGTCGATAGGCTCGCCGCGTGCGGTTCGGGCTTCGGCCTCAGCATATGCAGCCGTCGCTTCTTCAAGATCACGCTCGGCAAACGAGTTGATCGTGAGCACCGAGCGTTCGGTATTTAGGATAACCAAGTGATAGGCGGACGAGGAACGCCCGCTTTGATGAATCTTGTCCGCTGCAACGCTGAAACCACGAAGAAGAGCCAACACGTTGAGGCGGCGCTCGACATCCTGGAGGCGCCAGACTATCTCGCTGAATGCAAAGCCCTTTAGTTCATTTTGGACAGCCGTCTTTTCCTGAACGGCGAACGCAGCGCTAGCGAGGAGGAAAAACTCCCGCCACAAAGGGGTGGGACGTCCGGCCTTGATCGCCAGGTTCTCAAACACGTCAACGGTCTCGACGGCGGTAGCCCAAGCATGCTGAAGCCGCGTGCGAAGTTGCAATTCGACGTGCAGACCATCGTAAGCAGGTGCACGCGAGTTTTGGTAGCGGTAGACGAGGTGGATGCTGCGGTAGCCATCATCCTTCGGTGCAGCAACGTAGTTGTCCACCTTTCGTAGCTCGTGAGGAAAGCGGCCACTGTGAACATAAGATCGGTGGAGCGCATCCAGCGCCTTGGGATTGGGGACGACCGCACGTAGTCCGGCGATGTCCTGCATGCGAGATAGAGACATATCCCCAAACCGTTGCAGCTTAGAAGCGATAGACGGGAGTCGTTTCAACCGCTGCCCGACCGCAGCGTTAGCCGCATCCAGTCCTTGCGCCTTTAGCTTTTTGCGAAGCGCTGCTTGGAAAGTGTTAAGTGGATAAGCGTGAGCCGCCCGCCAGTTGGATATCACTGGCATGGCTGCAACGATGTCTTTGCCAACGGGAGGTTCTTGGCGCAGAACGTCGCCCGCGCGCTCCACTTGCTTTCTGCTGAACTGAGGTACGACAAAGGCCATATAGATCCTTTACTGGCGATCGGTACTGGGAGCCTGCTGAGTGAAGGTGGCGATCATTTCCGCGTTCGCCTCCAAACGGCGTTGGTCACGCTGCTTGCCTTCTTCCCGCAGGCGCAACTCTCGCTCGGAGAGCCATTCGAAAACTGTCTGTTCCTCATCAAGCTCGGGCGGAAGGCCAGCAGCTAAACGGATCTCGCGCGAAAGCTGGCCTGCGTTAACGCCGAGCTTTGCGTACTTTAACTGCCTGTGTTCAAAGTACTCATCGTAGGGTGACCAGTCGTGTTCCGCGACATCTGACAGTGCGGATTCGATGTTGCGGAGCTTAGCTGAGAGCGCGTGCAAGCGGTCGAGCATTTCGGCGGGAAGAGCAGTCCAAGCCACCTTTAAACCCGAAAAATCCAATCTGGGGCTCTCAACCTGTGGGGATCGGTACTCCTCGCCGTCCTCAGTCCGGCTGAGTTGCCCGCGGGAGGTGCCGTCGTCAGCGCTGATAGAGGCGCAGTCCGAAACGAAGGCTTCAAGGACAGCAGAGACTGTCACGGCGAGAAACAGCAGATCGTCACGCTGCTTCGCTTCCCGCGCGAGGCGTTCCCTGCCGCCCGTAAGGCGTGAGCCCAGGAAGACTCCTCCCAATGCGCCACCGACCGTTATCACAGCTACAACCACCTTCCCGACTTCGGGTATTGCCTGCGCCAGCCAAGGCGCCGAGTTGATTGAGGCAGATGCTCCCGTCATCAACGCCACTGCTGATTGAAGATCAGACCACATGCCATCCCCCCTTTGTCGGCTCTGCGGCATTGGAGGCGTTCGGCCGTCGGGTGTCAATTGGCGCTCAGACCGCGTCGCGCGCACTCGTCTCCCCGCCACGCCTGCGCACTTTATAGGGTGCTTTTTCTGCACCCCCTGCGTAACGGCCCAGCCCCGGCCCTGTATGGCGTTCTCCGGGGTTCCCAGACATGCGGTTCCCTGCACGAAAGGGGGTCTCTCAGCGCGCCAGGGAAGGCCGGTCAGGCTGGGGGCCGACGCTTAGGAATCTGGGGGGTGGCGGGAAAAGAGTAATCTCAGCAATCGGCCAGGAAATAGCAGCCTAAGTTTTTGATATTAAAGGATTGTTTTGATTGCAAGAAATGGCAATTTGAAGCAATCTCAGAGCCCTAATAAAGCAATGTCATTGATTTTTAAGGGAAAAATTCTTTGTGAAAATTGCCCTCTGGAAAGGCAATCAGGTTGCTCAAAGGTTGCGCTATTATTACCTTCGGTATGTTTGTATAAGTTATTGAAGTATAAGTAATTTATGTAGTCTCCGAAAGGGGGATTGCCTAGATTGCCTTTTTCCCGAGGGCAACAAAATATTTGCCCTTTAAGGGTGGGGAGCAGTCCTCTTGCCTCACTGCCGCCCGCTCTATCGCTCTGGATGCACGCTTCCCTGTCGCAGCCTTTGCGATGACCAGCCGTATCCTGCCGGCCACGCCCCTACCCGCCGACTTCTACTGGGCAACACGCTCTGCCAGCCGCCTAGGTGATCACCTGCCCGTGATCGCCTGCGCTGGTGTGTAAGTTGTCGCGTTAGCGCAACGGGTGAACGACGGGGGGCTGGGTTGCCACGCTGATGGACCAGGGGGGGGGCGCCGCTGCAGTAGCTACGAACGGGGATACGCCGGCGCTGAGAAATGGGTGGCCAGGCATGAGGCGCGTCTGCGCGAGGACGTGGCCAAGAAGGGGTTTGAGGTGCCGTGTAACGGGGAAACCGGAACAAGAACCGACTTCTTGGAGGGGTTTAGAGAGCAGTTTCGGCCCGTCAATCCATCGCCCGACCTCGCATCCACACGCGAGATTGAATCATTGACGGCTGCAATTGATCGCCGCTTGCCGGCGACTCACCGGATCAGTTCGTCCTGTCGTCTGTTGCCGTGACCTTGAGGCAGGAATAGCCACTGTGCGGCCTCCCTACCTCTGCAGCTACAGACTTAGCGTCAGTCATATATTGTCAAAGTTATTTCATTCATGGCTATTTAAGGGTTTACGCTTGTCGTGTGTTAGGTTCAGTTCTCGTCAATTCAACTCTAATTCAGGGGGGGTGAGGGTATCCGTGTTCTGTGGCTTGTCAGTGCTTTGTTGGATGATTTTGATAGTGCTTTAGATTTTCTTAGCGCACCATTAGGTCAGTATTGGCCTCAACGGAAAGGAGCTGGAATAATGAAAGTGTTTTTTCTCTCGATCCTCATCGCTTCAGGCATTGCATCAACTACGGCGTTTGCAGATTCGCCTACGCCCATTGAAGATAAGAATGTGGTGCTCAAATACGCACCCATCAACTCCTCGAAGCAGCTTGATAGTCACTTGCTTTCGTTGAGCCCTGACTCACCTCTCAAGCTTTTTTCAGATGCTGCCAGGGCTCGGTTTGTTGCGGGCTTGCGTTTCGGAGATCAAGGATTGGGTGGCTATGATTATGAGCCGATTACGTCTGAGCTCTCCGCTAGTCAGGCGTATCGCGTCTTGTCGCTTTTGGGGGGCCAACGCACTCTTTCCCTCCTGCCAAACCTTAGAGCGGATTCGCCCGCAGATCGGGAAGTTTTGATTTCTTCGGATGCAGCTTTCCTCGACCCCAATCCCAGGTATGAAGATTATCAGGGATACGCGTGCACCTCGAGAGCGACTTGCACTCAATCCATGCACAGCATCTGTACGTCGAACTGCTGAAGTGTTTTTTTTTCGCAGTCCTCTTTTGTGGATATTGCTGCTGCAGCCTGCATGCGTGTGGGCTGCAGTAGCTATTGATTTGCGCATTGCTGAATTGGATCGTGAGCTGCTTGAGGCCGGGGCGCGTGATCGTGCCGCTAAGTTGGCCGCTGCTTATGACGATTGGAAGAGTGTCAATTTAGTCGAAGGCGGCTGTGCGGGGCTTGGCGATGCCGTGCTTCATGAGGCGTTCCGGGCGGGGATGCGAGTCGACATGTATCGCGGCGATTCGGATTCTTTGAATGATCTTCAATGTCTTTATGCGGAGCTCGTACGTAGAGGCATAGCTGACGATAGTGAGCACCGTGGGATGTATCATTCGTTTGTGCAGAGCCGTCGTTTCAGTGAGGGCAATGATTTGGCACAGAGGGAGAAGCTTTCTGTTCCTCTTCTGCCCAAGATCGTGGGCTTAAGGGCCAAAGAACAGGGGGTTCTAACGGCGGTAAGTGACGGGACTGTCGAATGGCAAAAATGGACTTATAGGTCAGGCGACGAAATCGTTGCGTATGTCAGTCCCAGCTGCGCGCCTTCAAGAAGGGCGATGAAAGCAATATCAGAGCAGCCCGAGTGGAAATGGCTAAGATCCAAGATTAGATTCGTTGTTCGTAGATCTACAATATGGCCCTATCCTGGGGTAGACGAGTGGAGCCGCCTTCATCCTGATCTGCCAATGCAAAATCAGGCTGGTGCAGCAGGTTGGAGTGAGCTTGATGTCAACGAAACGCCAGTTTTTCACATTATTCGAAATGGCGTGAAGGTCAAGACTATCTATGGCTGGGTAGATTCGGGGGCGGAACTGGCTGGCGAGAGAGATCAGCTGCATGTGGATGATTGAAATTCATCCTGATTGGCGCGACGCTTTAGTGTGCGGGTGCTGCTGTTAACAATTCCGACCGCACCAGCAGGGTTGCGGGAAGGGGGGGTAGGCCCAAATCTCCAATTGTTTTGCCACCCCAGATTAGGATGTGCCGCTATGCCGTCGGTGATGTCTGGGTAATCAAGGCCTACGCTTTCGCCGTTTCGTACCCAGGCACGGCATGCGCCACCCGCCGCAGGCCGGTCAGGCTTGGTCTATAGGAAGGCGGTGCAGTGTCTCAGGCCGAAGCTGGGTGTAGCGTTTCAGCTCGTTCCACGATTCATGCAGCGTGACAGGCGCTACCTCGGGAATGTCGTAGCCCTGCTCGAACAGCCGTGAAGTGGCCTCGTGCCGCAGATCGTGGAAGCACAGATCTGCGATGGCCAGCCGGATGCAGGCCCGGGTGAACGCGGTGCTGATCGACTTCGTGTTGTACGGGAAGATCCGGTCCTCGCCTGCTGTCCGTGGCTGACGTTGCACGATGGTCCAGGCGTCGCCCAGGAGAGGGAAGCGTTTGTGGTTGCCGGCCTTCTTTCGGGGGTGTTTGGCGTCTCGCAGCAGGGCCGTCCGCGTGGCCACGTCGATGTCCGACCATAGTAGGCGGGTTATCTCGCCCTCGCGCTTGGCTGACAGGATGGCGAAATCGATGATGTCCACCATCGGGATCTGGGAGCGCCAGGCTGCCTGGTCGAAGTGGCCGCGCAGTTTCTGCAGCTCCGCCTCAGTCGGCCGTCGATCGCGCCGCTTGGACTTCCCGACCAAACCCAGCAGCCGCAGCACCGGCCGCGCTTCTGCAACAGGGTCCGCGCCGAGCTTCACGCCTTTCATCGGGGCGGCCAGCTTCAGCAGCTCCGACAGGTAGCCTAGCTCTACGTTCATGGTTGCGGGTGAGCAAGCTGGGATAATTACCCCCTTGCCGGTCATGTGGTCTCCGCTGATCCGTCGCCGGGCATGCTCGATGACGTCGCCGGCAGTGAGCTGCCTGGCCACGATGTGCCCGAGACTCTCCTGCAGGCGCGTCATGTTGCCGGTCTGAGTCTTGGACACTGCTTTTACGCTGGCCAGGACGTCGGTGCGCCAGGCGATCAGTTCGGCGACCGTTGTTCCGTCGTGAGCGAGATTCAGCTGCGCCATCTGCACCAGCATCTCCGCGCTGCTGAGTGGCTTCGGCGAGCCCGGACGATTTTGCTGTTCTGGCTGCTGGCATTTCGCTGCGCCAGCCGTAGCTCGTTTCTACGAAGTGTCCGCAGCGAAGTCCGACGATCCTCTGACAAAGCGAGCCGTAGAGTTGCTTCACCGCAAAGAGGCGTGCTTGACCGATGCTGCTGCTCGGAGCGGAAAGGAAAAGAAGCAACGCTGACCCCTTCATTCCAGCAGCTTTGAGCGCAGTTCTGTAGGTAACGAAATGATCGAGAGCGAAGTCCTCTATCGAAACGGCGTGAATAGAGGGGGCGAATTGCTCGTCTTGGGCACTATCTTCAAAGACAGGCCGATCTACACGAGCGTTGCTGTCGGTCAGCCGACGGACCGGAAGTACCTTCCTATCGAGGTCGAGGAAGCACGCCACGCGCTTCAGATATACAGTGGGTGCGTTATGGGGAAGGACTATCGCGAGGTAGTCATCGCAACGCTGACTGCGGTCCCGATTGCTGTCCATTCGGCTTTGCAGCGGGCCGAGATGGGGCATGCTGTGCTCTTCCTGGCCGCCACCGCCGAGATTCGGAAGGCTGTCCTGCAGGCCCTCAACGCACAGCTTTGAGCCGTGCTCAGCCGCGGGGAGGCTCGTCAAGCTGCGCGTGAAGAGAGTGGGCACTCCTGCATGGGGGAGCTTCGTGCAGTGGATCACCACGTCCGACAAGACTTGGAACGCGCAGAAGGGCGCTGCCATCCCGGAACCGGCGTGGGACGTGAACGGCGTGGCCACTGTCGACGTGCAGGACATTGCCTAGTGGCCGGCCACCGTTGATGCGATTCGCCTGCAGCTGGGGTCGGCGCAGACCGTCGCCAACTACTACCTGATCGACTACATCGCCGTCGGGCGTCCGCAGCCAGGTGCGTCGGTGGCGGTGGTGCAGGAGGAAACCCAAGCCCGGATCACGGCAGACGCGGCCGAGGCCACCCAGCGCAACACGCTGGCCGTTCAGATGCGTGGCAATTACACCGGAACGGATCCGATGCAGCTGACTGCGGGGCTGGCCTACGAGGAGCTGAAGGCCCGTGTGGCTGCCGACTCGGCGCAGGTGCAGCGCATCAGCACGATGGAAGCCCGCATGCCGGTCGGCACCGGTTCGCTGGCAACCGCGGCATCGGTGACGGCGCTGCAGGAGGCTACCGCGACCACCACCAGCGCGCTGGCTCAGTCGATCACGACGATCAATGCCACGTTGCCGGCGATGATTTCGCAGGGCAGCAACTTGGTCCTGAACGGCTCGTGGCAGGCAGGCAAGGACGTGGGCTGGACCTACGACCCGGGTGCGACCGGCACCAGCTGGCCGGCGACAGAGGGGCGTGCCGGCGGCATGTGTGTGCGCTTCGATCCGGGGACCATCCGGCAGAAGGTTGCGTATGCCAATGGTCGCTCAACGATGCCGACGAGCCCTGGCAAGAAGTACCGCTACAGCTGCTGGTATCGCAGCAGCCCGGACTTCAATGGCACGCCCGGCAACAGCAAGATGCGATTGGCGAACCACAGCGGGGAGCTGATCGGCGGAGCAACGGTCTTCGTCGCAGACAAGGCTGCTTGGACCTACCTGAGTGCCGTGTACGCGATACCGGAGAACACGTCGATCACCGGACTGCAGCTGGGCATTTATGTCGATAACACTGCAGGCACGTTGTGGGTTGACGACGTTGCGATGGAGGAGGTGACCGAGCTGCTGGCGAACGCTCACCCCCGGGTGTCACCGGCATTGGTACGCGCGCGCAGGGCAACACGGCAGTGGGCGAGGTTCGCACCATCGGCTCTGAAGTGTTCTGTCCTGTCGATGCTGGGAAGACGTATTGTTTCTCGGCATGGTTGCAAACACACCGCGTGGATTCTCAGGTCACTATTGCGTGGTACAACGCTGCGGGACAGCACATGTCTTCGTCACCCGGGGCGTATGCTCCGCAGAACGGCGGTAACGCATCCACTGGGGGCCTGTCGTCGCTTCCGCGATCCTTCGTGATTGACAAAGCCCCGGCAGGAGCAGTTTCGGCGCGGGTAGCTATCAACATCCGTTCGTCGGGTACTTCAGCGACCAACCCGCCGTACTTCTGGATGTTCCGTCCCATGCTCAGTCAGGTGGCGGATGGCGCAACACAGCCGCCTGCGTGGACGGCGGGTGGTATGGAGTCGTCTGCGCAGTGGGCGGTTAACGTCCGTGCAGACGGCTACGTGGCTGGACTATCCATGGGTGTGACCGGACAGACATCGGCGTTCAACATTCTCGCCGATGTGCTCCGTGTGTCGGCGCCGTCGGGAGGACGGCGTACGGAGTACAGCGACGGTCACTGGCGGGCGTACGACGAAGTGGGGCGTCTCAAGGCGCGCTGGGGCACATGGCCGCAATGATATGGGGCAGCCGTTGTTGGCTGCCCCTCTTAATTTGTGTGAGGTGATCTGTGCCGACGGGCTTTCAAACGTTCAACGATGACGGCAGCATCGATATCGATATCACAACCAGGCTGGCCGGGTTCGTGACGTCCATTGGAACGGACTCTAACCACGGCGGGTCGGTGGCGATTCCCTATGTCCCTACCGGAGACTTTTTCTACTGCATCGTGCCGCCTCCTGGCTGGGAGGGCAGGCAGCCGTCGCTGGTTTATCGCGATGGTCGCGTCTATTGGTATGCGGACGTGACCGGCGGCGGCGCGCCGGCCTACCAACTGGTGCCCTGCACCGCGTTCATAGGATGGAGCTGATATGCCAGCAGGAATGGAGGCGTGGACCGACGATGGTGCGCACGTGCAGATTTCGCCGGACTACCCGAACTTTCACCTTCGGCGCCGGATCGACTTTGCCGAGCCAAGCGTGGTGGTCTACGAGATTGCGGGGCAACCCGCGTTCACGCGGATGATCGAGCGGAGGTTCCAAGCGAGCACACCGATCATCGCGGCGATCGCAGGTGACGCCGACAAGCCGATCGTGCCTGTGCTGGTCAACGAAGGCGGCGGGAGCTGGCTCGTGCGGATCTACGCTGGGTCGCAGCCGACGAGGGTGGCCGGCACGATCTGGATCTATGACCTGGGCGTTTACCTGCGGGCGAACTACGGGTTTGAGCTGTTCCGAGACGATGGCAGCTTGTCGTTCTCTACGGCAGGCAAGCCGCTCAAGATCATTCGTGTCTTCCCCATCGTGAATGGTTCGTCGGCCGGATCTCAGATGGTGGTTGTACCAGCAGGGAAGCAGTACGCCGCGATCACCTGCCGGGCGTGGGTGCAGACCCAGGTGCCAGTCGGCTATCGGATCAGCGGCCCGAACCGCAACGGGATCGGCCCGCAGCAGTTCTACGTGGCGGGCAGCACCGCGCTGATCCCCTCGAGCGACAACGCCGCAGTCTTCAACCAGCTCGGCATGACCGCGGTGGCTGACGTAACGGGGCACTGACAGCACAGCTCGCCATCACATCGCGGAGACGGCTGGTGCGGCCAGATGGCGCCCATGTGCTATTCCGCCCAGATCATCAAATCTATAGAGGGCTGTGTTGAAAAAGCTCGACCAATTAGCTGGCCGAGCTAAGTTTTCCAAGGAGGCTGGATCATAATGTCAGCTAGTATTTGGGCGTGAGTCACGCCGTAGTTATGAAAAAGCTAGGCTGTTGATTATTCAACTACCGGGTCTTTCCCTGCAGGAGGGGGGTCGCTCTTCGGAGGAATGCTCCCCTTGCCGCCGGCAGAATTGTCACAAGGGCAAGGGCCAACCGGGCCGACTGTCACTGTTCCGCCGCCACCCACTCCACCTACGCCACCTACACCGACACCACCACCGCTTCCAACGCTAGAAGTAATCGGAATTCGTTCATCAGTGATGTATTCACCCGAGAACGTCTGGCGATAGGTGGCACAATGGGTTGAATTGCAAACCATGTAGGTCGTCCCGGTGAGAAACATCCATAATGGAACCCAGCCATCGATTGGGGCCATTTCTTTTTCAAGGAAGTCTTTGGTTTTTGGGTCAATTACAGGTGCTTGGATGGGCATCCGCCCTTGCAATATAATGGCCCCCTTTCGAAGGCATGTAAGTATGAAAAAACAAACAAGAGTGAAAGGATTGCTATGATTGCGATAACTCGGCGGCGCCGATAGTTACTTTGAGCTGCAGCATTCATTGTAAATCTCCATGCTCTTTTTCCTTGATAGTGAGATTTGCTGCGGGTTGAGTTCTTTTCTTATTGCCTCCATGCGCGTTTGAGGGGCGTATTCGGGAGAAATTTGCTCGACAGCTTGGTAGTACGCGTAGCTGGTGACTGCATCCGAATCTACTAGCGTTCCCACTTGATAGGCGTTACCCAGGGAAAGCAAAGCATCGACGCTGCCTCGGTTCGCCGCATTGCGTAAATAGTTGAATGCCGCTTCTTTGTATTGCTGGGTCTTCTCAGGGTTGCGGAGCATATCGGCTTGGCTGCCTAGAACTGCTTCTGGATCGGCTACGTAAAGGAGCTGTGCGCCTAGATTGCCTTGGCTTGCAGCTCTTTCAAGCCACTCGGAAGCTGATGAGAAGTTTTCCGCAGAGAGGTTTTTGCAGTTTTCGTACTTTGTAGCATTTATGGATGATGCGCCTTTGGTTTCAAAGGCCTTCATCATCGAGGCGCACTCTCGAATCTTGAGGTAGATTCCATAGGAAGCTTTTGCGTTGCCTGCTAGTGCAGATTCTTTCATTTCATCGACGACTTTTTGCGCATCCCCCTCGGGGGCTGATCCAAAGTCGACAACAGTAAATGCACGGCCGCCAAGATTCTGCCGTTCGATTCCGTTGCGGGTATCTTCCATGCTAGAAGTCGAATCGGGCGTACTTTGAGGTGCGTCCGCAGTTGCCTCCACCATCTTCGCCGCACTGCTTTGTTGTTCTGATTGCTCTGAATTGCATGCGGACAGAGCGCTCAGGGCAATAAGTGAAACGGCTGCGTTCCTTGCGAAATTTTTCATACGTGGAGGCTCCGTTGTCCTGTAGTGAGAACGGTGGAGTGAGCCTTTCACCCCCCGGTCAGTCAAGGGAAGTTCATTTTTTGTTCATGTTGCGGGCCACTCAGCGCTGATCCTTCTGGTCTGGGCGATTCCTGCCAAAGCTTCTCCGGGATGCATTGCTCGTTCTACGAGCACAAGCTGGCTGCGTAGGGAGAACCCCGAACGTCAGTGGGTGGTTGCCCGATAGTGCCCAGCCGCCGGCGCTGGCATTCTGACTGTGCCGGATCCGGGGCCGCAGGCAGCTCAACCCGGGGGCGCTTGAACAGCGCCGCGCCGGCACCATTCCGAACGATTCAGGCAGGTCGCTACCGCGTTCGCAGGATCTGCGACTGCCGGTCGTATTCTCCCGGCCATGCTTCCCTCGCACGGCAACACGGCAACACGGCATCTGGGTCGAAGAGCCCAGTTTGGTCATAGAGTGTTTAAACCTTTTTAGCCTCGTCCACATCAAAGGAAAGGGCGAGGGTAGTCCGAGTCATTGGATGCAGTTCGCGTTAGCAGTTGGTCCCCTCGACGTTGGGGTGCTGCTGCCCGCGCCCGATCTGATCTTCCTCGCCATCTTGACCGCCGAACTCCCGCCCGCCTAGCGCGCGATTTAGGTCGATCCGGCCATCCAGCTCAAGTGGCAGTAAGAACGAGAAGGAAGACTTCCCATGGACATCCGCCCCATCCTCAGCGCTCTGCGCCGACACAAGACTCCTGCCGCGCTAATCGTGCTTGAAATCGCCTTGACCTGCGCGATCGTGTGCAATGCCATGTTCCTAGTGAGCCAGCGCGTGGAACGCATCAGCAGAATCAGCGGCATGGCCGAGAACGAACTGGTTTTCGTCCGTGTGGCCGGGGGCAGTAAGCAGGTCAACGCATCAGCACGAACACGTGAAGACTTGGCCTCGCTGCGCGCCATTCCCGGTGTCACTGCGGTCAGCGTTGTCAACCAGGTTCCGTTTCGCTACGGCTCGACCTTCACGAACATCTCGCGGGAGATGAACCAGGAGTTCCCAACCACCAACTTGGCTATGTATAGCTTTTCTGAGGATGGCATCCGCACCCTAGGTTTGAAGCTGGTGGGCGGCCGCGACTTCCATCCTGGTGAGTACTTCGACTTCGAGAGCCCGAGCAAGACCAATGGGATGCCGGTGATCCTCAGTCAGGCCGCAGCACGAAAGATGGCACCGGAAGGCAATGCTCTTGGTAAGACTTACTACAACGGCAAGCAGATCCTGAACGTGATCGGAATTGTTGACACTCTGGCCACCCCCGGTGGTGGCAGGAATCGGGATATCACGATGATCGTGCCAGCACGTCGCATCTTCGGTGATGGCATCTACATGCTGCGCACGAACCCTGAGCGCCGCAATGAGGTCCTCAACGCCGCGTTGGCTGCGCTGGATCGCAACGATCCCAATCGCTTGGTTCGTGAGAAAAAAACGTTCTCTGAGCAGCGCGAGGACTTCTTCAGAAACGACCGGGCGATGGTCGGTTTGTTGATCACCATCTGCATTGCGCTGTTGGTGGTCACTGCATTGGGGATCGTTGGCTTAGCCAGCTTCTGGGTTGAGCAGCGCAACAAGCAGATCGGCATCCGCCGCGCACTTGGGGCGACTCGAAGGGATATCCTGCGCTATTTCCAGGCCGAGAACTTTCTGCTGGTCACGCTAGGCATCGCGCTGGGAATGCTGGCAGCCTACGCCACCAACTATGGGCTAATGAAGATGTACGAGCTACCACGGATGCCATTGATCTACCTGCCATTAGGGGCGGCAATGCTGTGGACACTGGGTCAGATAGCAGTGCTTGGCCCGGCGTCTCGCGCGGCGGCAGTGCCGCCTGCTGCTGCAACCCGCGGAGGCTGAATTCTGAAGCAGACGGCCACTGCCTGCATCGAATCAGCGAGTCGCTGACTTGCCAGCAACGGCCTACGGCCTAGGTTCAAAGAAGTTGGATGGAGCTCGGTGTAGTGAGCTTGGGGCAAGCTGGGTATACCGCTTGAGGGACTTCCAGTCCTTGTGCCCGGTTACGATGGCGACCTCGGGAATCGAATATCCCTGCTCGAAAAGCCGAGATGTGCCCTCGTGGCGTAGGTCATGGAAATGCAGGTTTTCGATCTGCAGACGATTGCAGGCGCGGCGGAACGACGCTCCGATGCTGTCGGCCTTGTAGGGGAAGATCAGCGGCCCACTGCGGGGCTGGCCCTCGATGATCGCCGCCGTCCGCCCCAGCAGGGGCACCCATTGGTGATTGCCTTTCTTGTCCTTGGGATCCTTTCTGTCCCGGATCAGGACCATCGGTTTGTCGCCGCCTTGGTATTCCTCCCACCGCAGTGCAACAATCTCGCCCATCCGCATTGCCGAATCGATGGCGAACGGGATCAGGTCGCGCATGGGGATGGCGCCGAAGTTGAACTTGTAGAAGCTTGTCAGCTCGTCCAGCTCCTTGGTAGTTGGGCGGCGGTCGCGCTCATCCGGCTTGGCGATTGCTCCGGCTCGGCGTAGCACTGGCCGGACGGCGGTCACAACGTCGGGAATCGTCATATTCCACAGTGACCGCGCAGCGGCCAGCGCCTCAGCCAAGAACCCGAGTTCCATCGCCATGGTCGCCGGGCCGGGGGCCTTGCCGCCGTTGAGTGCTGAGGCCGGATCCGTTCGTGCGCGGATGTGGTTCAAAATGTCCTGACCGGTGAGGGTGGACACTTCACGGTCGCCCAAGCTTTCCACCCATCTGCGCAGGTTCCCGCGCTTGGTGGCAGACACAGGCTTGAACCGGTCCATTTCCTTGACGTACCGGTCGATCAGCATCTCAAGGGTCATGCTCTCCTGTGGCGGGGCCAGACCGGCACGGAGTGCGTCTTCCGTAATGCGGGCCCAATCCTCCGCAGCCTTACGGGAGTTGAAGGTCTTGGAGGCGGTAGGATGGCCCTTCAGGCGTACCATTGCCCGCCACTTCTTTCCGCGCTTTTCGACTACTGCCATGTCTTGGTGCACTCCCCACTGCTTGGTGCAGCACGGGTACATTACGCCGGGAACGGCAGGGAAAAACAGGGACTTACAGGGAGTTCCAGCGCACCAAGGATGCACCGAAACATGCGTAAGACATTGAATTCAAAAGATATTCGCCTTTCCGTGGCGCCTATGATGGACTGGACGGATCGCCATTGCCGCGTGTTCCACCGCGTGCTGGCACCGGGCGCACGCCTGTACACGGAAATGGTGCACGCCAACGCGGTCATCCACGGCGATCGCGAGCGCCTGCTCGGCTTCGACCGCAGCGAACAGCCGCTGGCCCTGCAATTGGGTGGCAGTGATCCTGCGCTGCTGGCGCAGGCCGCGCGTATCGCCGCTGAGTGGGGCTACGACGAGGTCAACCTCAACTGCGGCTGCCCGTCTGATCGCGTGCAGGCGGGCCGCTTCGGCGCGTGCCTGATGCGCGAGCCGGCGCTGGTGGCCGAGTGCGTTGCGGCCATGGTCGATGCGGTTGATATCCCGGTGACGGTGAAGTGCCGCCTGGGCGTGGACGAGGACAACGACTACGACGTGTTCGCCGCCTTCGTCGACCGCCAGGTTGCCGCCGGTGCGGCGATGGTGGTGGTGCATGCGCGCAACGCGTGGCTGAAGGGCCTGTCGCCGAAGGAGAACCGCGAGGTTCCGCCGCTGAAGTACGACTGGGCCTACCGCCTGAAGCAGGAGCGCCCGGCACTGCCGGTGGTGATCAACGGCGGCCTGGCCAGCCTCGAGGCGGTGCAGGCGCAGGCCGCGCACGTCGATGGCGTGATGCTGGGCCGCGCGGCCTATCACGATCCCTATCTGTTGCATCAGCTGGAGGCGCTGCATACCGGCGCCCCGCTGCAGGCCCGTGCCGACCTGCTGCGCGCGCTGCGGCCATACGTGGAAGCGCGACTGGGCGAAGGCCTGGCGCTGAAGCACATCACCCGCCACGTACTTGGCCTGTTCCATGGCCAGCCCGGTGGCCGCGCGTTCCGCCAGGTGCTGAGTGAGGGCGCACACCGCCCGGGCGCCGATTGGCGCCTGATCGAGCAGGCGCTGGCGGTCACCGAACGTGCATCTGATCGCGCCGTAGCGTGACCGCAATCACATTCCTGACTTGACAAGGGGCGGCGATTCGTCCCGAATGTTCACTTAGCTGAACAGCTTGGAGTTGAAGCCGGAAAAGTTCAGACCGGATTCACTGCGCCAAACCAAGAATTTGCAAAAGATTTGTAAAGCGCCGGGTCCCGAACCCGGCACCCGGATTTACGACTTTTGAACGAATCGCCGTGCTCGGCTAGGATCGCACTGATGTCTTCCGCTCCCTTCCATCGCCGCATTGCCCTGGCCACCTGCGTGGTGCTGGCGGCTGCGCCGCTGTCTTCGGCGCTGGCGCAACAGCCGCCGCGCGGCGACCAGGGGCGCGCGGAGATGATGGAGCGGGGCGAGCGCGGTGGCCGTGGCGACGAGCGTTCGTTGTCCGATGCCGTGCGCCGCGTGCAGCGCACCACCGGCGGGCACATCCTCGGCGCCGAGCGCGTGCCGTTCGATGGTCGTGATATCAACCGGGTGAAGTACATGGACGATCGGGGCCGGGTCCGCTACATGGACGACCCCGCGCCGTCGCGTTCACAGCCGCGCACGCCGCGGTCGGATATGTCATCACTACGCGGCGATAACCCCTGAACAGGGATAGTCGTCGTTATCAACCCGTACCCCACAGGCCTCCGGGCCACACCCAGGACACTAGGGAGAGTTCATGCGTATCCTTCTGGTCGAAGACGAAGCCCCGCTGCGTGAGACCCTGGCAGCCCGGCTCAAGCGCGAAGGCTTTGCCGTCGATGCTGCGCAGGACGGCGAGGAAGGCCTCTACATGGGGCGCGAAGTCCCGTTCGATGTCGGCATCATCGACCTCGGCCTGCCCAAGATGTCGGGCATGGAGCTGATCAAGGCCCTGCGTGACGAAGGCAAGAAGTTCCCGGTGCTGATCCTGACCGCGCGTTCGAGCTGGCAGGACAAGGTCGAGGGCCTGAAGCAGGGCGCTGATGATTACCTGGTCAAGCCGTTCCACGTCGAAGAACTGCTGGCACGCGTCAACGCGCTGCTGCGCCGCGCCGCCGGCTGGAGCAAGCCGACCCTGGAATGCGGCCCGGTTGCCCTGGACCTGGCTGCCCAGACCGTCAGCGTGGCTGGCAGCAATGTCGACCTCACCAGCTACGAGTACAAGGTGCTGGAGTACCTGATGATGCACGCCGGTGAACTGGTCTCCAAGGCCGACCTCACCGAGCACATCTACCAGCAGGACTTCGACCGCGACTCGAACGTGCTGGAGGTCTTCATCGGCCGCCTGCGCAAGAAGCTGGACCCGGATGGCGAGCTGAAGCCGATCGAGACCGTGCGCGGTCGCGGCTACCGTTTCGCGATTCCGCGCAACGAGGGCTGAGCCGGCTCACCCTGGCGATAACACGATGTCCGGCCGTCTGTGGTTCTTCCGACGCTGGCGGCCGCGCTCCCTGCAGGCGCGCCAGATGTTCGCCGCGTCCGTGGGTCTGGTCGCGTTCCTGGCGCTGGCCGGTTACGCGCTCGACGCCGCCTTCGCCGATACGGCGAAGGCGAACCTGCGTGAGCGTCTGAAGAACTACGCCACCGCCTATGCGGCCGGCATCGACTTCACCCGCGACCGCTCGCTGTACATCCGCGAGCAGCCGCCGGATTCGCGCTTCGATGTGCCGGGCAGCGGCCTGTACCTGCAGGTGGTGATGCCGCACGGCAAGGGCAATTCGATGTCTGCCGAAGGCCCGATGCTGCCCACCGTCGGCGGCGGCCTGCTGGCGCCGCGCCAGGAAGTGTTCGAAGGCCCGCTGCCGATGATCCAGATCGACGGCAGCCAGGGCTCGGTGTACCGCTATGGCCTGGGCCTGGTGTGGGATGCCGACGCCGATCCCGCCACCGAATTCCCGTACACCATCTACGTGATGGAAGACTCGCGCGCGCTGGGTGCGCAGCTGCGGGTGTTCCGCAGCCGGGTGTGGTTCTACCTCGGCGGCATCGGCCTGATCCTGCTGCTGCTGCAGACCGTCATCCTGCAGTGGAGCCTGCGGCCCCTGCGTCGCGTGATCACCGAGCTGACCAAGGTGCAGCGTGGCGAGACCGCGCGCATGAGCGAGCGCCACCCGCGCGAGCTGGAGCCGCTGACTGACAGCATCAACGCCTTCATTGAAAGCGAGCGCGAGAACCTGGAGCGCCAGCGCAACACCCTGGCCGATCTGGCGCACAGCCTGAAGACGCCGATCGCGGTGCTGCGCACGCAGATGGACAGCGGCGCGGGCGATGGCGCGCTGCGTGAGGAACTGGACGTGCAGCTGCAGCGCATGAACAACCTGGTCTCCTACCAGCTGGCACGTGCGGCGTCGTCGGGTCACAAGCTGTTCTCTGCGCCGCTGCCGATTGAATCCAACGCCGAGGAAATCGTGCGTGGCCTGGAGAAGGTCTATGCCTCGAAGGGCGTGCTGTGCGAATTCGATATCGACCCGGCCGCGCGCTTCCACGGCGAACCGGGTGACCTGCAGGAACTGCTGGGCAACCTGCTGGAGAATGCCTTCAAGTGGGCCAACCGCCGCGTGCTGCTGACCGCGCAGCCGCTGCCGGCACCGAACGCGCGCCGCGCCGGCCTGCTGCTGGCGGTGGACGACGATGGCCCGGGCATCGCCCCGGACGACATCGGCAAGGTGCTGCAGCGTGGTGTACGTGGTGACGAGCGCGTGCAGGGCCACGGCATCGGCCTGTCGATCGTGCAGGACCTGATCAAGGACTACCGCGGCGAGCTGACCGTGGGCCGTTCCAGTGAGTTGGGTGGCGCCCGCTTCGAGGTGCAGCTGCCGCCGGGGCCGTAAGCCGCGCGCTCCCGCCCGCCGGGCATCGCCTGGCGCAACAACGCATGGTGTTCCGGTAGTGCCGGCCGCTGGCCGGCAACCTCATGATCTTCGATGGCAGTCCCAGGTTGCCGGCCAGCGGCCGGCACTACCGTTCTTCGAACGCCGGCGGCTCGCCATAGAACCCCCGCAGCTGCGCGGCCACCTCCGGCAACGCCTTATGCAGCAGATCCGGCGCGGAGAAGTGGTATTCGCTGGCCACCGCGAAGAACTCTTCCGGCGCCTCGGCCGCATACGGATCGATCAACGTTTCCTCGCCTGCGTCCACCTGCGCACAGAAGGCGTCGAAGGCACGCTGGAAAATGCCCGCCCACTCGCGCTGCCATTCGCGTGGCAGCGGTGGCGTACCGTCCATCGCGCCATCCAGCGCATCCAGCTTGTGCACCATTTCGTGCACGGCCACGCAGTAACCCTCGTGCGGTGCGGCCAGGTCGGCCTGCACGTCGGCCCAGGACAGGATCAACGGACCGCTGTCCCACGATTCGCCAATCAGTTCGTCATCCCACTCGTGCAGCACGCCGGCCGCATCCATGTGGCTGCGGTGCACGCGGAACGCATCGGGGTAGACGATCAGCTGCGACCAGCCTTCCAGGCCCACTTCGCCGAACTCCAGCAGCGGCAGGCAGCACAGCGCCGCCAGCAGCACACCATCGCCGGCCTGCAATTGCAGGTCACCAATCGGCGTGATGGTCTTCTCGTGCAGGAAGCGCGTGGTCAGCACGCGCAGGCGCGCACGGCGTTCGTCGTCCAGTCCGTGCAGCCAGGCCGCGCGGCGCCAGGCGTCATCCCAAAGCGCATCGTCAATCGGCCGCGGCGCAGGCCGCAGCCACTGCAGCAACGACTTGATCAGCGGAACATTCCCGGCAGGTAGCTGTGCCACTTCGGTGCGCGGATGCGCTGCAGCACGTCGTCGTCGCTGCCACCGCCACCGGTGCTGGTGGCGCTGCTGGCGGCCGGGCGCACCGGTGCCGGCTTGGTGGTGGCTGCCGAGGCGGTTGCGGTCGGTGCGCGCTGCGAGGCGGCATCACCATTGGAGGACACGCAAGCGCCGCGGCTGTCGTCCAGCGCTGCTGTCGCAGACGCCGCGAAGGGCATCATCAGCAGGATCAGGCAATGGGCATAACGGCGCATTGACGACATCCACGTTAAGGGAGGGTGAGTTCCCGATTCTAGCCCGAACCCGACGCCCAGTTGGAAGCCCCCGCGGAACCCAGCGTGGCGGGCGTCGCTGGCGGCTTTCCCGCATAATTCCTTCCTGACTTCGTGGAAGCTGCCGTGGACGATCGCCAATTGCTGGCCAAACTCGCTGCCGGTCGCCTGTCCGGCGACGCCCTGGCCCGTGAGCTGGGTCAGACCCGGGCGGCCATTTGGAAGCGTATTCAAGGACTTAGGGCCGCCGGTGTGGACATCGAGGGCCGTGCTGGCGAAGGCTATGGCCTGACCCGCCCGGTTGATCTGCTGGACCCGGACGCGATCCGCGCCGGCCTGCCTGCTGACGTCCAGGCCCTGCTGCACGACCTGCAGGTGGCTTGGACGGTGGACTCGACCAACGCCGAATTGCTGCGCTGCAGCGCGCCCCAGCGCGGGGTGAGTGTCCTGCTGGCCGAACGCCAGACCGGCGGCCGTGGCCGTCGCGGCCGCGCCTGGGCCTCGCCACTGGCTGCGCATATCTACCTGTCGGTGCTGCGCCTGTTCTCCGGTGGCCTCGGCCGCCTGGCCGGGCTGAGCCTGGTGGCCGGCATCGCCGTGGCCGAAGCGCTGCACGATCTGGGCTACACCCAGGCGCAGCTGAAGTGGCCGAACGACCTGATCGTCGATGGCAAGCGCAAGCTGGTCGGCCTGCTCGCGGAGGGTGGTGGCGAATACGCCGGCCCGGCGCGCGCGGTGATCGGCATCGGCATCAATACGCATATGCCACCGTCGTTCGCCGAGCAGATCACCCAGCCGTGGGTGGACCTGGACACGCTGGCCGGCAAGCCGGTGGACCGCAACGTAGTGGTCGCCGCCGTGCTGACGCGCCTGCTGCCGGCGCTGGAAGAGTTCGATCGCGAAGGGCTGGCCCCGTTCCTGCCGCGCTACGCCGCGTTTGACATGCTGGCCGGCCGCGAAGTACGCGTGGAACTGGACGGACAGTGGCAGCACGGTACCGCACTTGGCCTGGCTGACGACGGCGCGCTGCGCGTGCGCATCGATGGCCACGAGCGCCTGCTGCACGCCGGCGAAGTCAGCGTGAGGGCGGCATGAGCGATTGGTTGTTCGACCTGGGCAACTCGCGCTTCAAGTTCGCGCCGTTGCAGGGTGACCGTGCCGGCGACGTACAGGCCTGGGCGCACGGCGCCGAAGGCATGGCCGGGCAGCCGCCGCACAGCCTGCCCAGCGGCACCACCGCGTTCGTGGCCAGCGTGGCCGCACCCTCGCTGACCAGCGCCATGCTGGACCAGCTGCAGCGCCGCTTCGAACACGTGCATGTGGTGCGCACCAGCGCCGAATGTGCCGGCGTGCGCATCGCCTATGCCAAGCCGGAAAAGTTCGGCGTCGACCGCTTCCTGGCCCTGTTGGCCGCCGCCAAGGCGCAGCGCCCGGTGCTGGTGGTCGGCGTTGGCACCGCCTTGACGATTGATCTGCTCGACGCCAATGGCCAGCACCACGGTGGCCGCATTTCCGCATCGCCCACCACCATGCGCGAAGCACTGCACGCGCGTGCAGTGCAGCTGCCTGCAACCGGCGGCGACTACAGCGAATTCGCCAACGACACTGCCGACGCGCTGGCCTCCGGCTGCGATGGTGCGGCTGTGGCGCTGATCGAACGCAGCGCACAGCAGGCGAACGCGCTGCTGGGCGTGGCACCGTCACTGCTGGTACACGGTGGCGGCGCACCAGCGCTGATGCCGTTGCTGCCCGGCGCCGACTATCACCCGTCGCTGGTGCTGGATGGCCTCGCCCGCTGGGCGGTGCACCAGCCCGCAGGCTAGTATCCGCGCATGCTGACCCGTGCCCTGATCGTCGTACTGGCCATCCTCAATCTTGGCGTCGCCTGCTGGTGGCTGCTGCGCGATGCACCGCAGGCGCCTGCGCCGCCGCCGCAACCCGCTGGCGTAGCCGAGCTGCGCTGGGTGCCCGGTGGCGTGGATGCCGCTGCGGCCGCCGAGGCCACTGCCGCCGCCCCGACCGCGCCGTTGATGGAGCGCGAACCTGCTGAGAGGACGGCTGTGGCTGCGACGCCTGCGCCCGTTGCGCCGGCCAAGCAGGAGATCGCCAACCCGCAGGTGGCCGAGGCTACGCCGGTTGCTGCCGCTGCCAAGCCGGTGACACCGGCCGCGCCGACCGCGGCCCCGGAAAAGCCCGCAACCCCGTCCGCAGCCGCCGAGCCGCCGCGCTGCATCGCGCTGGGCCCGTTCGCCGACCGCGCTGCTGCTACCAGTGCGCAGGGCAAGGCCGGCAATGTCATCAGTCAGGTGCGCCTGCGCGAACAGCCTGCTGCCAGCGGCAGCGCCCGTTTCCGCGTGATGCTGCCGGCCGCCGCCAACCGCGAAGAAGCCCAGGCCACGGTGAAGCGCATCGTCGCCGCCGGCCTGAGCGACTACTACATCATCAGCCAGGGCGAGGACATCAACGCCGTGGCACTGGGCCAGTACCGCAACCGCGAAGGCGCCGAGCGCCGCATGGCGGCGGTGCAGGCTGCCGGCTTCCAGCCGCGCCTGGTCGCCAGCGGCGACGCCGGCCAGTGGTGGCTGGAAGGGCAGCTGGCGGCGGGCGCGCAGCCGGCCCAGGCCCAGCAGCGCAGCGGGGCGGCACAAAGCCGGTCGCTGGAATGCACACGGTTGCGCTAGAATCCCCCGGACCGCGGCACTGCCGCCGGTGCACCACCCATGCCGCTTTAGCTCAGTTGGTAGAGCAACTGTCTTGTAAACAGTAGGTCATCCGTTCGATTCGGATAAGCGGCACCACTCGGGAAGCGCCGAAACGCCTTGAAAATAGGGGTTTCAACGAAAAAGGCCAGCGCACTGCGCTGGCCTTTTGGCATCCACCGGTAAAATTGCCGGTAAAATTAGCCTTTCTTTTTTGGTTTCACGGCCGCTTTCACCACCGGTACGGAATGGTCGTACAGCTGACGCATGGCCTCGGTCACGTGGCCGCCAGCGCCCTTATCCTCGCTGTCGGTAATTCCCCGATGTTTCAAGCCATGGAGTGCGAACCGCTGGTCCTTCTCGATCACGTCCTCCGCAACCGCGCGGCGGACCAGGCGCTGCCAGGCGCTGTCGAGGGCTGATTTCGTGAGCGGGGTGCCGGACTCCGAAACCAGTAGGCATCGTTGCTCAGGCTTGATCGGTACCGGCCGCCCATGGGCCCGCATCCGTTCGTCCCGGTAGGACTGTAGCCACTTCACGGCCGCGCGCAGATCCTTGGTCCACATCGTCACGTTGTCGCGCGAACCCTTTCGGCGATTGCTGCGAATACCCTCAGTCTGCAGGTGGGCGTCGGTGAGAGTATTCACCTCAATGCCGCGCAGGCGGACCGCATAGGCCAGCACCATGACTGCAGGGAGATAGGGCGGGCAGCTGCCAACGGTATGCGCCTGCCGGCTGGCGCACGCGCGCGCGAATCGCAGCACCGCGTCGAACGCGTCGTGGTCAGGCATGCGCGCGTCGCGCTTCTCACGCACCTTGCGTATGCCGTCGGCAGGATTCGACGTGCAGTGGCCATGCCGGATTCCCCAAGCGAACAGACGCCGCAGATAGCTGGCAACGCGGTTGGCTGCCGCCGGTGTTGCCGCGATCAGGGGCAGCCTACCTATGGCAGGCCGGCCAGTGGCCAAGGTTTCCACCACTCGCTGCAGAACCGGCACCGAAAGATGCTCGATGCGCTGTTGGCCCAGCGGGCGACCATCGCGCAAGAGGTAGGTGCACGCCTTTCCTGCGCAGTAGTCGTAGCCCTGCTTCGATTTCTTCGACAGGTCGATGTACTCGCTCGACCGCTTGAACACCTCGACCAGGTAGTCGAGGGTTCCACGAACGTTGCCGCCGGCTCGCGCCTCCATGATCGCGTGCAGATCCGAAAGACGGGCGCGCCGCGAGGCCACCGTTTCCTTCTTCTGCCCGATGCCTTCGGGGTGTGGGTCGAGCACGTACCAACGGCCTTCGCCCCAATACACGCCGCGTGGCAGCGATCCCTGGTCGATATGACCAGGGATCTCCGGGTTGAACTTCCTTTTCCGACCTCGTGTCATCAGACCAATTCCAGCAGTGTTGTTGCCTGTGGCAGCGCCGATGCGCCCGGCAGACCCAAGGCCGCGTTGATGGCCTCGACGGTGGTCCAGATGCGCCCGCGCCGGTCGTACTTATACAAAATCCCTTGACTGTCCGCCCACCGCTCCACCGTTGTGGGTGTGGGGGGCGGACCATCAGGGGCGCAGATCCGTTGTAGATCGGTGAAGTGCAGGATCTGCGCCATGCTCAAGCCCTCCCTGCGGCGAACAATTTCATCTGTAGCACGTTGCTCGGCAAGGGTTCCTCCACTGGCGCGGCGGACCGCTGCAGGCCGTGTTGCTTGTGCCAGTGCGCCCACGCCAGGTCGAACGTCGGGTGCTTCGCCGTGGTGCTGCAACGGCATTCGATGAGGTGGCCACCGCCCGCGCCCTCGCGGCGTAGATCATGGATGTACCGTGCCGGGTGGCTATCCGGGCACGCGGGGAGGGCGCGCGGCGCTGTCTTCTGAACCTGTGTCATGCAGCCTCCAGGCCCTTGCGAGCAAATAGTGCCGTCGCGGAGTAGCCGGGCGTCGTGCGGTACGCGTACAGCGCCGCCGGTTGCATCTTCCGGCTGAAGTAGCCCGTGCCGGTGGCGTCTTCCAACCACCAACCAAACGGGTCAACCTGCAGGGCAAAGGCTGCTTCCAATCGAGCCCGCTTGTCAGCTGGGGTCAATCCCGACACGTAGCGGGCGATCACCTCAATTTCCCCGCGCTCAGTATCGAATACCTCGCCGATGTAGTTCTCTGCGCCGGACTCGATGAGCCTGCGTGCAAAGGCAGAGCCGGGTGGCTGAACAAGGGGGCGCATCGCGGCGCCGGTGGACGGTGCGGGTACGTCGGGTAGCTCCACGACAGTGCCGATGGGCAGGATCGGCCCATGAAGGCTGATGCCGTAGTTCAGGGCGTGCGCCTTCTCGACCATGCCGGCGGTGGTGCCCAGGTGCCGGTGGCAGAGCGCATCGAGCGTGTCGCCCTGCATCGAGACGACGCGCATCAGATCAGTTCCACGGTGACGCGCGGCAAGCCCTGCAGGTCGCAAATGGCGTTGCGCAGATCGCGGCGGATCTCATCGATGGTCGGGGTCAATTCCTCCGCACGTTGGTTGCCCTGTGCGGTGGCGTCATAGGAACGGTAGCGTTCGTGCAGTTCGACAGCGGTGGCGCAGCCGACCGCGCGCAGGAACAGATGCACCAGCCGCGAGCTGCCGTCGATCATCTGCGCCGGCACGTCGGCCAAGGTGGCGTAGCCGGCGGCTTCCTTGCCGGCCTGCCACGCCTCCAGTTCCCGCGTTACGTCCATGACCGCTGACACCACAGTGCTTCGCATACGCGGTGCCGGTATGTCGCCGGGGACGCGGATCGCCTCACGCAGCGCAACCACGTCGATCTCCGGCCAGAACGCGCCGGCGGTGACGTTGGGTTGCTTGGCGGCGGGTGATGCGTTGGCAACAAAGCTGCTCATGGTGGCCTCGTAGGTCGCCGGTGGTCGGGGCGTCACACCAAGGGAGAGAGGTCTTGGTGATCGGCCCCGAGCCGGCGGGGTTGCGGGGTACGCTCGGTGTGAGGTCAGCCGTTGGACTGGCTGGCCTCGAACTTGTTCATCAGGCGCTCGGCGCGCTTGAGGTCTTCCTTGCCGCCGCAGCTGTCGTGCAGCTGGATGGCCTCGCGCAGATCGTCAATGGCCTGGCCGACAGCCTCCGCATCCTGCGGCGCCTCGTTTGGGGCCGCTGGCAGCAAGCAGCGAGCGCGGGCCAACAGCAGTCGGGCGCGGACCTGATCGGGCATGTCGTGGCCCTTGGTCCACTTCCACGGCCCGATTCAGCACGCCCAGGTCGAACCCTGCGCCCGTCTTCAACGCATTGAGCGCGGCGATGCCAATTTCCTCGGCAACGACGCAGCCGGCGGTGCGTTCGAAACGGTCGGGCATCGTCAGGCCGTGTGCCAGCACGTAGGCGGCGATGTTCAGCGCCGCGTCGTACAGGCCCGCGTCGATGTTCCACAGCATCAGCGTGGACACCACGTCGTCCTGGCCACCGGCATCGGCGGCGAGCACGCCCTCGATGTAGGCGTCGTAGGTCGGCAGCAGTGCGGCCTTGAGCTGGCCCTTGGCCTGGCCCGACTGGATCTGTTTCAGTCGAGCGCGGTCGGTAGCCAGCTGCAGCAAGATCTGCTGATAGATCGGCGTGCCCTCCATCAGGTTGCCGCCGGCTGCGCGCTTGGCCGCTTCCTCGGCCTCAACGCGCTGCAGGTGCCGCTTGGCGGGACTGTCGGCCATGGCCTCAGTCCTCGACCTTGATGTTCTCAACGACCGCGCCACGGCCGTAGTCCTCGACCACGTAGCAGTCGTTGGACGACTCGAAGTTCGCCACGCGGTTCTTCTCCGGCTCTTCCTTGAGGTAGCGACGGCGGCCGTCGATCTGCCAATAGAGGGACAGGTTGTCCAGCGAGGTGACCAGCAGAGCATCGGCCGGCATGAAGGGAACAACCACCGGCTGCAGGCCACCGATGCGCTTGGTGCCCAGCACCAGATCCGCGGCCAGCAGCTCAGTGGGCTTGTTGTCCTGATTGATGATCGGGAAATACTTGTCATGCACCAGGTTGCGGCCGAGCACGACGACCAACGCCGGATCTTGCTGATGCCACGGGTCGATCAGGTTAGACACCACGTCCATGACCAGCGCGTCGAGGTTGGCGTAGTCACGCGTTGCCTTGTCGGCACCGCCGATCACGATCTTGTCGCCGGCCTTGCCCTTGGCCATCACACGCTTGCCAGAATGCTCGCGGTACTGCTGCAGCCAGCCCTTGTTGACGTCCTGCAGCAGCGGGTTGGTGGAGCTGTTGGTGGTCGGTGCAATGCTGGTGCCGTTGAAGCCGACCATGATGCGGTCCAACGCCTGGCGCTGGATGATCGCGTCGCGCAGCACGGTCTGGAAGTTCTTCTGACGTGCCCACGCGTCGAGGCGTGCGTAGGGAATGGCGGTGTCGTAGTTGGTCTGCACACACTCATAGCCGGTCTTGTCGAGTGCGGTCACATCCACCGGCTCACGCTTGCCATTGCCGCTGGTGTCGGTGCGGCCGGCGATGGTGCCACTCACACCCACGCCAATCTTCTCGCCCTTGAGGTCGATCACGCCGGGCATGTTGATGGCGGACAGGAAAGCGCTGCTCTCCTGAATACGCTGCTCGATGGTCTGCTGCACGCTCGGCTCGACCGAGAACGACAGGGCTGCGGATTCGACGTTGTTCAGTTCCGCCACGCGGCGGGTGAACTGGTTGAACTGTTTGCGGGTTTCGGTACGCATTGCGTTGCTCCGTAAGTAGGGGGCCGGTGGGAATCAGCAGTCGGTGGCGTCGCCGACGTTGCCGCCGCTGGCCGAGGCTGCGACCTGTTCGATATCGAGGAACTGCGCCGCGACTACAGCGCAGAGGAATTCGCCAACCTGCTGATGTGCGAGTTCGTGGACGACAGCGCCAGCATCTTCCCGCTCACGATGCTGCAGCCGTGCCAGGTCGATAGCTGGGTGGAGTGGGCCGACGATTTCAAGCCACTGGCGCTTCGCCCCTACGGCGACCGCGCGGTGTGGATCGGGTATGACCCTGCTGAGACAGGCGACAGTGCCGGCATCGTGGTGGTGGCGCCGCCGCAGGTGCCCGGCGGCAAGTTCCGCGTGCTGGAACGCCATCAGTTCAAGGGCATGGACTTTGCGGCGCAGGCTGCTTTCATCCAGCAGATCACCCTGCGGTATTGGGTGACCTATATCGGCATCGACGCAACCGGCATGGGCACGGGCGTAGCCCAGCTGGTGCGCCAGTTCTTCCCCGGCGTGACGATCTTCAACTACTCCCCCGAGGTGAAGACCCGGCTGGTGCTGAAGGCGTTCGATGTCATCAAGAACGAGCGTCTGGAGTACGACGCAGGCTGGACCGACCTTACGCAGTCGCTGCTGGCGATCCAGAAAACCATCACCCCAAGCGGGCGTCAGGTCACCTATACGGCCGGCCGCTCGCGCACCACAGGCCACGCCGACCTGGCGTGGGCACTCATGCACGCACTGCAGAACGAACCGCTTGAAGGCGGCGCCGCTGCGCGCGGCTCCATGGAGATTTTCTGATGACTGACCCTGACCAGGGCGCTACCGCGACCGCGCCTGCCGGCGTCGAGGCGTTCACCTTTGGCGACCCTACGCCAGTGCTGGACTCGCGCGGCATCCTCGACTACCTCGAATGCTGGCGTAACGGTCGCTACTTCGAACCGCCGGTGGATCTGCATGGGTTGTCTCGCACCACTCGCGCCAATCCCTATCTGCACAGCGGGTTGACCTTCAAGCGGAACATGCTGGTCAGCACGTACCGCCCGCACAAGCTGCTCAGCCGCGAGGCGTTCGCGCAGCTGGCGTTGGACTACATCACCTTCGGCATGGCTTACGTTGAGCGCCGCCGCGCTATGTCCGGTGTCAATCACTCCCTGGCGGTGCCGCTGGCCAAGTACATGCGCCGAGGCGTGGAGCCGGGCGAGTTCTTCCAGATCCGCGCTGGTCAGATTGAGCATGAGTTTACTCGCGGCGATGTGTTCCAGCTGCGCGAGGCAGATGTTGACCAGGAGATTTACGGGCTACCGGAATGGATGCCGGCTGTTCAGTCGGCCCTGCTGAACGAATCGGCGACGCTGTTCCGCCGGAAGTATTACAACAACGGTTCGCACGCGGGTTTCATTCTGTACCTGACCGACTCATTGACCGAGAAGGACAATGTGGACGAAATCCGGAACGCCCTGCGCGAGTCGCGCGGCCCGGGCAACTTCCGCAACCTCTTCCTGCACTCGCCGGGCGGGAGCAAGGATGGATTGAAGCTGATTCCCGTGAGTGAGGTTGCGGCAAAGGATGAATTCACTGGCATCAAGAGCGTGACCCGCGACGACATGCTGGCGTCCCTTCGGACGCCGCCGCAGCTGCTCGGCATCGTGCCGCAGAACAGTGGCGGCTTTGGCTCGATCCGAGAGGCGGCGACCGTGTGGACTGCAATGGAGCTTTCACCCCTGCCGACCTTGCCGGCCAACAGCTTCGACGCCCTCATCACTGACCCGCCGTATGCCAGCGGTGGCACGCATGCCGCGTCCCGCCAGCAGTCTCCCCAGGTGAAGTACATGCAGAGCAACGGCCCGCAGCTGCACGCCGACTTTGTCGGCGACGAACGCGATCAGCGCTCGCACCTCGCATGGATGCGCCTGTGGCTGGCCGAATGCAGCCGAGTGCTGAAGGAGGGCGCCCCGGTGTTGCTGTTCACCGACTGGCGGCAGCTGCCTCTGACCACCGACGCCCTGCAGTGTGCTGGCTTCACCTGGCGCGGTGTGGCGGTGTGGGACAAGACCGAGGGCGTGCGGCCGCAGCTCGGCCGCTACCGCAACCAAGCCGAGTACGTCGTGTGGGGTAGCAAGGGCCATATGCCCCTCGGCCGGCGTGCGCCGGTGTTGCCTGGCGTCGTGCGGGAGAAGGTCCGCAAGCTGGACAAGCACCACATGACCGGCAAGCCGACCGACCTCATGCGCCAGCTGGTGCGGATCTGCGAAGAAGGCGGGCGCATCCTCGATCCCTTCGCCGGCTCCGGCACCACGCTGGTAGCCGCGGATGCTGAGGGCTACAGCTGGACCGGCATCGAGATGACCGGGCACTACTACGATGTTGCCAGCAGCAGATTGGGCGGTCACTGACCTCATGCCTTCAGGAAGGAAGGCCGCTTAACTGCGGCCTTCCCGTGTGCGTTCTAGATGCAGTGCTGGGTGCATCTATCTGGGGATAACCAAGATGGAGAAACTACAGCTTCGCGTCGTCGAAAGTGTCTCGCTGGCAACGGGTCTGTTCGTGTCGGAAACCTGGTACTTCCGACCTGCGCCGAGCGGTCCTACTCCTCCGGTGTTAGGGGGCTGACATCTGCCGGGAGCGTAATGAATCCATGGACAACTGAACCAAACGCAGTGGGGAGCATCGTGGCGAAATTGTCTCCAGCCATGGTTTTGTAGAAGCCTGGCCGTACAGAAATTAGCCCTGCAGATTCAAGCTCACGGCAGGCCCTCTCTACTATGTAGAAGGGCAGGTCATGTCTAAAACAAGCCCGTAACGGCGTCTCAAAGTCAGAGGGGGTGATTGCCCTGTTATCCTTTCCCAGTTTTTCTACGACATCGGTACGTCTGGCTGAATAGAATTGAAGCACCTTGATATGGATGCTGGTCATGTCCCTTAAGGCCGCAATTCGCATCTGATTGAAAGCCTCATCATCGCTGGCATGAAGGGCAACGTTGAGCATTGCAGCCCTTAGTGCATCAATCTTTTCCGGCTCTTTTGTCAGTAGTGCAATATGGGTCGTGCTGATAAGAGCTGAAGAGTATGCCCCTGATTCAAAGAGTTCATCAGGCAGGCTTGACAGCTTGTCCTCGACGGCTCTCAGGTCATTGTGAACGTGATTGAAGAACTCCGAAGCCCGCTTCTGGCTCGGTGACTGAACGGCAAGTTTAAGCATCGCGCTCGCAGCCGATCCCACAGCAGGGACCGCCTGAATGGTGGCATGTACCGCTTCTACGGCAATGTCGCTCGCCGTGAGTTTATTCATTAGGTTCGGATCACGATCAGGGCCCGAAACCTGGAGCGTTGTGCTTTTTTTTTCCTTGGACATGGCAATCTCCTTAGTGGTACTACAGAGGCAAGAAGTCGTTCAGCAGTCCGGCGCCTTCATCCCTATACGAGGGTTAGCAGAGGGAGCGCAACCGCTCAGGCAGCCACAATCTGCGGTGTAGTCGGCCCTGGGAGCTGAAGTCTGGACGGGATCTAGAGAGCAGAGCAGTGGCCAGGGCTCGCCTGCCCAGCCCGAACTCGACCCACGACACAGCGCAGCACAAGCCGCCTACGGGCGGCTTTCTTGTGTCTGGACTCAGCCATCGTTCCGGTCTGGGCTGTGTGGCAAGCGGTTGCGGGTGCACAAGGGCGTTACTCCCAATGCTTCCATGGTGGGCATTGGAACACCCAGGGTTGTGTTGACCTGATACAACTGCCAGTAGGCTTGGCGGCGTTCGTCTTCGTTGGTGGCTGTAGTCAATGCGCGGGACGACTTGCGGGCCTGATCGTGGAGCATGAGCTTGTCTTTGAGGCGAATGCCCCGTGCGAACTCCAGATCCTCAGCCAGGGGGGCCACATAGGGCTGGCGCAGTCTGGCTTCCATCACGTTGAAGGCCGAGATGTAGGCTAGCTTGAAGGCCAGGGCCTGTTTGCCCGTAAAGCCCATCGCCAACAGGGCAAACCCGTCACGGCTCAGGTGGTAGATCGGGTCGCGCCGGACGGCGCCACTTCCGATGCTGACCTCCACCTCTGCGGCCTCGAACAGATCCTCGGGGACCATCAGCCCAATTTTGGGCTGATGGTCCTCGTCGTCCACTTGGTCATCCAGGTCCGCCCGGTCCGGCCACTGGATGTGCTCTCTCAAGTCGCTCAATAAGCCTTCTATGGCCCGCAGCACATGGCTGTGGCGCTTGTCGAAGAATGCGGCCACGTCGGTGCTGGTGGTGAAGGCGCTGCCGGCCGGTGACAGCCGGACAACCGGCGCGGGGAGTGGGTCGGTGATGGTCATGCCCCCATTCTGCCCTCTGCCCCCCGGCGTGCGCACTCGTCTCCCCGCCACGCCTGCGCACTTCATGGGGTGCTTTTTCTGCACTGCCTGCAGCAAGGCCCAGCCCCGGCCCTGTATGGCGTTCTCCGGGGTTCCCTGGCACCGGCTGGCCCTGCGGTTCCCTGCGCGATAGGGGGTGTTTGAGGGGCTCACTGTGGCCTTCTTCCGCCACCTTCGGACGGTTCCAATTTTTCAGGTGACCACGGGGAGGAGGTAACCAGGTAATACCCGCCCCCGAACGACGGGTAAGTGATTGATAGGAAAGGGGGGGGCTGGTTACCTTTTGGGGTGATCTGGGGTAATTTTTCGTTCCCTATAAAGTAATGTCATTGATTAATAAGGAAATTTCATCCCGCCGACGTTACCTCTTGAAAAGGTAATGGGATTACTCAGGGGTTACCTTATTGTTACCTTTATATCATCAATATAAGTCATTGATTTTACGGATGAATCTGGTTGCTTCTTCAAGATGGTTACCTTTGTTACCTCTTTCCCTTGGTCACCTCAAAAATTGCACCTAATCGCGCGTAAGAGGGCTATCAGCATCTCCGCCGCCGCACTCGCTCATACCTCCAGCTCGCGCTCTTGCCGCAGTCTCTGCGACGGCCAACCAATAGCGACCTCATCAGGCGTTGAAGAAGATGACCCCGGATGCAGCTTGTGCCGCTACATTAAACCGCATGGCCTGAGCAGAAACCGCTTGGTCATTACAGCTTCCGAGAGCATTGATTAGAGCATCGCTAGCTCCTACTTGCCGACTGAGAGCGTCAGTTAACTGACGGCAGTGCCTTAATGAATTCTAAACGGCGGTGAATCATGAGGTGGGGGAGCAATGTAGTTTCCCGTTCTTAGGTATGAATCACGATGCGAGAGCGCTCCGGCTCCCCATCTGGATGGTCATCAATTCATCGCGGCAACCCTTCCGTCCTGGCCGCGCAAAAGGTCGCGACGGCTCTCGATTATTCAAACGGGAATTCACATTAGAAGGAAATAATATTATGCGGATGATCCTGGTCGCTGTGATTTTTTGTTTCTCTCTGACTGTAGCAAATGAAGCGTACGCTGAATGGTCATGTAGAATTCAGTCGGGTTCGGTGTCAGTGGGGGGGGACGCTCATCAAGTACCCGATGTTCAAATTTGCGAATGGACGGGTGGTGGTGATGGTGGCACCTGGGATGGTGGAGGGGGAATAATAGGTGGTGGCGGTGGGCAAATTGTGGGAGGGGTCTGCCCTGCGTTGATGGCGGTTAGGCCGGTGTCCTGCCCCAATCCCATACCAAAACCTGCGGGTCCTTATTATGCGGAAGATAAAATTCCCACTTCCGGCCTGCTTTCTACCTCTTCAATGAGAATGGCAATATCTTTCGCTAAAGGCGTTGGAACTTGGCAGGGGTTGAATATCAATGCGTCGCCTGCTGCCATGGAAATCTTAAGGTCTGCACTGGAGCAGCAGACGGCAAACCTTGCAGATGGTGGTAATTTGACTTCGTCAAACTACTATTTCAGAAACCAATTGGCTTCCGCCTGCGACCAGCAAGTTATTGATTCAAATGGTGTCAGGGGTGGTATAACTCCAACCAAACCGGAGCTTTTCTGCTTTGAGATGATGAAGGCTTTTGATGCGGAAGCAAATGACAGGCTTAATTTTGTTCAGTGGTTTATAGACTATTCCAGGAAAAATGGGGTTCCGCTCGAGGCATATGTTCCATATGGTATCGTGGAGCTTTCTTCGCCGAACAACTCGATTGCTGCAAAGTCGCGCGCGGTAACTGAGGATGCCGCCTGTTCCGCATGGTGGGTTCAGGTTAAATCTTATGGATGCGGAGGCAACTAATGTCTTTCAGAGCTATTTTTATTTATGTTTCGCTTGTAGTCTTTCTCATCGGGTGTTCAAAAGATAAAGAGGAATCTCGTGACGGTGGAGGTGACGGGCGCGGCGCCGCTGCAGAGGGATTGGTTTTGGAAGATTCTCCGCAAGATTCGACTGCTGCAACGCCGAGGCTTGCACATAAAGGGGCTGCCAGACGTCCTGCCGACTACATTTGTCGGGTGGATTGTGGAAATTCCGGGCCTCTAGAGGCGAAGTCCGAGAGGGAGGCTGAATGGCTGGCGAAGCATCGTTATCCGACGGTCCAAGAGGAGTCTTACCTTAGGTCTGCCCCGCTAGATTTGATTCAGCAAGAATCTCAGATGGGAAACCCCGCTGCGGCGGTGGAGCTCGGTAGAAGAACGGCTCTGAACGGTCAATTTGGGGAAGGCCTTACGCTTCTTCGTAACCAGGCGTTGTCCGGGAACCTGTATTCTTACTATTCCCTTTCCGAGATCAGCAAGACTGTTCCAGTGAAGAGCGCAATCGAGCCAGCAGCATACCTTCGTTTAGCTTACCTTCTGGGGGACGTTAAGGCTGCGGATGTGATTTCTAGAATGGAGCTTAGTTCGGTTGAGCTTGCGGCAGCTGATGCTAGGGCCATGCATTTGTATAATGGATTTGCCGGCGGCCAGGTTTCCGATCCGAGGCCTCAAGAGTAGATTTTCTCTATTGTCGTTTTAAGAAGGGCCTCAAAGGAGGCCCTTCTCATTTCATCGTTGTCCTCGATCGTCGCAGTTGTAATGACCCATCGATTTATGCTCAGATCATGCGATTAATGCTGCGGTGCAGGCCGCATCAAGGTTCATCATCTTTAGCTCCTGATGAGGGCGTTGATAGTTGTAGCAGACGATCCCGTCGGCGATCACTCGCAGTGCATGGGTCTGGCTCCCGAAGCGGTGCCGCTGCACACATTGCTCCTTCAATGTTCGGATCACTCGCTCCAACACTTGATCAATTTTTCCTTAATTTAGCTCATCGATGTTTCCTTTGGGAAAAGTAACACCCAAGCAGGAAATCAGTGAGTCATTATCAGTAGATGCGATCGAGGGCGGCCGGGAAAATGGAAGTGAGGGCCCAATAGCAATAGGCGTTCCACAGACCGGCGCCGGGAAAAAAGAGCTGCCTAAGTATCTGATTCTAGAGCTTAGTCCAACTATCTTGTAAACAGTAGGTCATCCGTTCGATTCGGATAAGCGGCACCACTTCGATCCCTTGGCATCTGCACATGTCCACGGGGAACAATCAACCCGCTGCAATGGCGGGTTTTTTGTGCGTTGCCGTTCTGAAAAGAATGCGGGTCTGGAGGCATGTTCAACGCGACCTCGTAAGACCCCTTCTGAGTTGGTTGCAACGCTGGAGCATACGTTCGCCAGACTTTTCATTCATTTGAATGCGGCCATCGGCGAGAAGGGGATAGGTCTCGAGACGGACACGATAGGCTGCTTGCGAAGACAGCTGCACTGCAGCGTCGTCCGTGCCGATGGCGGCTCCAGGCAGCGAATTCTCTCGAACAACGCCATTTACCTGAAGCTGTGCGCAGATTCCGGCGTAGTAGGCGATGCGTTCATCAAGCGCCTGAGGGTGCCTTGTGGCATGACCTAGCGCATGGAATGTCTCGTGTGCGACCAGATCGACAAGGTTTGCAACAGTCCGTCCGCGGTCGTCATGTATCGAAGCCGCAAGTGCCAATGTCTTCCCACCCGAGAACGATCCCAAAGCACGCGACTGTATCGTCGCGGCGGTATCCGTTGGCGCGAGAAGAATCCGGTATCTGTTCGCCTTTGCTTCTATCCATGATTCGGAGAACTTCGCTGCTGCATCAATGCGCATGCAGGTATCGGCAACGTCAACCGGTGATCCTGCAGCCATCAAGAGCAGGATTTCGTGCTGGGTGTTGGTGCAGTGAAACGATTCCAGAGCGGGCAGGTCCTTGCGCCCTGGAACAATGGAGAGAGACCGGAAGTAGCGGAATGGCCCGAGAGGCGTGGACACCAGCTCGGTATAGCCATCCGAAGGGATGCCTTGTGGAAATCCAATCGTTGTGGCGCAGCCTGCCAGGATGGAGGCGGCGAATGCGGCGAGTACGACTCCTTTCATCGCTTCACCCAAAGGTGCGGGTGCTCAAGGTACGCCCGCATCTCCTGTTGTTTACTACATCTCCATGCACAAGTGGACTTCTAGAACACCCTACCAGACCTGAATCCCCACGCGCTCCACC
Organism: Stenotrophomonas sp. GW821-FHT09E08; assembly: GCF_059416125.1. NCBI lineage: Bacteria > Pseudomonadati > Pseudomonadota > Gammaproteobacteria > Lysobacterales > Lysobacteraceae > Stenotrophomonas > Stenotrophomonas sp. GW821-FHT09E08. The sequence continues at coordinate 94,889 of NZ_JBWKOO010000012.1, forward strand.
CGGATCTTGATATTCCTCACGGACAGTGAGCAGCGCCCCACCGCATACTGCCGCCACACGCCCACTCTGGGCCCCTTCGGGATCCGCACATGCGTCGCCATGCCCTGTCGCTCACCGCCGCACTGTTGTCCACCGCTTTCGTTACCCCGGCCATGGCCGCAGTGCCGTTCTTCAACGCCAGCTGCCCGGGCGGCATCGATGTGCACGCCGACGAAGGCGGGCCGGTCTACGTGCAGGGCCGCGAGGCCTCGCTGAAACGCTTCAACGACCGCTATTTCGAGGCACGCGATACCAACAGTGGCATCACCCTTTCGATCAGCAGCAATGAGGACGGCACGCCGCAGATCAGCTACACCGGCCGTGGCGGCGCCAACGGCATCTGCCAGGTCAGTGCCGGCGGAGAGCCCGCACCGTCTGAACATCGCGACCACCGTCGCCACGATGACGACAACGACGCGGCGCTACCGCGCGAAGTCACCTGCGAGTCCACCGGCCAGCAGCAGGTGTCGTGCGACATGGATACCCGTGGCAACGTGGAAATCGTGCGCCAGCTCAGTCATACCCGCTGCGAACAAGGCCAGAACTGGGGTCTGTCGCGGCATTCGGTGTGGGTGAACGGCGGCTGCCGCGCGGTGTTCCGCAATGTGTCCAAGGCGGCCAACAGCGCGCCGGCAGGCGATACCGCGCTGGGTTCCTGCAATATGCGCAAGGGTGCGCAGGGCACGCTGGTGACCCAGATGCCGGTGGGCAGCGATTACCAGGAACTCATCATCGATTATCCCGATGGGCGCTTCCTGTGCATGATGCGCAACAACGGCCAGGTGCAGAGCGTGACGCCGGTTCGCCGCCGCGGAAGCTGAGCTTGCAGCGGGCTGGGGGCTGGCCTCAGCCGCGGGACCTATACAACAACACCCACGCCAGCATCAGGGCGAGCGTCCCGACTGACGTCAGGCCGAACCACAGCGCGGCCACCTTCACGTTGCCAATCAATGCCGCCAGCATCCGCTGCGGCTCGCTCTTCAGGATCGGGTATTCAGCGTGTGCCTTGCGCAGGCGCTGCCAACCCAAACCGAGGAACAGCAGAAACGAGAATGGCGTCAGCAGGAGCGTCGCCTGCATCAGCCAGCCATTCGGCGACGCATCGATCGAACTGCTCAGAAAAACCGCAAGCAGGGCGATGGGCAGCGCCACGGTGAAAAAGCGGGGCCAGGCGGTATTGATGAAGGGCGACATCGCAATCTTCCATGAGGGGGAGTCGGGTCCGCGCGGCATCATGCCATGCCAATGTCCTGCTGCACCGCCGCGAGTGGTGTCACACAGCTCTGGCTAGACTGTGCTTCTTTTTCCGCGCAGGAGGCACCCATGGCCCATCCCATCTCCGTATCCCTGATTGGCGTTCCCACCGATGTGGGCGCAGGCCATCGCGGTGCACGGCTGGGGCCGGAAGCGCTGCGCGTGGCGGGCCTGCCCGAAGCACTGGAAGCGCGTGGCGTGGACGTGCGCGACCTCGGCAACCTGGACGGCCCGCGCAACCCGTGGACTGCGCCGGTGCAGGGCTATCGCCACCTGGATGAAGTGGTGGCGTGGAACCACGCACTGATGGAAGCCAGCTATGCCGAACTGCAGGCCGGCCGCATGCCGATCATGCTCGGTGGCGACCACTGCCTGGGCATCGGTTCGATCACTGCCGTGGCGCGCTGGTGCCGAGAGCAGGGCAAGACCCTGCGCGTGCTGTGGCTGGATGCGCATTCGGATTTCAACACCAGCGATGTGACCCCGTCGGGCAACATCCACGGCATGCCGGTGGCGTGCCTGTGTGGTCTTGGTCCAGATGCGCTGACCCGCCTGGGCGGTACCTCGCCGGCGATCACCCCGGCGCAGATGCACCAGATCGGCATCCGCTCGGTGGACCCTGAAGAGAAGCGCCTGATCAAGACCCACAAGGTGGATGTCTATGACATGCGCTACATCGACGAGAACGGCATGAAGCGCACCGTGGAAGCCGCCTTGGCCGGCATCGACGAGAACACCCATCTGCATGTCAGCTTCGATGTCGACTTCCTCGACCCCAGCATCGCGCCGGGCGTGGGCACCACGGTGCCGGGCGGGGTGAACTACCGTGAGGCGCAGCTGGTGATGGAAATGATCGCCGACACCGGGTGCATGGGTTCGCTGGACATCGTTGAGCTCAACCCCTTGTTGGACAAGCAGAATGCCACTGCCGAACTGGCCGTGGACCTGGTCGAAAGCCTGTTCGGCAAGTCCACCCTGATGCGCGATTGACGGTTCCGCCTGAACGGATCTGTGATCCGTTCACACGCGCTCCACGCCACTGCCGCCAGATTGCACTTCACGCGGCGGTGGTGGGCATTGGCCTTCTCCCGCCGAGCGAAACAATCCCATCCGCGAATGAAGCGGTGTAGCGGCAAACCCAAGGAGAAGCCCATGAAGCGCGTAGTTGCCCTGATGCTGTTGTCGATGTTCTCGGTGGCCCTGCTGGCCGGTTGCAACACCATTGCCGGCGCCGGCAAGGACGTGCAGAAGGCGGGCGAGAAGGTCGAGGACACCGCGAAGGGCCGTTGAGCCCTGCACGGAACGGAAAGAGAAAAGGGCCGGGGATATCCCCGGCCCTTTTTTTGTGCGCGCGTTCGCTGCAGGGGTTGTGGAAGCGGAGTGAACCATTCAAGCAGGTGAGCATGCATTTCATTGCGGGTTGACCGGCATTCAACAGCCGCTGCGCGAAGCTGGAGCCACGGTAAGAACGCCGTTGCAACCAAGGACTCCCAGCAATGAACAAAGACATCATTTCCGGCAAGTGGTCGCAGCTGAAGGGCAAGGCCCAGGCCAAGTGGGGCGATCTGACCAACGACGACTTCGATGTGGCCGAAGGCAATGCCGAGTATCTCGCCGGCCGCCTGCAGGAACGTTATGGCTGGGCCAAGGATCGCGCGGAGAAGGAAGTGCGTGAGTTCCAGGACGCCGTGAGCAAGGACTACCCGGACTACAAGTAAGCGCCTCGGTTTTCCCCACAACACGACGCCCGCACCGTAAGGTTGCGGGCGTTGTGTTGTCTGGTCGGGAGGATCAGCGCGCCGGCGGGTCCGGCACGTAGCGGTTGGGAAACGCCTGCGGTTCGCGCGGCAGGCGCGACGGCGAATCCACCAGGATGCCGCGTGCGCGCAGGTTGCGGGCGCTGTCGTAGCGCAGCTGCAGGACCTGCGCCGGGCTGCGGCTGGCGCGTTCGAAGTCGGTGTCGCGTACCGAGGACTGTTCGCGTGCGCCGTGGCCGGTGCCCAACGCTGGCGCCTGCGACTTGCTGGCGTAGCCCTCGATTCGGCTGTTGCTGGCGCTGGCATCGGCCGCTGCTTCGGCCGCCGGGGCCGGTGCTGGCAGGCCACGGCGCAGGATCGGCTGCGGGTACCAGCGTCGTGCTTCCTCGAACACCGCAACGCCCACCACGCCGATGTTGTCCGGACGGCCGGTGCGGCTGGCATAGCTGCCACCGGGGCTGCTGAACACGAACTGCGCCACTTCGTCCTGGCTCTTGCGCCAGCCGGTGATGTCGGCGCGCTGGCCGGGGTTGAGCACGTAGCCGGTCTGCGAGGGATCGGCATCTTCGCCGGAGATGGCGTTGACGCCGTCCACCGACAGCACCACCAGCACCCGGCGCGGGCTGTCGTTGTACAGGCGCACGGCGTAGCGGTGGCCGCGCTCGCCGGCCACCCAACGCTGGCCCTCGGCGGGGTAGCTGCGCAGTTCGGTGCCGCGGTCGCGGTCGACCAGGGATATGCGCACGGGGCCACCTTCGTACACCGGCGGCGGCATCGGGGCCGGGCGGAAGCCGGCCAGGGGCAGGATCAGCAGCAGGGGCAGCAGGCGTTTCATCGGGCGTCTCCAGCGGGGTTGCGTGAATGAACGCGCCGCGGGCCCTGACGGGGTTGGTGGCGTGCAAGGTAAACTGGCCCCGTTCATCGAAGGTTACCCCACGCAGTCATGACGACCCGAGTCCTTACCGGCATCACCCCCTCCGGCACGCCCCACCTGGGCAACTACGTTGGCGCCATCCGTCCGGCCATCGCGGCCAGCCGCGCCCCGGGGATCGAGAGCTTCTTCTTCCTGGCCGACCTGCACAGCCTGATCAAGTCCCAGGATCCGCAGCGCACCCAGCGCGCGACCCTGGAGATCGCGGCCAGCTGGCTGGCCTGCGGCCTGGACCCGGAACATGTGTGGTTCTACCGCCAGAGCGACATCCGCGAGACCACCGAGCTGATGTGGTTCCTGACCGCCATCGCCAGCAAGGGCATCCTCAACCGCGCGCACGCCTACAAGGCGGCGGTGGACAAGAACCGCGAGGAAGGCGTGGACGAGGACGCGGGCGTCAGCGCCGGCCTGTTCATGTACCCGGTGCTGATGGCCGCCGACATCCTCATCTTCAAGGCCAACCAGGTTCCGGTGGGCCGCGACCAGATCCAGCACATCGAGATGGCGCGCGATTTCGCCCAGCGCTTCAACCACGTGTACGGCAAGGAGTACTTCCCGCTGCCGGACGTGGTGATCGACGAGCAGGTGGCGACGCTGGCCGGCCTCGACGGCCGCAAGATGAGCAAGAGCTACCACAACACCATTCCGCTGTTCGTGCCGCGCGAGGAGCTGAAGAAGCTGGTGTTCTCGATCCTGACCGACTCGCGCGCACCGGGTGAGGCGAAGGACACCGAGGGCTCGGCGCTGTTCCAGATGTATCAGGCGTTCGCCACCCCGGAACAGACCGCAGAATTCGCCAAGGCGTTCGCCGCCGGCATCAGCTGGGGCGATGCCAAGCAGCAGCTGTTCGAGCGCATCGACAGCGAGCTTTCTCCGCTGCGCGAGCGCTACAACGCGCTGATGGCCGAGCCGGAGAAGATCGAGGCGCTGCTCAAGCGCCGTGGCCAGCAGCTGCGCGAGCAGCTGGCGGCACCGCTGCTGGACGAGCTGCGCCATGCGGTGGGCCTGCGTGACCTGTCCACCGCGGGCGACATCGCCAGCGAGGACGCTGGCGTGGCCCGCGTGGCACCGCCGCTGTTCAAGCAGTACCGCGAGAAGGACGGCCGTTTCTACTTCAAGCTGACCGCCGGTGACGGCACGCTGCTGATCCAGAGCGAAGGCTTTGATTCGCCGCGCGATGCGGGCCAGTTGATCGCGGTGATCAAGCAGGCCGAGCAGGGCGACCAGCTGCAGAGCGAGCTGTTCAAGCTGGAAGCCGAGGTGGATGCGGTGCTGGCGGCATTGGCTGTGTTGCGCGCCGACTGATCGGTAGATGCCGACCTTGGTCGGCGCTGTTGAGGGCGGAATGCCGGCCAGCGGCCGGCACTACCCGCAATCGGCGGCCATGGCATGATGTCCGCGCGCCTCAGGCGCGATGACATGGAGTCTGCAATGGCCTGGTTGTCGCTGCTGCTGTTCCTGCCCTGGTTTCTGTTGCTGGGCAGCCTGTACTGGCTGTTCCCGCGCCAGCCGCGTAGCGCGCGGCGGCGCCTGTTCGATGGTGCTGCCCTGGCATTGGCATTGCTGCTGAGCATCCTGGCGATGCTGTGGGGCCACCATATCGGCCTGGTGCAGCCCGGCGCCGGCCCGATCTGGCCGCAGGTGCTGGCGGTGCTGTATGCCTATGGAGCTTTCCTGGCAGTGCTGGTGCTGGCGTTGCTGCTGCGGCCGCGGTTCGCATTGCGCTCCGGCTGATCGATAGTGCCGGGCGCTGGCCGGCACTACCCGACCAAAGCCGCATCGAACCCGGGCCGCCTGCGCGCCTAACATGGGTGTCTGTTCCCGATCCTGCCAGGTGCGTGCCAATGACCGCCGACCCCAGCATCCACACCATCGATACCGGTTTCCAGCGCCCGGATTTCGACGCGGCGTATCTGATCGTTGAAAACGGCCGTGCCGCGTTCGTCGACTGCGGCACCGGCCTGTCGGTACCGGCGATGCTGCAGGCGCTGGCGGACACCGGCCTGGGCGTGGAAGCAGTGGACTGGCTGCTGCTTACGCACGTACATCTGGACCACGCCGGTGGTGCAGGCCTGCTGATGCAGCAGCTGCCGAATGCGAAGGCGGTGCTGCATCCGCGCGGTGCGCCGCACATGATCGATCCGACCCGGCTGATTGCCGGCGCCACCGCGGTGTACGGCGCCGAAGAGATCGCGCGCAGCTATGGTCGCATCGAGGCGATTCCGGAGCACCGTGTGGTGGTGGCCGAAGACGGCCACCGCATCGATCTGGCCGGCCGCGAGCTGGTGCTGCTGCATACCCCGGGCCACGCGCTGCACCACTACTGCGTGTGGGATGCGCGCAGCCGCAGCTGGTTCACCGGCGATACGTTCGGTATCTCCTACCGTGAGCTGGACAGTGCGCAGGGTGCTTTCATCTTCCCCACCTCATCGCCGGTGCAGTTCGATCCGGAGGCGATGAAGGCCTCGATCCGGCGCATGCTCGATTACGCGCCGCAAGCGATGTACCTGACCCACTACGGTCGTGTGGAACAGGTGGAGAAACTGGCCGACGACCTGTTCGAGCAGATCGATGCGATGGCCGCCATCGGCCGCCAGTGCGATGGTCGACCGGACCGCCACCGCTGCCTGTTGGCCGCACTGCAGGCGCTGTACCTGGAACGTGCACAACTGCATGGCTGTGCGCTGGACGATGCCGCGGTGACCGCTGTTCTGGCGATGGACATCGAACTCAACGCCCAAGGCCTGGCCTGCTGGCTGGATCGCATCAGCAAGTAGATCCACGCCATGCGTGGATGACGTTGGCCCAGGCTGCGCCGCGATGTCACGACCACGTTACACTCTGGTGACTTCCAAGCTAGCCGTGGTATTGCCGTGAATCCGATGCGCGTGTTGCTGCTGTCGTCCTGCCTGTTCGTCGGTGGCCTGGCCCATGCGGCCAACGACCTGCCGGGTGGCGGCATCGATCCGCAGGCACTGTCGCGCCATGTGCGCGTGCTGGCGTCGGATGAATTCGAGGGCCGTGCACCGGCCACCGAGGGTGAAGAGCGCACGGTGCAGTACCTGATCGAGCAGTTCCGCAGCTACGGCCTGCAGCCGGGCGGCGTGGACGGCAGCTGGGTGCAGCCGGTGCCGCTGGTGCGCGCGCAGCTGGATGGCGCGGCCAAGGCCAGCCTGTCGCTGAAGCAGGGCAAGCGCGCGCTGGCCAACGGCGTGGACGTGACCCTGCAGAGCCTGCAGCCGCGCAAGCGCGTGCAGATCAAGGACGCGCCGCTGGTATTCGTCGGCTACGGCATCGACGCGCCGGAACGGCAGTGGAACGACTACAAGGACGTGGACCTGCACGGCAAGATCGCCGTGGTGCTGATCAACGACGCCGATTTCGAAGCCGATGCGCCGGGTGCATTTGATGGCAAGGCGGTGACCTACTACGGCCGTTGGACCTACAAGTTCGAGGAAGCCGCACGCCGTGGTGCCGAGGGCGTGCTGATCGTGCACGAGACCGCGCCGGCTGCGTATGGCTGGGCCACGGTGAAGAGCTCGGGCACCTCGCCGCTGTTCGACATCGAACGCGGCCAGGCCGAGGCGATGGCCCAGCACACGCCGCTGCGCGGCTGGATGCAGCGCGAGCTGGCCGAGGCGATCTTCGCCGACGCCGGCCTCGACTTCGATGCCGAGAAGCGCAAGGCGATGCGTGCCGATTTCCGACCGGTGGCACTGGACAACGCGAAGCTGAGCGTGGATTTCGCACTCAAGCGCGAGCAGGTGGTGACCCGCAACGTGGTGGCCAAGCTGCCCGGTGGCGAGCATGCCGACGAGGCGGTGATCTTCTCTGCGCACTGGGATGCCTTCGGTATCGGCCAGGCCGATGCCAAGGGCGATCGTATCCGCCGCGGCGCGATTGACAACGCCACCGGCGTGGCCACGGTGCTGGAACTGGGCCGGGTGTTCGCCGCCGGCCCGCAGCCGCAGCGCACGTTGTACTTCGTGGCACTGACCGCTGAAGAGAAGGGCCTGCTGGGCGCCAGCTACTACGCCGCACACCCGCTGGCGCCGCTGGACAAGACCGCCGCAGTACTGAACATCGAGATGTTCAGCCCGGATGGTGCGACCCGTGACATCGCGTCGTGGGGCAAGGGCCGGGTCTCGCTGGAAGGTGACCTGGAACGCGTGGCCAAGGCCCGCGGCCGCAGCTACAGCCCGGACCCGAATCTGGAAGCCGGGTTCTTCTACCGTGCCGACCATTTCGCCTTCGCCCGCCTGGGCGTGCCGGCGATCACCATCGGCCCGGGCCTGGACAAGCTGGACGGTGGCGTTGAAGCCGGCCGCGCGCTGCGCGAGAAGTACTTCGCCGACTGCTACCACCAGGCCTGCGATGCGTGGACGCCGAGCTGGGACCCGAGCGGCCACGCCGCCGACACCCTGCTGGTCTACGACCTGGGCGCGGAGCTGGCCAACAGCCGCCGCTGGCCGACGTGGGAAAAGGAATCGGAGTTCCGCGGCGCGCGCGACAAGAGCGAAGCCGCCCGCCGTTGATGGGGTAGTGCCGGCCGCTGGCCGGCAACTCCCTGCTCTTTCCGGAGGTTCATGAGGTTGCCGGCCAGCGGCCGGCACTACCTGCGCTGGCGCAAAAGCGTCCACGCGCCCCAGCCGCTGGCGGCGAGCGCTGCGAGGTAACACGCCACCGTCGTGCGCATTCCCACTGCATGCAGCGGGCCCGGGCGGGCACTTGCGCGCATCTGCAGCGAGCTGTGGCCGCTGCCCAGGTCCACCGTCAGCTGCAGCGCCAGCGCGGCGCAGAACACCAGCAGGGCGATCCCGAATCCGATGCGCGGCCACGCGGCCTGTGCGTTGGGGCGGCGCAGCAGCCAGGCCAGTGCAGTGGCTGCGGCCAGCGTCGCCGCGACCCACATCAGCGGCGAGGCCGGAGACACAGCGGCCACCGGCATTGCACCGGTGGCCGCGATCATGACGACGCGCTTACTTGCGGGTGCCGTCGAGCCAGTTCGGGCCCTTGTTGGTGAGGAAGAACACATAGACCACCAACGATACCGCGATCGTCGCGGTGACGTAGATGGCGAACCAGTCCACGTGGCCGGTCTTCAGCGCGCCCTGGTACAGCAGCGGGGCGGTGCCGCCGAACAGCGAGTTGGCCAGTGCATAGCCCAGGCCCACGCCCAGTGCACGCACGTGGGTGGGGAACAGTTCGGCCTTCACCACCGCGTTGATGGAGGTGTAGCCGGTGAGGATGACGAAGCCCAGCGCCAGGGTCAGGAATGCCAGGGTGGCGTCATGCTGGTGCGGCAGCTGGGTGATCAGGTACCAGCTGTACAGCACGCCGCCGACGCCGAAGAACACCAGCAGGGTCTTGCGGCCGATGATGTCCGACAGCCAGCCACCGACCGGCTGCAGCACCATCAGGAAGGCCAGCACGCCCAGGTTGATCAGGGTGCCGGTCATCGGGTCATTGGCGGCGAAGGCACTCTGGATCATCTTCGGGCCGTTCACCGAGTAGGTGTAGAAGGCCACGGTGCCACCGGCGGTAATCAGGAAGCACAGCAGCAGCGGCCGCCACTGGTGCACGAACAGCTCGTACATCGAGCCGGACTTCCGTGCCTTGCCCTCGCGTGCGGCCTCGATGGACGACTCCGACAGCGACTCGTCCATGCCACGGCGCAGCCAGAACACCACCACCGCCGCGATGCCACCGATGCCGAAGGCGATGCGCCAGCCCCATTCGGAGATTTCCGGCTTGCCCCAGAAGGTCAGCATCAGCAGCAGGGTCAGCTGGGCCAGCACGTGGCCACCGACCAGGGTGACGTAGTGGAAGGAGGACAGGAAGCCGCGCCGGCCGGGGATGGCAGCCTCGGACATGTAGGTGGCACTGGCACCGTACTCGCCGCCGGTGGCGAAGCCCTGCAGCAACCGCGCGAACAGCAGGATCACTGCCGCCCAGATACCGATGCTGGCGGCGGTGGGGGTGATGGCGATGAGGAACGAGCAGGCCGCCATCAGCGTGACCGACACGGTCAGGGCCTGGCGACGGCCATGGCGGTCGGCGAAGCGGCCGAAGAACCAGGCGCCGATCGGGCGCATCAGGAAGGTTGCCGCGAAGATCGCCCACACGTACATGGTGGAGTTCTTGTCATCCGGCGAGAAGAACTGCGATTCGAAGTACACGGCGAATACCGAGTACACGTAGACGTCGTACCACTCCACCAGGTTGCCGGCGGAGCCTTTGAGGGTATTGGAGATGGAACGCCGCAGCGCGGCGCCGTCGGTGCTGGGGACAGCGGAATGGGACGTGGTGCTCATCCGGGTGGGAATCCTCGATGCGGCGCTTCCGTGCGGGAAAGATCGGTGCCAGCCGCGCGCGGGGCGCTTGCGGCCAGCCTCCTAGGTAATGCATCCCACGTCAACGCCGGGTGCCGAACGAGCGGGCGGGGAATGGGACCGGACAGGGTGACAGCGGGCGCCAGACGGGCCTATAGCTAAATCGTCGTACGCCGTTTCGCGTCCGGCACCCGGGAAGATCGCCCATCCGAGTTGCAGTGTGTTGAAAACCGGGGTTATTTCAGCCGGCCGAACGTCCTAGAATCCGCGTTCCCCCGGCCCCTCTGGTGCGTCATGTCGGCTCCCCCTGTTCCGTCTGCGGCTGCCCCCCGGGGTGGCCTTGTCGCGTTGGCGCTGCTGCTGGTCTACGTGGTCTGGGGGTCGACCTACCTGGGTATCGCCAAGGCCCTGCACGGCGGCGCGCTGCCGCTGACGATGGTCTCCGGCAGCCGCTTCATCATTGCCGGTGGCCTGATGTTCCTGGCCCTGCGCCTGTTCTGGAAGATGCCGAACCCGACTCTGCGGCAGTGGCGCAACCTGGTCATCATGGGCGTGACCATGCTGGTGCTGGGCAACGGCATGGTGGTACTGGCCGAACGCGAGGTGTCTTCGGGCCTGGCTGCCACCGCGGTGGCTTCGGTGCCGTTGTGGATGGCGCTGTTCTCGGCGCTGCGCGGCCAGCACGCCAGCAAGGGTGAATGGCTGGGCATCGCCGTCGGCTTCGTCGGCGTGGTCTGGCTCAATGCCGGCAGCAGCCTGACCGCTTCGCCCACCGGGCTGGTGCTGCTGCTGATTGCGCCGATCGGCTGGGCGTTCGGCTCGGTGTGGGCGCGCGGGCTGGACCTGCCGGGCCCATTCATGACCGCCGCCGGTCAGATGCTCTGCGGCGGCGTGCTGCTGGTGCTGATCGGCCTGGCGGTTGGCGAGCGGCCGACCACGCTGCCCGATACCGGCGGTCTGCTGGCGATGGCCTACCTGTGCGTGTTCGGGTCCATCGTGGCGTTCACCGCCTATGTGTGGCTGCTGCAGAACGTACGCCCGGCGCTGGCCGGCAGCTATGCATACGTCAATCCCGTGATCGCGGTGCTGCTGGGTGCCGCATTGAATGGTGAACGCTTTGGATGGCGGGACTTCCTCGCCATGGCGGTGATTCTTCTGGGTGTGGTGGTGTTGACGATGGCGAGGACGCGAAAGAAATGAGCATGGACGAGAAAGAACAACGCCGCGGCCTGCTGGTCACCGCCTCCACCTTCGTGATCTGGGGGCTGGTGCCGGTGTACTGGCACCTGCTGAACGAGGTGCCCTCGTTCCAGATCATCGCCCACCGCATCATCTGGAGCACGGTGATGGTGCTGGGCTGGCTTCTGCTCAGTTCGAAGCTGGGCTGGTGGCAGAAGATCGCCGCGCAGCCGCGCGCGCTGCCGATCCTGCTGGTGTCGAGCCTGACCATTGCCTTCAACTGGGGCCTGTACATCTGGGCGATCAATGCCGGCCACGTCATCGAGACCAGCCTGGGCTACTTCATCAATCCGCTGGTGAACGTGCTGCTGGGCGTACTGGTGCTGAAGGAGCGGCTGCGCCGACTGCAGTGGGTGGCGGTGGCAATGGCGGCGGTGGGTGTGGCCTGGCTGACCATCGATGCCGGCACGCCGCCGTGGATCGCGCTGGGCCTGGCCTGTTCGTTCGGCCTGTATGGCCTGTTGCGCAAGCTGGTCTCGGTCGATCCGGTGGCCGGCCTGGGCGTGGAAAGCCTGTACCTGTTCCTGCCGGCGCTGGCCTTTGCGATCTGGGCAGAGAACGGCCATGGTGGCGCGTTCTTCCACGGCTGGGGCTGGCGTAACGACCTGCTGCTGATCTTCGGCGGCGCGATCACTGCGGTGCCGCTGATCGGTTTCGCCTACGGCGTGAAGCGCATTCCGCTGTCGCTGGTCGGCATCCTGCAGTACATCGCGCCGAGCCTGCAGCTGCTGCTGGGCGTGTTCTTCTTCCACGAAGCGTTCGATACCGCCAAGGCGATCGGCTTTGCCGCGATATGGGCTGGCCTGATCCTGTTTGTCGGCGACAACATCCGCACGATGCGCGCCAAGCGGTAGCGCCGGGCCATGCCCGGCGAAGCCATGGGGCCAGAGCCCTTCGCGGGCGAAGGGATCCGACCCCGCTCCCCAAAAAAGAGCGGCGCCCCGAAGGGCGCCGCTCTGCTTCCATCCACAGCCAGGAGAGAGATGGCTGTGGCGGGAACGCGGTTGCAGGCTTAGAAGCGCTGCTGGTACTTCATGTACATGAAGCGGCCGATGTCGAAGCCACCGTAATAGGTGAAGCTGCTGTTCGGCTGGCTGTACATGATCGGACCCTGGTGGTTGAACACGTTGTTCACGCCCAGCGACACGGTGCCGTCCCACGGCAGGTTGTAACGCACCTGCAGGTCGTGGAAGGTGTTGGAGCCCACCTTGTTGGTCGGCGATGCGCTGGTGTACGACGAGCTGAAGCCCGGCAGGTTGCACTCGTCCATGTACGAGCACTTCTCCTTCATGCTGGAGTAGTAGCGCGCGGTCCAGCCGATGCCGAAGTCGCCGTACTGCCAATCCAGGTTGAAGGTCGAGCGGACACGGAACTCGCCGCCCCAGCTGGTGCGCTGTTCCACCGGCGTGGTCGCGGCGTTGTCGTTGCGCTGCTTCAGGTAGTCGGTGTAGGTGGTGTTCCAGTTGACGGCGAACTGGCCGAACGTGGTTTCCGGCAGGCGGTAACGCACATTGATGTCATAGCCGGCGGTTTCGCGGAAACCGGCATTGACCAGCGAGCGGTCCAGGCTGTTGACCTGGCCGTTGCTGCCGCGGGTGAAGCGGCCGCACGCGGCATCCGAACCCTGCACGTAGCACTGTTCGAGAATGCTGTTGGCGGTCTCGGAGACAATGGCGTTGTTGATGCGGATCTTCCACCAGTCGAGGCTGACATCCAGGCCGGCGACGAAGTCCGGGCTGTACACCAGGCCCACGGTCCAGGTCTTGGCGGTTTCCGGCTTCAGCTCTGCGTTGGAACCGGAGTTGAAGTCGACGGTCGACTGCTGGCCCGGCTTGGTGGCAACAGTGCCATCGCTGTTGAGCTGGCGGAAGTTGGCCGGCACCTTCAGCGCCTGGCAGCGGGCGGCAACGGTCGGGCTGGTCGCAGCGGTACCGAACGAGGTATCGCACGGATCGGTGAACGAATCGCGGGTACTGACGGTGCCAGCGTACAGGTCATCCACGGTCGGCGCACGGAAGCCGGTGCCGTAGGTGGCGCGCACCAGCAGGCTGTCGATCGGCTTCCACTTCAGGCCGAACTTGCTGTTGGTGGTCGAACCGAAGTTGTTGTAATCCGAGTAGCGACCGGCCACGTCCAGCGACAGTTCGCGCGCGAACGGCAGATCGGTCAGCAGCGGCACCTGCAGCTCCAGGTAGACCTCGTTGAGCGAGTAGTCGCCACGGGTCGGCTGGCCGGTGGTGCCGGCGATCTCGCCCTTCTGCACCCGCATGTCCGGGGTGTAGCTGGCCTCTTCGCTGCGGTGCTCGAAGCCCATCGCGCCCATGATGTCGCCGGCCGGCAGGGTGAACAGCGAACCGGAGATGTTGGCGCTGGCCACCTTGGTGGTGCTCTTCATCTTGTCGACGAAGCGCGCAAACAGGTAGTCCTGCACGTCCTGGTTGCTCAGCGAGCCGGGGCCGGTGTAACCCATCGGCGCAGCCGGGTTCCACGGCACGCAGCCGGCGATCACCGCACCCGGTGCGCCGCAGCGGGCCACGTTGCCGTCCATGAAGGACGGACCGACGGCCTGGTTGACGTGCGGCTGGTACATGCTGCCGGTACCGATGCGCTCGCCTTCATTGCGGTTGTACATGTAGCTGACGTTCCAGTCCCAGTACCGCGAACCGGTTTCGAAGCTGCCTTCCAGGCCGATGCTGGCGCGCTTGGTCTCCAGATTGTTCTCGGTGCCGCGCGGCAGCTCCTCGGAGCGGTGCGCGAACAGCACATCCTGGCCCCACAGGTTGAACGTACTGTCCTTGGACAGGGCGGCACGGCTGCCGTTACGCGCCTGGGCGGCGCTGACCGAGTACGGGTAGCCGGCCAGCTGCTTGGTCGATTCGCGCTTGCTGTACAGCGCGTCGGCGACGATGCGCAGGTCGTCGGTGATCGAGAAGCCACCGTTGGCGAACACCGAGGTGCGCTCCAGGCCGGTCAGCAGGCTCATGTTGGTCTTGCTGTTGGCACCATCGGCCGGATCCGGCGCGTGGAAGTTGCCCTTCTGGCTCGGATCGCCGCCCGGGCCCACGGTCAGGTTCTTGCCACCGACGGTGACGTAGCCCCACGGGGTATTGCCGTTCAAGTTGTCGGTCGGGTGGCGCGGGCCGTTGGGATAGCGGCTGAACTCGCGATCCTTGCCCAGCACTTCGTCTTCCTTGGTGCGCTCGGCACCCACGGTGAACCAGCCGCGGTCGAAGGTCTTGCCGAAGGTGGCGCTGTAGGAACGCTTCTGGCCGTCACCCTGGCCGTACTGTCCGACGTAGACGCTGGCTTCGCCACCATCGAAGTTCTTGCGGGTGATGATGTTGACCACGCCGGCGACCGCGTCCGAGCCATACAGAGCGGATGCACCGTCGGTCAGCACTTCCACGCGCTCGACGATGGCCGACGGGATCGAGGCCAGGTCGGAGTAACCGCCGGCGCTGACGCCCATGCGGCGGCCGTCGATCAGCACCAGGCTGCGTTCCGGGCCGAGGTTGCGCAGGCTGACGTACATGCCGCCGAAGTCGCGCGAGGAGGTCAGCGAAGACGCGCGGCCCATGCTCGGCGAACCTGCGGCGGGAATGTCCTGCAGGATGTCGGCGACGTTGACGTAGCCCTTCTTCTCGATCTCGGCGCGGTTGAGCGCGATCACCGGCTGTGCGGTCTCGACACTGGCCTGGCGGATGCGCGAGCCGGTGATTTCGATGCGGTCGAGAGTGGTTGTGGCGTCGCCGGTGCTCTGTGCGAAGGCGGGGGTGGTGCAGCTGGCGGCCAGCGCGATGACGATCGCGTTGCGCAGCGGATTGGTTCTCAGGGACATCCGTGAAATCTCGTGCTTCAGAAAAAACATGCGCCCGTTCTGTGGGCGCGTGGGGTGCTGCAAACCAACGTGGGGGGCGCGATTCTAGATTGTTTCCATTCGTAACTGTTTGTCGCTGCGCCGCGAATGTGCGCGAAAATGAATCGCAACCAACAATCCACAGATGCACTGTGCGCAGCGTCACGCGCGTTGCGTTTGCGACGGGCAGAGGCATCGGTAGCGGCGGTATCTACGCAATCTGTAGCGACGACCACCCAGATCGTGGTCAGATCCCTTCGCGTAGCGAAGGGATCTGACCCACCAAAGAAAAAGGGACGGAGCCTTCGCTCCGTCCCTCTGCACGATGCGCAGTCTGTCGCTGCGTGATGCTCAGGTTTCGCGCAGCGCCGTGGTGATCGGCAATCGTGCCGCACGCAGCGCCGGGAACAGGCCGCCGACCAGGCCGATGCCCAGCGCCCATTTCAGGCCCGTCCACAGCAGTTCCGGCGACACATGGAACTTGAACACCACCGCGCTGAAGTTGCTGCCGATGGTGGACACGCTGTAGCCATTGAACAGCAGCCACGCCACCGCACAGCCCAGCAGGCCACCCAGCAGTGCAAGCAGCATTGTTTCCAGCATCACTGCAGTCACCACCGGCAGGCCGCGGAAGCCGATTGCCCGCATCGTGGCGATCTCGCGTGCGCGCGTGGCCACGGCGGCATACATGGTGTTGAGCGCACCAAACACAGCGCCTACGGCCATGATGGTGCCGATCACCTTGCCGAGGATGTCGATCAACTTGGTCAATCCACCACCCTGCTTGCTGTAGTAGACGCGGGTGGTCTCCACGTCCAGCTTCAGGCGCGGATCGGCGGCTACGGCGGCCTTGAACTGCTCGAAGCCGGCCTTGCCATCGGTGCGCACGCTGATCGACTGCCACGCACTGCGCTGGTAGGTGGTGGCCAACGTATCGGCGTCGGTCCACAGTTCCGAATCATGCGCATCGCCGGTGGCGAAGACACCGACCACGGTCCAGGTCTGGTTGCCCAGGGTCAGCGTCTTGCCAACGTCCAGATCGCGGAACTGGCCCTTGGCGCCCTGGCCGACCACGATCTCGCGCAGGCCTGTGGCGAACGTGCGGCCTTCGACGATCTTTACCTTGTCATGCACCGCCCACGCCTGCGGGCCGACGCCGCGGAACTGCGCGTTGACGTCGGTGCCATCGGACTTCGACACCAGGTTGACCACCTGCGACAGCTCCGGTGACAGCAGCGGCCGACCTTCGGCATCGCGGCTGATGCCGGGCAGGGTGGACAACGTCGGCACCTGTTCGCGGGTGATGACTGAGTTGGTTTCGGCCTGCGAGCCGCCGCGCAGCACGATGGCGGTGGTGTCATCGCCGGTGTTGTTGAGCGTGGCCTGGAAGCCTTCGCCCATCGCCAGCATCGCCACCAGCACGCCGACCACACCGGCGATGCCGACCACGATCACCGAGGAGGCACCCCAGCGCTGCGGCAGGCTGGCGATGCCGATGCGGGTGGCGGCCAGGGCCAGCCGGCCACTGCGGGTGAGCGCCAGCCACAGCCCCAGCAGTACCGCGATGGCGGCGACGCCGATCCACGGCAGGCTGATCCATACCACCAGGCCAATGACCAGCAGCACCACGGTCACCGCGTTCCCCAGCCACTTCTTGAGCTTGTTCATGTCGGTGTCCTCTTCAGCGGCCGGCGAGCGCGTCGACGATCTTCAGGCGCTTGGCGCGCAGTGCGGGCAGCAGCCCGACCACGATGCCGATCACCACGATCAGGACGATGCCCACCAGCCAGGTCGGCGTCGGTACGTGCGGCGGCAGCATGCCCATGCTCTTGGGGCTGATGGCCGGCAGGATCAGCGCCGCCAGGCCCATGCCGAGCAGTCCACCGAGGCCGATCAGCAGCACCGATTCGACCATCACCAGGGTCAGTACCGTGCTGTCCTTGAAGCCCAGCGTCTTCAGCGTGGCCAGTTCCGGAACGCGCTCGCGCACCGCCTGCGCCATGGTGTTGCCGGTCAACAGCAGCAGGGTGAAGAACACCGCGCCCATGATCGAGGTGACGATCATGCCGATGTCGGCGAACTGTTTCACGAACGCCTGCTGGAACGCCGATTCGGTCTGGGTCTTGGTTTCGTGGTCGGAGTTGGCCGAGATCGCATCGATGGCCTGCGCCACCCTTGACGACTGCTCCGGGTTGTCCAGCGTCACCGTGTACCAGCTCACCTGGTTCTTGATGTAGTCGTTGGACTCATCGAAGTACTTCCAGTTCATCATCAACTGGCGTTCTTCATTGGCCGCCAGTGCGCGATCCTTCGAGCGGTAGATGCCCTTCAGTTCCAGCGGCCAGTCGTTGCTGCCGCCACGCGGGAAGATGGTGGCCTGCAGCGGGATGGTGTCGCCGATCTTCCAGCCGAACTGCTTGGCCAGCGTCTCGCCGACGATCGCGCCGGTACGGGTCTGCTGCCAGTCCTGCAGCTGCGCCGGGTCGATCTGCAGCTCGCGGTAGACATCGAAGTAGTTGGGCGCCACCGAGAAGTTGGGGAAGAAGTTCTTCGGGTCCTGGTAGATGCCGCCGAACCACATGCCGTAGGTGACATCGCGCACGCCGCTGACCTGGCGGATCTGCGTTTCCAGGCGGATCGGCAGCGACTGGGTGATCGACAGGCGCGAAGCCACCACCAACCGGTTGGCACCTTCCACGCTGCCACCGGACGAGAACGCCACGCGCACCGAGTCGAGCATGCCGAACAGCAGGAACGCGGCCACCACCGACAGCAGGGTCAACAGGGTGCGGGTGCGGCTGCGGAACAGCTGCGCCCAGACCAACGAGAAGTATTTCATCGCTGTGGCCTCCGTCAGTGGGCCAGCGGCGCGTCGGCCAGCTCGCCCTTGTCCAGGTGCACCGTGTGGGTGGCGTACTCGGCAGCCTTCGGGTCATGGGTGACCATGATGATGGTCTTGCCGTGTTCGCGGTTGAGCTGCTGCAGCAGGCCCAGGATCTCTTCGGCGGACTGGCGGTCAAGATCGCCGGTAGGTTCGTCGCAGATCAGGAAGGTCGGGTCGGAGACGATCGCGCGGGCGATCGCCACGCGCTGCTGCTGGCCGCCGGACAGTTCGTTGGGGCGATGGCTGCGGCGGTCGGCCAGGCCGACCAGGGTCAGCGCGATCTCGGCATTGCGCTTGCGCTGCGCCGCGCTGAGGTGGGTCAGCAGCAGCGGCAGTTCCACGTTCTTCTGCGCGGTCAGCATCGGCATCAGGTTGTAGAACTGGAACACGAAGCCGACATGGTGGCTGCGCCACGTCGACAGCTGGCCGCCGCTCATCTGGTCGATGCGCTCGCCTTCGATGCTGATCTCGCCGCCGCTGGGGTTGTCCAGGCCGCCGATCAGGTTGAGCAGGGTGGTCTTGCCGGAACCGGACGGGCCCATCAGCGCGACGAAATCGCCGCTGGCGATATCCAGGTCGATGCCGTGCAGCACCTGCACCTTTTCGGGGCCACGCTGGTAGGTCTTGGTGATGTTGCGCAGTGAAACCAGGGTCGACATGGGTGGTTCTCCACGAAAGGCGGGAAACGGGGATGCGTCCCGGCCAACGGCCGGCACGCGTCGAACAGTGGTGCTTTCCAGCGGTACTGCCGGTGGCGCCATGCGGGCGCCGGGCCGTTACTGCGCTTGCTTCTGCTTGACCCTGGTGCCGTCGCGCAGGGTGTCCGGCGGGTTGACCACCACCGACTCCCCTGCGCTCACGCCCTTGAGGATCTGGCGGTCCTTGCCCATCGCCTGGCCCGCCTCGACCGTGCGCTGCTGCACGCGGTTGTCATCGCCCAGTGCGAAGGCCACCGACGCGCCCTCACGCTCGACCACCGCAGTAGCCGGAACGCGCACGCCCTGCGGCTTGGCTTCGGTCTGCGGCTGTGCCTGTTCCAGGAAGCTGACCCGCACGCCCATCTCCGGCACGATGCGCGGGTCCTTCACCTTCAGCGCCACGCGTACCTTCACCGTGGCCTTGCCGCGGTCGGCGGTGGGGATGATGGCGATCACCTCACCCGGAATCTTCCATTCCGGATAGGCGTTGAGCGTGGCTTCCACCGGCATCTTCGGCTGCACGCGGCCGATGAAGGCTTCGCCGACCTCGACTTCGATCTCCAGCGATTCCATGTCGACGATGGTGCCGATGCCGGTACGGGTGAAGCCACCACCGGCCGACAGCGGCGAGACGATCTCGCCGGGCTGCGCAGCCTTGGCGGTGACCACGCCGGAGAACGGCGCGCGCACGATGTTGTTGTCCACGCCCAGGTCGGCGATGGCCAGCTGGTCGTTGGCCACCTTGACGTTGCGCTGTGCGGTGTCCAGCTGTGCACGCAGGCTGTCGCGCTGGGCCACCGCCTGGTCGTACTGTGAGCGCGACACCAGCTGCTGGCCGACCAGTGCCTGCAGGCGGCCGGCTTCAGCGGCGGCCTGCTTCTGCTGTGCTTCCAGTCCGGCCACCTGGCTGCGTGCGGCCTGCAGCTGCGAGGCGTACAGGCTGCGCTGCGCGTCGGCATCGATCGGGTCCAGCGTGGCCATGATCTGGCCCTGCTCCACGCGCATGCCTTCCTCGATCATCACCTCGCGAACCTTGCCGGTGATCTTGGCCGACACCGTGGCCATGCGCCGGGCGACCACGTAGCCGCTGGCGTCGAGCACCGAACTGCTGGCGCTGCCCTGTTGGATGGCCACCGCCGGCGCGGTGTCCACTTCCACGGTGGGCGCGCGGCCGAACAGTGCGAATGCACCACCGGCCAGCAGCACGATGATCACGGCCACGGCGATCCACAGCCAGCGGCGGCCACCACTGCCGCCACTGGAGGCGGGCGGCGGCGACTTGCGGTCGATACGGAGTTCCTTCAACAGCTCGGCAGAAGCGTTCATTCGTTCCATCACAGGCGTTCGGGCGGGTGTGACCGGAAGGGCAGGCAGCGGCGGTTCCGGCGGTGGAGCGTGCGGCACAGCATGAAGGCAGGTGCATCGGCGATGGCAGTGACAGCTGTCATCCGATGTCATTGACGGCGGCAACTGCGAAATGTGACCACGGCGGCACAGGATGGCAACGTCCCCGCTACCGGTACCGCACATGGATACGATCGCCCCGTCGCTGGCCCGCCTGCAGCAGGTGCAGGTGCGTTACCGCGACCATACCGCCCTGCATGGCATCGACCTGCAGGTACGCGCTGGCCAGGTGCTGGCGCTGCTGGGCCGCAACGGTGCCGGCAAGAGTACCGCGATCAGCGTGTTGTTGGGCCTGCGCCGCGCCGATGGCGGGCAGGTCGAACTACTCGGCGGCGACCCGCAGCAGCGGACCAGCCGTCTCGGCCTGGGCGTGATGCTGCAGAGCACCAGCCTGCCGCCGATGCTGCAGGTGGACGAACTGGTGGCACAGGCCAGTGCCTGCTACCCCGACCCGATGCCGCTGCAGGAGGTACTGCAGCGCGCCGGCCTGCAGGCGCTCGCGCGCCGCCGCTACGGCCAGCTGTCCGGCGGCCAGCAGCGCTGCGTGCAGTTCGCCATCGCGCTGTGTGGGCGGCCACGCGTACTGTTCCTGGACGAGCCCACCACCGGCCTGGACATCCAGGCGCGGCAGGCGATGTGGCAGGCGATCCGGCAGCTGGTGGCCGAAGGCTGTGGTGTGCTGCTGACCACCCATTACCTGGAGGAAGCCGAAGCGCTGGCGCAGCAGGTGGTGGTGCTGGAGCAGGGCCGGGTACTGGCCGACGCACCGTTGAGCGAGCTGCGCCTGGCCGACCGCCCGCGCCGCATCCGTTGCCGCAGTGGGTTGCCCATTGAGGACGTACGGCAATGGCCGGGCGTGCAGCAGGTGCAGCGCGACGGTGAGCATCTGCAGATGCTGGCGAGCCCGGCCGAGCCGGTGGTGGCGCGTCTGCTGGCCGCCGACGCGCAGCTGCGCGAGCTGGAAGTACAGGGCGCGGCGCTGGCCGACGCCTTCCTCGACATGACCCGGGAGGCCGCATGAACACCCTTGTCCGCACCGCCAGGTTGCCGCTGCCTGCATGGCGCCAGGCCCTGCGCCCGTACCGCGCCGAACTGCTGGCCGAACTGCGCCGGGCCTGGCGCACGCCGGCGTTCGCGGTGCCCTCGCTGCTGTTTCCGGTGCTGTTCTATCTACTGTTCGGCGTGCTGCTCGGGCGCGGGCATGCGCCGCTGTACCTGCTGGCCACCTACTGCGTGTTCGGTGCGATGGCTCCAGCGCTGTTCGGCTTCGGCGTGCAGCTGGCGCTGGATCGCGAAGGCGGCCTGCTGACCCTCAAGCGCGCGCTGCCGATGCCGGCGGCGGCACCGCTGCTGGCACGGCTGGCGATGGCGGTGATGTTCGCGCTGCTGGTGGCGTTGCTGCTGATAGGCGTGGCGCGTGTGCTCGGTGGCGTGCAGCTGCAGGCGTTGCAGATGGTGCAGCTGCTGGCGGTGGCGGGTCTGGCAGCACTGCCGCTCGGAGCGATCGGTCTGCTGATCGGCAGCCATGTCAGTGCCAGTGCGGCGCCGGCGATGGTCAATCTGGTTTATCTGCCGCTGGCCTTGCTGTCGGGCCTGTGGTTGCCGCTGTCGGCACTGCCTCAGCTGTTCTCGACGATGGCACCGCTGTGGCCGACCTGGCACCTGGCGCAGCTGGCGTTGCCGGTGGTCGGGCTGCCGGCGGTGGGCAGCCTCGCCGGCCACCTGCTGGTGCTGCCGGTGGTGACCGTGGTCGCGTTGCTGCTGGCGCGCCGGCGCCTGCGCCGGATCGGCTGAACTGGCATGATCGGCAGCGATCGTCCCCGCCTGGATCCTCCCGTGTCGTCGAGCTGGCTTGCGTCCCTGCTGCGCCCTGCACCGGATTCGGCGGTGGCCGAACTGCTGCGGCGTGGCAAGTCGCCCTGGAGCGGCGCAATCCACCTGCTGTGGTCGGTCTGGATCTTCCTCACCCCGGTGCTCGGGAACGGCTTCACGCTGCGCTGGCTGCTGCTGACCCTGGCCAGCTATCCGTTGTTCCTGCTGCTCTATGCCAAGGTGATGCTGGCGCCACGGCACCACGCGTGGCGCTACGCGCTGGGCATGATCGTGATGGCCCTGGTACTGCTGCCATGGTATCCGTCGGGGTTGAGCTACTTCGTGTTCGGCTGCGTGATGATCCGCATGAGCAGCCGCGGCGGCTGGTGGGTATACCTGCTGCAGTTGACCGGACTGAATCTTCTGTTCTGCAGCACCGCGCTGTACTTCGGCTATCCGTGGCAGGCCATGGTGTGGATGCCGGCGGTGTCGTTCATTGTCGGCCTGGTGGTGAACGTGGAGGCCTTGAGCCATCAGCGCGACGTGGCCCTGCAGCTGTCCCAGGACGAGGTGCGACGGTTGGCGACCACCGCCGAGCGCGAGCGTATCGGCCGCGACCTGCACGATCTGCTGGGCCACACCCTGTCGCTGATCACGCTGAAGCTGGAACTGGCGCGCAAGCTGTACGACCGCGATGACGCGCGTGCACGGCAGGAGATCGGTGAAGCCGAGGCCATCGCCCGCGAAGCGCTGGCACAGGTACGCAGTGCGGTGACCGGCATCCGTGCCAGCGATCTGGCCGGCGAACTGGCATCGGCGCGGCTGCTGTTGGAATGCCAGCAGGTGCACCTGCAGTACACGGCGCCGCCAGCGATGCCGGTGGAGGTGGAGCGCGGGCTGGCGCTGGTGTTGCGCGAGGCCGCCACCAACATCGTGCGCCATGCACAGGCGACCCGGGTGCAGGTGGATTTCATGCTTGAGGACCGACAGTTGGCGATGCAGATACGCGATGACGGCCGCGGCGGTGTGCAGGCCGAGGGCAATGGATTGAGTGGCATGCGTGAACGGGCGGCGGCGCTCGGGGGACAGCTGACCCTGCAGTCGCCGCGCGGCGAAGGTACGCTGCTGACCGTGCGCGTGCCCCTGGTGGCCGCCACCATGCCGCTGTCGTCGGCATCGTTGGCACAGGGGGGCGCGGCATGATCCGCATCCTGCTGGCCGAAGACCAGGCGATGGTGCGCGGCGCACTGTCGGCGCTGCTCGGCCTGGAACCGGACATTGAAGTGCTGGGCAGTGCCGCCGATGGCGAGGCCGCCTGGCGCATGCTGCAGCAGCTGCAGCCGGACATCCTGGTCACCGACATCGAGATGCCGGGCCTGAGCGGGCTGGAGCTGGCGCAACGCATCGCCCGCCACGAACTGCCGATCAAGGTGGTGATCGTGACCACCTTCGCCCGTGCCGGTTTCCTGCGCCGCGCGCTGGAAGCTGGCGTGCTGGGCTACCTGCTGAAGGACGCACCGGCCGAAAACCTGGCCGATGCACTGCGCAAGGTGAAGCAGGGCATCCGCGCGATCGACCCGCAGCTGGCGCTGGACGCCTGGTCGCAGGCCGATCCACTGACCGACCGCGAACGCCGTGTGCTGCGGTTGGCGGGCGAGGGCCGTACCGCCAGCGAGATCGCCGAGCAGCTGGGGCTGTCGCACGGCACGGTGCGCAATTACCTGTCCGAGTGCATCGGCAAACTGGGCGTGGCCAATCGGATCGAAGCGTACCGGCTGGCGCGGCAGAAGGGGTGGTTGTAGGGGCGTGCCCCAACGCATCGGTAGCGCCGGGCCATGCCCGGCGGATCATTTCCGCGACTGCGGAGGGGTGTCACTTTTCTTTTCGCGCGAAAAGAAAAGTAACCAAAAGAAACGCGCCGCCAGCCACGAGCCGGTGCTGCGCACCGGTGCCCTGTGCTTCTCGGTGAATCAGGGGACGGCGCCGAACTCGCTACGCTCAAACACCGGCGCCTCTTCGCCCCTGATTCCCCTGCGATGCTCGGCTCGCTCAAGGCGGACCCAACATCAAGAGCGACAGCTGCACCCAGTAGATCCACGCCATGCGTGGATGCCGTTGCCGTTGACCTTCCAGTCCGCCTTCAAGCGAGCCGAGCACCGCAGGTCCGGCGAGGGCGAAGAGGTGCGGGTGTCTGAGCGCAGCGAGTTCCCGCACCGTCCCTCGACGGACCGAGGAGCGCAGGGCACCGGCGTGCGAAGCACGCCGGCTCGCGGCCGGCGGAGCGTTTCTTTGGTTACTTTCTTTGCGCGCAAAGAAAGTGACACCCCTCCGCAGTCGCGGAAAAGGGCAGCCGGGAACCCCCGGCGACCCCATTCAATCCTTCCCGCGTGCCATCGCCTGGAACACGCCATCCCGCCGCACCCACAGGTGGAACAGCGCTGCACCCACATGCATCAGCACCGTGGCGAACAACACATACGCCAGAAGGCTGTGCGCATTGCGCAACGCGGCGTACAACGCCGGGGTATGCGGCACGATCGGCGGCAGATGCAGGCCGCCCCACAGCACGATCGGGTAACCGCCGGCCGACAGCATCGCCCAGCCGATCAGTGGCATCGCCAGCATCAGCGCATACAGCATCCAGTGCGAGGCCTTGGCCGCCATCGCCTGCCATACGGGAAGATCCGCCGGCAACGGCGGTGGGCGATGGCGCAGCCGGTTGTACAGGCGGAGCAGCACCAGTACGCCGATGGCGATGCCCAACGGGCGGTGCAGGTCGATCAGCACCGGCCGCAGGTGCAGCGAGGCGACCATGGTCACGCCAATGAACAGCATGGCGATGATCATCAATGCCATCGCCCAGTGCAGCACCCGTGCCAGCAGGTTGAAGTGGCCGTTGCCGGTGCTCATCGTGCGGCCTCCTTCGGTTGTTCGACGTTGCCGCTGGCGCGCTCGCGTTCGCGTCGGTTGAAGGATTGCGAGTACACGGCCGAGCGGGCGGCCAGGATCGGATCGTCACTGCCACGCACGCCACTGGGCAGGATCAGTGGATCGAAGTTGATCTGTCCGCAGGCGCCTTCTTCCTGCGACTGCAGGCGGTCCAGGCTAAGTACGCCGGCCACCACCTGTTCACGCGACTCGGGCCACGGCACCGACGGATCATCGATGGCATCGCCGGGTTCGGCGGTGGTGACGACGAGGTTCCAGCGCACCGGGCCACTGGCCAGGCGCTGCTGCAGTTCCTGGCTGAGGAAGTCGACGCTGGCCTGCTTGCGCGTGTCCGCATCCATCTCCACCACCGGCGCCTGCGGCTGCCAGCGCCAGCGCACCGCGCGCTTCTGGCCCTGCACATTGGTGAACCAGAAGCTGTTGACGCTGTTGAAGGTGGTGTTGGCCCAGCTGCTGGTCCACGGCGCTGTCTTGGCCCATTGCTGGAACGCCTGCGCACTCGGGTACTTCGCCAGCACCGCGGCCATCTTCTGCGGGTCGGGCTTGCCGGTGGTGGGGTCGGGGATGGAGGCGCGCGTCTGCTCGTAGAACGCCTCGGCGTTGGGTACGGCGAAGAACGGGAAGCTGTTCATCGCCATCCGCCATTCCTGGCCGTCGTCGCTGACCATCTGCACAGCGAGGCTGCGCACGCGTGCGGTGTTGTCCGCGCCGTAGGGGTCGCCACCGCCGATCGACAGGCGGCCCATCACGGGTACCTTCTGCTGTGAAAACACCCGTGCGCTGGACAGCGTCGGCGCCTGCGCACTGGGCTCGAACCAGCCGCTCACGCAGATGCCCTTGCTGTGCGCACGGCGGAAGCCGGGATGGGCCGGGCCGGTAGCTTCGATGGTGTCGGTGAAGCGCTGCGCGGTCAGGCGGTTGCCAACCCAGCCGGCCAACCAGGCGAAGGTCAACGCGACCGCCCCCAGAATCAACGCGATCAGTGCGATCCAGAGCAGCGGTGAGTGCTTGCGCGGTGCGCCCGGTGTCTGGCCGGCGCGGGTGTAGCGGAAGAGCGACATGGTCGGTGTCCTGCCTTCACGGAGCGTGTGGGTGGTCGACCCACACATCCTCGCAGAACCCGGCCGGGGCCGGAATTCAATTTTTCGTCAGATTTACCCGCTGCATCAGGGCAGGTTGCGCCGGGCCATGCCCGGCGCCTCCATCAGGCGTAACGCGCCTTCAGCATCGCCCACGCCGAGCGCAGCGCCAGTGCTTCACCACCGGCCGGCCGGCCCGGGCGTTCGCCGTCGTTCCAGGCGTACACGTCCAGATGCGCCCAGCGCTGGCCGTCTTCCAGGAAGCGTTCCAGGTACAGCGCAGCGGTGACCGAGCCGGCCATGCGCGAACCGGCGTTGGCCAGGTCGGCGATACCGCTGCTCAGGTAGCGCAGGTACGGGCGCCACAAAGGCATGCGCCAGACCGGGTCGCGGGTTGCGTCGCCGGCCTGCAGCCACTGCTGGGCCACGCTGTCGTCATTGCTGAAGAGCGCCGGCAGATCAGGGCCCAGCGCGATGCGCGCAGCGCCGGTGAGGGTGGCGAAGTCCAGCACCAGGTCCGGTTTCTGTTCGCTGGCGAAGGTCAGCGCATCACACAGGATCACGCGGCCTTCGGCGTCGGTGTTGTCGATCTCCACGCTCAGGCCCTTGCGGGTGGCGATCACTTCGCCCGGGCGGAACGCATCCGGGCCGATCGCATTCTCCACCGCCGGCACCAGCAGGGTCAGGTGCACCGGAAGCCCGCGAGCCATGACCAGGCCGGCCAGGGCCAGTGCGTGTGCAGCACCGCCCATGTCCTTCTTCATGTTGCGCATGCCGTCGGCCGGCTTAATGTCCAGGCCGCCGGTATCGAAGCACACACCCTTGCCGACCAGCACCAGTGCAGGATCGGTTTCCTTGCCCCAGCGCAGCACCACCAGGCGCGGCGCGCGGTGCGAGGCGCGGCCGACGGCATGGATGGCCGGGAAGTTCTGCTTCAGCAGTTCATCGCCGGTGATCGCCTCGACTTGGGCGCCATGTGCCTGAGCCAGGGTGCGCGCTGCGTCTTCCAGCTGCTGCGGGCCCATGTCTTCGGTCGGGGTGTTGACCCAGTCACGCACGCGCAGGCTGGCGGCGATCAGATCGGCCACTTCACCGGACGGTGCAGCCACCAGCTGAGCGGGGGCGCGGTTACGCTTGCGGTAGCGGTCGAAGCGATAGCTGCCCAGGCCCCAGCCCAGCTGCAGCAGTGCCTGCTCCTCGGCCGGCAGTTCAGTCGCCAGCTGCCACACGCTGCCTTCCGGCAGGGCGTGCGGGGCATGCGCATAGCTGTAGGCATCGGCGCGGTCACCAACGCCGATCACCGCACCGGCCAGGCCGTCGGCACCCGGCAGCAGGGCCACGCTGTGTGCGCCGGCATTGAAGCCCTGCGATGCCAGCCAGGCCTGGATAGCGGCTGGCTGGCCGTCCTTCCATGCCGCGAACTGCTCGCGGCCCAGCACATGCAGTGGCAGTGCTGCGGCGGTTTCGGCGGTGAAACCAGTGATCTCGCTCATGCGTCAGGTACTCCGGGGTGCGGCGGCATCGAGGTTGTCATCCAACCAGTCGGCCAGGCCGGTGAGGGTGTCGAACTGCAGGTCCGGCTGCAGTTGCGGATGGGTCCAGGTGGCGGCTTCGCGGTTGATCCAGCAGCCGCGCAGGCCGGCGGCGATCGCCCCGGCCACGTCCATCTCGGCGTGGTCGCCGACATGCAGCACCTGTGCCGGCGCCACACCCAGGCGGGTGCAGGCGGCGTGGAAGATGCTCGCTTCGGGCTTGGCCGCGCCGTGTTCGCGCGCACCCAGCTGGAAGGCGAAATGATGGGCCAGGCCGATCCGCTCCAGATCGGCATTGCCGTTGCTCAGCGCTGCGACCGGTACCCGCGCGGCAATCCGCGCCAGTGCATCGATCGCATCGGGATAGCACTCGACCTGGTTGCGCGCGGCGTAGAACGCCTCGTAGGCCGGTTCGAGCAATTCCAGGCTGGCACCGCTGTTCTGCAGGGCCTCCTGCAGCGTCAGCCGGCGCAGCGCGCTCAGGTCATGGTGAAGGTGTGGATTGTCTCGGAACGAGCGCTCGCGCAGTTCGCGCATCGCCGCCAGCGGATACATCTCGGCAGTGGCGGGGCTGTGTTCACGCATCCACTCGTGCAGGACCAGGTCGATGCGGGCGCCGATCGGGGCGAACGGCCAGAGCGTGTCGTCGAGGTCGAGGGTGATGGCTTGGACAGGGAAATTCACCCTGCCATTCTACCCCCGCCAGCGCGGGCTTTCATTCCAGCAGGCGCGCCCATCCCTGCATGCCGTCCAGCCGTGCCAGCACCAGCTTGATGCAGACCAGCAGCGGTACTGCCAGCAGCAGGC
The DNA here is from genome assembly GCF_059416125.1 of Stenotrophomonas sp. GW821-FHT09E08. Taxonomy (NCBI): domain Bacteria; kingdom Pseudomonadati; phylum Pseudomonadota; class Gammaproteobacteria; order Lysobacterales; family Lysobacteraceae; genus Stenotrophomonas; species Stenotrophomonas sp. GW821-FHT09E08. The sequence continues at coordinate 123,462 of NZ_JBWKOO010000012.1, forward strand.
CGATCATGCCCCAGGCCCAGCCGAACAGCATCAGCGCCAGGATCAGTACCAGCGGCGACAGCTTCATGCGCCGCCCCAGCACGATCGGGGTCACCATCTGTCCTTCCAGGGTGTGCAGGCCCAGGTAGGCGGCTGCGGGCAGCAGGGCCTGCAGCGGGTCGCGGAACTCGACGAAGCCCATCAGCAGCATCAGTGCCACGCCGATCAAGGGGCCTACATACGGTGCGAAATTCAGCAGGGCGGCCACCGTGCCCCACAGCAGCGCTTCCTGCAGGCTGATGCCCAGCAGCATCAGTACGCCGGCGAACACCAGTCCGACCAGGGTGTTGATCACGCTGATGGTCAGCACGTAGCGCGACACCTCGCGCTCGATCGACCGCAGGATGTCGCTGGTGAAGCGTTGCTGCTGGCGGTTCGGGAACAGGGCGATCGCCGCGCGCTGCAGGCTCTGCCCGTAGATCATGAAGAACAGGGTCAGCAACACCACTGCCAGCACCGAGGCGGCCAGACGCGGCGCACGGGTCAGCATGCGGTACGGGTCGTCCAGCTGGGTGCGGATCACCTGCACCTTGCGGTTGCTGTCGCCGCCAGCGACGCGTGCAAAGTTCTCCGCGGCCTGGTTGGCCTGCTGCACCGGCTTGGTCAGGTCCTGCACCTGGCGGGCCACCTTGCGCAGCTGTTGCGGGGCTTCCTGCGCCCATTCCATCGCCGGGCCGATCAGCTGCACGGCCAGCGAACCGGTCACGCCGAGGCCGGCACCGAGGATCAGCAGCGCGCCCAGCGCACGTGGGATCCACAGCTTCTGCAGCAGGCGCAGGATCGGGTTGCCGACCAGCGCGAAGAACATCGCAAGCAGCACCGGCAGGATGATGTCCTGTGCGGCCCACAGCGTATAGCCCACCGCCAGCGCGGCCAGCACCACCAGCGACATCGGCCCGCGCGGGCGCGATGGCGGCGGCAGTGGCGCCTCGGGCGCTTCCGGGCCAGCCGGTGACGGGGACAGGAGGGACTCGCTCATCGACGCATCAACCGGAAAGGGGAGCGCATTATCCGCCGGCCGCGATCGGCGCGGCGGATCCCGTGAATCAACGTTCGGACAGCTCGGTCGCCGCTTCGGCCGGACGCGGTTCGCGCAGTTCCGGTTCCGGCGCTGCCTGCGGTTGTGGTGCTGGTGCCGGTCGTGTGCCCGCCGCTGATGCTGCCGCCTGTGCATGTTCGCTGCCATCGTCGGCTTCTTCAGCCGCATCGTCGGCGGTGGCCGCGGCCTGCGCTGCCATCGCCGTAGCGAATGCAGCCTGCGCGCTGGCGAACAGGTTCGACACCGACCCCACCATCTGCAGCCAGCGTGCGCCGTTGACCTTGCCCGGCACTTCCAGCTTGCCGGCGATGAAGCCACCGGCCAGGCCCACCACGACGATGCGCAGAGGCGACCAGCCCTGGCGCCAGACCTGGCTGAGCGTGCCCCAGTGGTCCTGGGTCTCGCCCATGCGCACGGTCACCACCTGTTCGCAGCGCTTTACCCGCCGCTGCAGCGCGCCGAACTTCATGGCTTGCCCTCCGGCAGCTGTACCCCGGCATCAGGGTCGTCCTCGCTGGGCTCATCGAACAGGCCCAGGCGCGACAACTGGCGCCGGGTGGCGTGCATGCCGGTGTGGTGGAAGAAGTAGGACACCCGCCAGATCGCATAGCCGGTAACGGCCAGGCTCAGCAGCGAGGTGATCAACAGGGCCTGCAGCCAGCTCAGGCCCCAGCTCTGCAGCAGGGCGATGAGCGTGGCGGCCATCAGCAGCCAGGCCGAGGCTCCAAACACGATCGCCACGCCGGCCCAGGCCAGCGCGCGACCGAATGCACTACGCGCCAGCGCAAAGTCGGCAGAGGCCAACCGGCGCAGGGAGCGTACCGTGTGCTTGGCAGAATCGGCGGCGGCACGACCGGCCGCGCCGACCTGGCGGATGCTCTCATCCAGCGGCGGGGTAGCCGCCGGATCAGGCGCTTGCGCGTTCTCTTCGCTCACGCTGCGGCTTACTTGTCGCTGCTGCCGCGGGCCAGCTTGGCGATGATCCAGCCAGCTGCGAAGGCGACACCGAACGAAGCCAACGGACGTTCGCGGATCAGTTCAGCGGCGCTGTCGATCAGGTCCTTGCCCTTGTCCATCAGTGCGTCGACCTGTTCCTTGGCCGCGGCTCCACCGAATTCGGCGGCGGCCAGGCCGGACAGCGCGCTGTCGGACAACTCTGCCTTGACGTTGGCCTTGCCGATGCGCAGTTCGTCGGTTGCTGCACCGGTTGCGCCCTTGATCGCACCGCCGGCAGCGCTGGCGGCCTGCTTCAGGTGGGAACCGGCTTCACCCAGGTGGTCCTTCAGGTTCTCGGTATTGGTGGGGCTCATCGAATCACTCCTGTTGCGATGGGGGAACGGGGGACGGCGGCGCCGACCTGGACTGACAGCAATAGCATTGCCGGGGTATAGGGGGTGTTACGGCTGGGCGATCAGCGCATCACGAGCTGGCCCTGCTGCTGGCCATTGTTGCGCAGCACGCGCAGCACCAGGGTGGGGGGGCGCTGCTGGAAATTGGCGCGCCAGCTGGCCAGGTCGGCGAATTCACCTACCGTTGCATCAGTGATGATGTCGCCCTGCTGCAGCCCGTTGCTGGCGGCGCGGCTGCCGCGCTTGACCTCGCTGACCAGCACGCCGCCAGCGCCGGACTGGCGCAGCGATTCGGGCAGGTCGACGAAGGTGGCACCGCCCAGGCGCGGGTCCAGGCTGTCGCCGGTGACCGCGCGTGCCTGTTCCTTCAATATCGCCTTGATCTGCAGCGGCTTGCCTTCGCGACGCACGTCCAGCGTCAGCGGGCTGCCCACTGTGGCCAGGCCTTCCACGTTGTGCAGCGCCTCGGCGCTGTCCACGCGCTGCCCGTTGGCCGACACCACGACGTCGCCCGGTTTCAGGCCCGCAGCGGCTGCGGCCGATCCGGCCAGTACGCGCGTGACCAGTGCGCCACGGGTTTCGCCCAGGCCCAGGCCCTGCGCTATCTGTGCGGTCAGGTTCTGGCTCTCCACGCCCAGGGTGCCGCGCACCACTACGCCGTGCTTGACCAGCTGGTCGACCACGCTGCGCGCCAGGTTGGAGGGGATCGCCAGGCCCAGGCCGATGTTGCCGGCCATGCTGCCCTGCGGGTTGAAGCTGGCGGTATTGATGCCGACCAGCTGGCCCTGCAGGTCGACCAGTGCGCCACCGGAATTACCCGGGTTGATCGACGCATCGGTCTGGATGAAGTTCTGGTAGCCCAGCCCGCGGATGCCGCTGCGGCCCACCGCCGAGACAATGCCGGAGGTGACCGTCTGGCTGAAGCCGAACGGGTTGCCGATGGCCACCACGAAGTCGCCCACGCGCAACTGGTCGCTGTTGCCGAGCTTGATGTCGGTCAGGTTCTGCGCCGGGATACGGATCAGCGCGATGTCGGTATCGCGGTCCGAGCCGAGGAACTCGGCCTTGACCGTGCGCCCGTCGGCCAGTGTCACCTGCACGTCATCGGCGTTGTCGATGACATGGTGGTTGGTCAGTACCAGGCCTTCCTTGGCATCGATGATCACGCCCGAGCCGAGCGATTCATTGATGCGCTCCTGCGGGATGTCCGGGAACAGACGGCGGAAGAACGGGTCGTTGAAGAACGGGTTGCGCACCCGCACGACCTGCTTGGTGTTGACGCTGACCACGGCCGGCATCGCTTTCTCCAGCATCGGTGCCAGTGACGGCACCGCCTGCCCGGCCACCGAAGCTGGCAGCGCGGCGGCGGTGGGCAGCACCGCCGGCAGCGGCGCTGCATCGGCTCGGTTGTCCAGGTGCGCATTGAGGCCGGTGGCAACGAAGCCACCGAAGGCGGCGGCGATTGCGAGCGTGAGCAGGGTGGGAAGCGGTCGCATGGGAGTCGGTTCGCTGGCGTGGGTGGGGGCCGTTCGGCTCTACGGTAAAACAAGCTGAATGAGTGTGTCGCGATCTGGATAAATGCGCCATGAAAACGGAACGCCGGAAAGCGGGGCCACTGCCGCCCGCTTCGGGGTGGTGGCGTCATCAGTGGAGGTGCCTGGTGCACGTTCGTGCGACATCGGATGCATTGCAGATACAGGCCGATACTTGCGCAGTTCGGCGCAACCGGGTGCCGCGATGCGCCATAAAGCACTCCTTCGCCTGCATTCGATCAAGCACGTGCAGCGAACGCCCGCCGCAGCCTCGCCAGCGCGGCTCAGTGCTGAAAAGAAGGGTTTTCCTGCACACATGTATCGCCGGCAAGGGCGGTGGGCTACACCATCAGCGTCGCAGCAGATGCGATTGCTGGCGCGTGCCCCGTTCCACGATCGTCAATGTCGGTATAGCATCGCCCCGTTTTGATACTTAAGGCCCCCAGGAGGGCAACATGAGCAACGGTAATGGTGTGTCGGTCGTGACCGACGCCGTCGAGAACGTCAAAGAAACCGCCACCAACGTTGGCGAGACCATCGCCCACGCCGCCGAAGACGCCGTGAAGTCGGTCAAGAAGACCGTCAAGCGCGCCACCAAGGCTGCCGGTACCCGCGTTGCCAAGGCCAAGAAGGCTGTGGCCAAGGTCGAGAAGACCGTTGCCAAGAAGGCCGAGAAGGCTGCCAAGTCGGTCGGCAAGACCGTTGCCAACGCCAAGAAGAAGCTGGAAGCCGCCAAGAAGAATGCCAAGGCCGAAGCCGCTGCCCTGAAGAAGGAAGTGGCCAAGAAGAAGGCAGCTGCAGGCAAGGCCGTGACCAAGAAGGCCGCTGCTGCCAAGAAGACCACCAAGGCCGCCACCAAGGCTGCCGGCAAGAAGGTCGCTACCGTGAAGAAGGCCGCCACCAAGAAGGCTGCCGTCGCGAAGAAGGCTGTTGCCAAGAAGGCCAAGGCCGCCAAGAAGGTTGTCGGCAAGAAGGTCGCCACCGCCAAGAAGGCTGTGGCCAAGAAGACCGTCGCTGCCAAGAAGGTCGCCGGCAAGAAGGTCGTGGCTGCCAAGAAGGTTGTCGGCAAGAAGGCTGCTGTCGCCAAGAAGGTCGCCACCAAGAAGACCGCTGCTGCCAAGAAGGTTGTCGGCAAGAAGGCCGCCGTTGCCAAGAAGGTCGTCGGCAAGAAGACCGCTGCCGCCAAGAAGGTCGTCGGCAAGAAGGCTGCCGTCGCCAAGAAGGCGGTTGGCAAGAAGGTTGCCGCCACCCGCAAGACTGTCGCCAAGAAGGCTGCGCCGCTGAAGAAGGTCGCTGCCAAGAAGGCTCCGGCCAAGAAGGCTGTTGCCAAGAAGGCACCGGTCAAGGCCGTGCGCAAGGTCGCCAAGCGCAAGTAATCGCGCGGGTACCGAAGGCCCTGCCACCTACCGGGTGGTGGGGCCTTTCGCGTTTCTGGGACACGGGATGGGGCAAGATGCAGGTTCTTCCCGCCGGAGCCCCGGGCATGCGCGGTATCGACTTCAGCTCCTGGCAGGGCGTGCTGTCCACCCTGGCCGGCCTGGTCCTGATCACCCTGCTGGGCGTGGGCATCCGCCTGCTGGTGATGCAGACCCTGCAGCAGCGGCGCGAGCGCGAGAACCGGCAGATCAACGAGCGCCTGCGCACGCTGATGGCCGCCTACAAGACCCTGGGCGGCTCGTTCACCGGTGAACTGGGTGTCGATCCCAGCCACCGCCGCGACCTGCGCCAACGCGAAGATGCCGAAGGCATCGCCGAACCCCGCTCGGATCGCGCGCGCCGCATCCGCGACGCCGTAGAAGCGGCGCTGTCGGACATCCTGCTGCTGGGCACCGATGAGCAGGTACGGCTGGCCGCGCGTGCGGCCAACGAGTTGGCGCAGGGACGACCGGTGCACACCCACGATCTGGTGGTTTCACTGCGCGACTTCGTGCGCGAAGCGCTGGACCTGGCGCCGATCCCGGCCGATCTGCAGATTCCGCCGCAGGGCCCGACCCGCCCGGGCGGTGCCAGTGGCAAGGGCCGCACCGATGGTGATGCGAAGGGCGGCCGCACTGGAGGCGGCAGCGGTGGGGGCGGAATGGGCGCCGGCATGGGGGGCGTGGGTCTGGGCGCCGGCGCCGCACTGGGCGCCGGCCATGCCTCTGCCAGCGATGAAACGGACGCGCGCTGAGCACGTCCGCCCGGTTCAGCGCGTTAGTTCGTAGATCGGCACGAAGCCGCCGTAGATCATCCGCGCGCCGTCGAACGGCATCGGATTCGTCGCCGGATCAAACCGCGGGTCTTCCATCATCTTCTTCATGCCGGCGTCGCGGGTCGGCTTGTCCGGCCATTCGATCCAGGAAAACACCACCGTCTCGTCTGGCGTGGCTTTCACCGCGCCGAAGAAGTCGGTGGTCTTGCCGTGCGGCACGTCATCGCCCCAGCACTCGACCACGCGCAGCGCGCCGTATTCGATGAAAACGGGATCCCCTGTGCGTGCATGAGCGAGGAACTTCTCTTTGTTGGCGGTGGGCACCGCCAGGACGAAACCATCGATGTAGCTCATTGCTGCCTCCGGATGGACCGTGCCGCATGCACGGCCTTCAAGTACCCGACGAACCAGTGCGTCGTGGATCGACATCCTGTGTGCGCCTGTTCAGCCCGGACCACCGGGCAGCGGCGCCAGCATCGTATCCGGTGGCTGCTGGCCGGCCAGGTGGTGCACGAAGTAGTCCCACATGCGGTGCGTGTAGGTGGCGTCGTTGCGGAACAGTTCGTGGTCCTGCCGGGCCAGGTACAGCAGGTCGTAGCTGCGCTGGGCCTTGTTCAGGGCGGCGGCCAGCTGCAGGGTCAATGCCGGAGGTGCGTTTTCGTCCAGCTCGCCATAGACCAGCATCAGGTGACCGCGCAGGTTGCCGGCCAGCGCTGCATTGTCGAGTCCGGCAAACGGCGCCGGCACACCGTCGGCAGTGGTCGTGGCCGGCAGCACGCCACCGAACAGCCGGTCCATGCCATGAACGGCCCCACCGTACATGCCCTGGAAATTGTGGCTGCCGGCCGAGGCCACCCCCACCTTGTAGAACGCCGGGTAGCGCAGCAGGGCGCGCGCTGCACTGTAGCCACCGAACGAATGCCCGTAGATGCCCACCCGTTGCAGATCGATACCTCGGTAGCGCGCGCCCAGCTGGCGCAGCGCGGCCACGTGGTCATCCAGCTGCACATCGGCGGCTTGCACGAAGCTGCTGTCATGGAACGCCTTGTCACGGCCGCCGGTACCGCGCGCGTCGATGCTGACCACCACGAAGCCGAGTTCGGCCAGGCTGGCGCGTGACACCGGATTCAAGGCGGACACCGCCTCGGCGTAGGTGACCGGCGCATTGCTGATGAAGGAACCACCGTACATCGCGTCGATCACCGGGAAGCTGCCGTCATCGCGATAGTCGCGGGGCAGGTAGACGGTGGCGAAGATCGGCGTGCGGCCATCGGCGGCCAGCAGTCGTTCGCGGTGTGGTGGGCGCCACCCGGCAGCAACGATCGCGCTGTCATCGGCTGTTTCCAGCACCATCACTTCACGGCCGTCATCGCTGGCCCGCAGCACGGTGCGTGGCGGTTGATCGAGACTGGAGACGGTATCGACCAGGTAGTCGCCCCGCGGTGACAGCGCCTGCGGGGCGCGATCACCGAACAAAGCGCCGCTGCCGGCATCGGCCAGATGGTCGCCGCCATCGGCGGCCAGGCGCTGGATGGGGCCGCCCTGCAGCGATACCCGGTACAGGCCGCGCACGTAGGGATCGCCACCGTCGACGCCGCCGGCGCTGAAGTATGCCCAGCCACTCACAACGTCCACGCCGAGCAGGTCACGCACCACCCATGGACCGCGGGTCAGTTGTTGCATCACCTTCCCGTCGGACAGGCGCACCCGATACAGGTGGCCCCGGCCATCGCGCTGCGAGAACCACACCGCAGTGTCCTGGCCGCGCAGGATCGCCACCGCTGGCCGGTTGTACGAATACACGTTGAGCTGCAGGCGGGTATCGCTGGCTTCTTCCAGCACGGTGCGCACTGCACCGCTGCCGGCATCGATCTCCACCAGGCGCAGCTTGCGCAGTGTGCCGAAGTGCGCGATCGCGGCATACAACCGGTCACCGTCCCAGCCGAGTACGCCGGCTTCGCTGAGGATGTTCCAGCCTTCGGGCAGGGCGATGTCGTGCTGCCTGCCGCTGCGGGTATCGACCACATACAGGCTGTCGCGCACCTGCTGTGCGTCGCCCAGTACCCCCAGCTTCACCGTATGCACGCGTGGGCGCGCGCTGTTGGTCGGGCTGCTTTCCAGATAGGGGTAGTCCTGCACTGCACGCTCGTCGTAGCGGATGCCGGCCACGTAGCGGCCGTCCGCTGACCAGCCGACCGCAAACGGCCGCGCCGGCATCCGGCCCTGGCGGCGTGGAATACCGCGCAGGCTGAAGTCCGGCAGTACGCCATAACCATGACCGGATTCACCACCGGTGGTCAGTGCGCGCGGCGCCGTCCCACGCTGCTGCAGCCACAGATTGTGGTCGCGCAGCTGCAGCCACGCATTGCCATCGGGCGAGGGCAAGGCATCGGCAGGAGGCGCTGCCTGCTGCGAACGCGCGCATTGCCAGCCTGGCCATTGGCAATCGATCGGCACCCCACCACTGAACCGCAGACGCAGGCCATCGCCCACCGCCTGCACGCCGACCAAGCGCAGCAGCGGCCCGCTGGCATCGAGCGGTGCAACCGCGCGGTCCAGCGCGGCGGGTTCGAACAGGATCGTCCGCATAACTTTCGCCGGATCGACCAACACCTCCTGGCGTCGGCCCTGCGCGTCCTCGCGTTCGTACCAGAAGCGGCCATCGGCCAGCCAGTTCGGCAGGACCGACGCATTGCGCAGCGCACTGCGCAGATGACTGTCGTGCACGCGTTCGGCGCGTTGGTAGTCGGCGGCCTGCAGCGCGTGCGCAGGCGCGGAGGAAAACAGGGCCGCGCAGGCCAGGACAGCAGCGCGGACAGTCATCTGCAGCGGGTAGGGCAGGTGCAAGGCAACCTCCTGTTGCAATCATCGATGGATGACAGATGCACGCGTGGCGCGCGCGTATGCCAGACCCAGCCTGAATCAAGCCAAAAAATTCAGCAATGCGAAGACCGCTGTTTTCAGGGAGCGTTGTGGCGAATAACGGAGAATTTACATTCCCGATGCGTTGGCGCCCTGGCGCTGCTGCACACCATAAGAAAGTAAAGGTGTACCCCCATGAAGAATTCGCTGATTGCTCTGGCCCTGGCCGCTGCCCTGCCGTTCACCGCCTCGGCTGCTGAGAACCTGTCCTACAACTACGCCGAAGCTGACTACGCCAAGACCGACATCGATGCGTTCAAGGCCGACGGCTGGGGCGTGAAGGGTTCGTACGGCTTCCTGCCGAACTTCCACGCCTTCGGTGATTACAGCCGCCAGGAAATCGACAACACCAACATCAAGCTGGACCAGTGGAAGATCGGTGCCGGCTACAACGTTGAAATCGCTCCGACCACCGACTTCGTTGCCCGCGTTGCTTACCAGAAGCGCGACCAGAAGCACGGCCTTGACTTCAACGGCTACAGCGCCGAAGCCGGCATCCGCACCGCCTTCGGTGCCCACGCCGAAGTCTACGGCATGGTCGGTTACGAAGATTTCTCGAAGAAGCACGGCATCAATCCGGAAGGCCAGTGGTACGGTCGCCTGGGTGGTCAGGTCAAGCTGAACCAGAACTGGGGCCTGAACGGCGAGCTGAAGATGAACCGCGACGGCGACAAGGAATACACCGTCGGCCCGCGCTTCAGCTGGTAATTGCTTCGTCGGCGCGCCTGCGCGCCGAAGATGCCTCGACAGGCCCGGCCCATGCCGGGCCTGTTGCGTTGTGGGGACCCGGAACCGAGCCAGACCACGCGCCGCAGGCTTGCTTCGTTGCAATAAATTGAATTCCGCTGCCCGCAGCGCCGACCTAGGGTAGGCACTTCGTCCTGCTGGATCTGCGTGATGCCGCCTTCCGTTCCCGCTTTTTCTTTTGACCGGCCCTGCCGCCTGGCAATGCTGTCTCCATATCCAGTGTTGCGACTGGGTGTGGAGGTCGTGCTGCGCCAGCACGCTGCAGTGCAGGTATGCGGCAGCTTCACCTCCGGACATGAGCTGCTTGACCTGCTGCAGTACCAGCCGGGCGGCATCGATCTGTTGCTGTTCGACCTGCTGGTGCCGCGTGCGCCCGGTGACGGCCTGTCCCCGCTGCGCGAGCTGACACAGCGCTGGCCGCTGCTGCCGGTGCTGGTGCTGTCCGCGCACTGCGATGCCTGCACGGTGACCATGACGATGCAGGCCGGTGCACGTGGCTTCCTGTCCAAGGGCACTTCGCCGGATATGCTGCGACATGCAGTTGATGTGTTGGCTCGGGGCGGCCGCTTCGTCGCGCCAGAACTGCGCACGCAGTCGAGTCGATCGCGGATATTGCACACGCCGGTACCGGTACCCACTGCGTTGAGCCGACGCGAGCGCGAAGTCCTCGGGTTGATCCTGCAGGGCTGCACCACCGGCGAGGTGGCGCAGCGTTCCGGCCGCACGGGCAGCACAGTCAGTACGCAGAAGCGGGCGGCCTACCGCAAGCTCGGCATCCGTAGTGATGGCGAACTGTTCCGCATCCGGCATCTGCTCGAATGCGGGTGAACGGGCTTATTCGCCCTGGTACTGCTTTTCTTCCACCAGGGCCGAACCGGCCACGCGGTTGATCTCGTTCTTGACCTGCACGCGCTCACCATTGGTGCCATACACGCCGCGCGCGAGCTGGATGAATGCATCATCGAACACCTGCGCCGCTTCCTTGTCGCGCAGCTGGTCCTGGATGTCCCACATGCGTTCGTTGATCGCCTTCAGCTGCTGCTTCAGCGCGGCAAGCGCGGGCTGTGCCTGCAACTGCTGCTGCAGCAACGGCAGCAGGCCGTCCAGCTCGGTGCGCACGTTGGCCAGCTTGGCGGCATCGTCGATGCGCTCGGCCTTGATCTCGAGAATGGTGATCTTGTCGATCAGCTCGCCGATCGATACCGGGGTCAGGATGGCGTCCACGTGGTTGGTTCCTGGAAACAGGCCTGCATGATACCGCGCCCACCGCAGCGGGATTTACGCCGAATTTGCGCTGCGGGCCGGGCAGCACCCTCGATCCGTTACGCCGCTCCCTCCGACACTGCTGTCCCGGCGGCGTGACCGCCTTCGACGAGGAACACAGTGCAGTGAACAGCAAGGGGATGATGGCAGCGATGGTGGCCGCGCTGGCAGGAATGCTGGGTATCGGCAGCGCGCAGGCCCAGGTGCAGGTGAGTGGCAGTGCAGCATTGACCAGCGACTACGTGTGGCGCGGCAGCTCGCAGAGCGACGGCGACCCTGCAGCGCAGGTGGGCGCAAAAGTGGCACTCGCATCCGGTTGGTACGCCAGCGCGTGGGGCTCCAACGTATCGTTCAAGCCGGACAACGGCGCGCGCAGCGAGTTCGACCTGGTGGCCGGTTGGAGTGGCGCACTGGCAGCGGACTGGACGCTGGATGCCAACCTGACCCGCTACGTGTACCCAGGCACTGGCCGCGCGCTGGATTGGACCGAACTCAATACCACGTTGACCTGGAAGCAGCGCGCCTGGCTGCAGGTCGCGCATTCCAATGATGCGCTGGCCGGCGGTCATCGCGGCACCTATGCCCAGCTCGGCGTGCGTGTGCCGCTGCACGAGCGCGTCCGGCTGGAGGCGGCGGTAGGCCAGTATTGGCTGGCCACCGCACAGGGGCCGGATTACCTGCATGGTCAGCTCAGTGCCATTGCCACGCTGACCCCGGCGTGGGAGCTGCGGGCCACCGTGCACGACACCGACAACGCGGCCAAGCGCCTGTTCCCGGGCAACGCCGGGGGGCGTTGGGAGCTGGCACTGCAGGGCAGCTTCTAGTTGGCAGCCGAGGCCTGGCGCGCGCGCAGCGCGCCGGGCAGCCACAGCAGCAGGGCCAGTGCGGCAACAGCGGCGCCGGCCACGCAGACGCCGGTCCAGCCGAAGCGCTGGTAGACCTGGGCCGACAGCAGTGAACCCAGCGAGCCGCCGATGAAGTAGCCGGTCATGTAGCCGGCATTGAGGCGGTTGCGCGCAGCCGGTTGCAGCGCATAGATCAGGTTCTGGTTGCTGACGTGCAGCAGCTGCGCGGCCAGGTCCAGCACCACCACGCCCACCAGCAGTGCCAGCAGCGAGTGCGCCGACAGCCCCAGTGGCAGCCACGACAGCAGCAACAGTACCAGCGCGATGGCCGTGGCACGGCCGGTCTGGCCACGGTCGGACATGCGCCCGGCCAGGCCCGCGGCCAGCGTGCCGGCTGCACCGACCAGTCCGAACAGGCCGATGGTGGCGTCGCTGTAGGCGTACGGTGGCTGTGCGAGCAGGAACGCCAGTGGCGTCCAGAAGATCGCGAACATGGCGAAGCTGCATGCACCCAGCAACGTGCGATGGCGCAGCACCGGCTCCTCCACGAACAGGGAGCCGATCGAGCGCAGCAGGGCGAAGTAGCTGAGGCCTGCGCTGTGGTGGAAGCGTGGCAGGCCACGTTGCAGCGCCAGCGCGGTCAGCACCAGGGTGCCGGCGGCGATTGCATAGACCAGGCGCCAGTCGCCAAGGCTCGACAGCAGCCCGGCCACGGTGCGCGCCAGCAGGATGCCCAGCAGCAGGCCACTCATCAGCGTACCGACCACCCGGCCACGATGCTCCGGTGCGGCCAGGGTGGCCGCAAATGGCACCAGCACCTGCGCCACCACCGAGAACAGGCCGGTGATCGCCGTGCCCACCAGCAGCCACGTGAGTGACGGCGCGCAGGCGCTGACCACCAGTCCACTGGCCGACAACAGCGTCATCACCACGATCAGCCGGCGGCGCTCGAACAGGTCACCCAGCGGCACCAGCAGGATCAGCCCGGCGGCATAGCTCAGCTGCGCCACGGTAACCACCATGCCGACCTGGCCGAATGGCAGGCCGAAGGCATCGGCGATGGTGTGCAGCAGCGGCTGCGCATAGTAGTTGCTGGCCACGGCCACGCCAGTGGCGACCGACATCAGCAGCACCTGCCAGCGGTGCAGAGGGGGGAGGGACGGGCTCACGCGGTGTTCCAGAATGCGGGGTGCACAGTGTCCGCCCGCTGCAGTCATGATGGAAATGAATCATCATCATCCCTGTCATCTGGAAATGAGATGGTTGTGTGAATCTCAAGCAGCTTGAATTTGCCGTCGCCCTGGCCGAGGAGGGCAACTTCACCCGTGCCGCCGAGCGCTGCCATGTGGTGCAGTCGGCGCTCAGCCATCAGATTGCCAATCTGGAACAGGAGCTGGGCACGCCACTGTTCGAACGCCTGCCGCGCCAGGTACGTGCCACCGCCGCCGGTGAAGTGCTGCTGGTTCACGCGCGGCAGGTGCTGGCCAGCCTGCGCCACCTGCGTGCCGACGTCGCCGCAGTCAGCGGCGAAGTACGCGGGTTGTTGGCGATCGGGCAGATCTCTTCGCTGACCGACATCGACGTGGTGGCGATGCTGGCGGCCTTCCAGCAGGTACACCCGCAGGTTGAATTCCAGCTGCGGGTGGACAAGAGCGAGGACCTGATCGCGCAGGTGCAGTCGCGCGAACTGGATGTCGCCCTGGTCGGGTTGGCGCCCTCGGCGGGGCTGGATGGCGTCTGCCACAAGATGCTGCAGGAGGAAGACCTGGTGGCGGTGCTGGCGCCGTCGCACCGGTTGGCCGGGCACACGCGGCTGCCATTGGCCGCGCTGCAGGATGAAGCGCTGGTCGACTTCCCGCGCGGCACCGGCGCGCGCCGGCAGACCGATGATGCGTTCGCCGCTGCAGGCCTGCCGCACACGGTGCGTTTCGAGGTCAACCTGATGGAACTGGTCGAGCGCTTCGTCCGCCATGGGCTGGCGGTCGGGATCGTGCCGGCGTTGATCGCCGAAGGGTTCGAGGGGGTGGTCCAGATTCCGCTGCAGCCGACCCCGACCCGCCGCGTGCACCTGGTCTGGCAGCGGTTGCCGACGCCGGCGGCACGGGCGTTCGTCGCGGCCGTGCTCAGCCGCGCAGGCGCAGGCTCAGGCCCTTGAGGAAGTTGCGCAGCATCTGGTCCAGGCAGCGCCGGTAGTTGGTGTGGCCGGGCTGGCGGAACAGCGCACCGATTTCCGACTTGGAGACTTTGAAACCGGCGCTGGCGAAGATCTCCAACAGGTCCACGTCACGCAGCTGGAAGGCTACGCGCAGCTTCTTCAGCACCAGGTTGTTGTCGATGCGGGTTTCCACCGCGCGTTGCGGCTGGCTCTCGTCGCGACCACGCAGGTGCACGATCAGGCCATCGAGGAAGTGGGCCAGCGCGCTGTCATTCATCGCCTCGAAGCCGGCTTCGTCATCGCGGCGCAGCCAGGCCTTCACCTGCTCGGTATCCACCGCGAAGGCCGGGTCGGCCAGCTGGCACAGGGTCACCACGTGGTGGTCGCCCAGGTCCAGGGAGTAGCGCACGCTGCGCAGGACATCGTTGTTGATCATGGCCCAATTGTACCGGTCACCCCGGCAGGTGGGGTCAGATCCCTTTGCTGGAGGCAAAGGGATCTGACCCGGGTTCTGCTCCAGGTTCTAACCGATCCGGCAACACGGGGATCGGTCGACGGTGCCAGAATGGGGGTCTGGTTTTCCCCCTGGAGTTGCCTGATGACCCGCACTGTCCTGATTACCGGCGCCACTTCCGGCTTCGGCGCCGCTGCCGTCCACCGCTTCGCCCAGGCGGGCTGGAAGGTGATCGCCACCGGCCGCCGCGGCGAACGCCTGCAGCCGTTGGTCGAACGCTATGGCAAGGACGTGGTGCATGCCGCGGTCTTCGACATCCGCGACCCGGTGGCGATGGAAGCGGCGCTGCTAGCGCTGCCGCCGGCCTTCGGTGAGATCGACCTGCTGGTCAACAACGCTGGGCTGGCACAGGGCACCGCGCCGGCGCAGAGCGCAAAGCTGTCCGACTGGACCACGATGATCGACACCAACATCACCGCGCTGGTGACCCTGACCCACCGGCTGCTGCCGCAGCTGGTCGAGCGCAAGGGTGCGATCATCAACATTTCCTCGGTGGCCGGCGTCTATCCCTACCCGGGCGGCAATGCTTACGGTGGCACCAAGGCCTTCGTCAGCCAGTTCTCGCTGGGCCTGCGCTCGGATCTGCATGGCACCGGCGTGCGCGTGACCACGATCGAGCCGGGCATGGCCGAAACCGAGTTCACCGTGGTGCGTACCCATGGCGACCAGGCTGCGTCGGACAAGCTCTATACCGGCGCCAACCCGATGACTGCCGAAGACATCGCCGAACAGATCTTCTGGGTGGCCACGCTGCCGCCGCATCTCAACATCAACCGCCTGGAACTGATGCCGGTCAGCCAGTCCTTCGCCGGTTTCCAGGTCGCTCGCGAAGGCTGACGGTCGTTTGTAGAGCCGAGCCATGCTCGACTCTACACAGACAAAAAAAAGCCGGGCAATGCCCGGCTTTTTCATTCACATCGGCAGGCTTACTGCGCCTTGATCGCCATCGCCTGCAGGCCGGTGCCATCCAGCTTCTGCTTGGCTTCGGACAGCTCGCCCGCACTGCCATACGGCCCCATGCGCACGCGGTACACGGTCTTGCCGTTGATCTGTGCCGATTCCACGCGCGCGGCCAACCCCATCATCGCCAGCTTGGCCTTGGTCGCCTCGGCATCGCCGGAGGCACCGAAAGCGCCTGCCTGCAGGATGTAGCGGGCGTTGTCGGCAGCAGCGGGTGCGGCAGTGGCAGCTGTGCTGGTCGCAGCCGGTGCAGCTTCCGCACGCGGTGCCGCGGTGGCCGCAGCCGTGTTGTTCGAAGCCGCAGTGGTGTTGGCCGCCGGCGTTGCCACTGCCGGACGCTCGCTCAGCGGTGCCGGCAGCGGACGGCTGGTGGCGGTGACCGGTGCAGTGCTCGCCACGCTGGCAGTTGCCGTCGGTGCCGGCGCAGTGGCAGTGGCCGGCGGAACCGGCTTGCCTTCCAAAGCGGCCTGCGCACGCTGTGCTTCGGCCTTGGCCCGGCGCTGGTCTTCGGCACGCGCGCTGGCGGCCAGCTCGGCGTCGGACATCTCGACTTCCTTGCCCGGCAGCAGAGTGTAGAAGTCGTACTGGGTGGCGGCCGGCTTTTCTGGTTCTGTCGGCTTCGGCGTGGCTGGCTGCGCGGCCGGCTGGGTGCCGACATCGCTGTCGGCATCAGCGACCGGGGCTGGCTGCGCGTTCGGGTTCGGCTGCGGACCGGCGCGCAGGAAGCCATCGCCTTCGCCCTTGAACAGGTTCGGCGCCGCCAGGAACACCACGGCCGCGATCGCCACGCCAGCGACCAGCCACACCCATCCGGGTGTGCCCTGGCTGCTGCTGTTGCGTCGTGCCTGGTTTTTGCCGCGTCGTGCTGCCATGTGTACTGCGTCTCCTGATGCTTACATTTTTTCCGGGGCGCTGACGCCCAGGAGTTCGAGGCCGTTGGCCAGCACCTGGCGCGCTGCGCAGGCCAGGGTCAGCTTGGCGTTGCGATCGGCAGCGTCTTCCACCAGTACCGGCGTCCCGTGATACCACGTGTGGAACGCGTGCGCCAATTCACGCAGGTACTGCGCCACCAGATGCGGTTCCAGCGCCACGCCGGCTGCCTCCACCACTTCCGGGTACCGCGAGATCTCGTTCATCAGCAGCAGCGACGCGTCGTCGGCCAGGCGGCCGAAGTCGGCAAGGCCATTGCCCTGCTCGTACACCAGGCCCTTCTCCTGCGCCTGGCGCAGCAGGCTGCAGACGCGGGCGTGCGCGTATTGCACGTAGAACACCGGGTTGTCGTTGCTCTGCTGGCGGGCCAGGTCGATGTCGAAGGTCAGCTGCGAATCGGGCTTGCGCGCGATCAGGAACCAACGGGTGGCATCGCGGCCGGCTTCTTCGATCAGGTCGCGCAGGGTGAAGTAGCTGCCGGCACGCTTGGACAGCTTCACTTCCTCGCCGCCGCGCATGACGGTGACCATCTGGTGCAGCACGTATTCCGGCCAGCCCTGCGGGATGCCCACTTCCATGGCCTGCAGGCCGGCGCGCACGCGTGCCAGTGAACCATGGTGGTCGGCTCCCAGCTCGGTGATCGCGCGCTCGTAGCCGCGCTGCCACTTGGACAGGTGGTAGGCCACGTCCGGCACGAAGTAGGTGAAGGTGCCGTCGGACTTGCGCATCACGCGGTCCTTGTCGTCACCGAAGTCGGTGCTGCGCAGCCACAGCGCGCCGCCTTCCTCGTAGGTGTGGCCCGAGGCCTGCAGCTTGGCGACCGCTTCGGCGACCTTGCCATCGGCGTACAGCGAGCTTTCCAGGAAGTAGATGTCGAAGTCGACGCCGAATGCAGCCAGGTCCAGGTTCTGCTCGTTGCGCAGGTAGGCCACGGCGAAGCGACGGATCGCCTGCATGTCGTCCGGGTCCTTGGCGCCGACCACGGTGCTGCCTTCCAGATCGACGCTGGCGCCGGCCATGTAGGCGCGGGCGACGTCGGCGATGTATTCACCGCGGTAGCCGCCTTCCGGCCAGCCGTCCTGGTCCGGCGCGATGCCCTTGATTCGCGCCTGGGTGGACAGCGCCAGGTTCTCGATCTGCACGCCGGCGTCGTTGTAGTAGAACTCGCGCTTGGCGTTCCAGCCGTTGGCGTCGAGCACGCGCGCCACGCAGTCGCCGATCGCCGCGGCGCGGCCGTGGCCGACATGCAACGGGCCGGTCGGGTTGGCCGACACGTATTCCACGCCCACCGTGCGGCCATTACCGGACAGGTTGCGGCCGTAGTCGTGACCTTCCTTGATGACCGACGCGGCTTCACGCTGGTACGCGGCCGGGGCCAGATAGAAATTGATGAAGCCGGGGCCAGCGATCTCGACCTTGCTGACGTCCTCGCTGCGCGGCAGCGCCTCGACCAGCGCCTGTGCCAGTGCGCGCGGATTGCTGCGCGCGGCCTTGGCCAGCAGCATTGCGGCGTTGGTTGCGAAGTCGCCGTGGTCGCGGGTCTTCGGGCGCTCGACCACGAAGTCCGGCGGCAGGGAGTCGGCGGGCAGGGTGCCATTGGCGCGCAAGGCTTCGATGCCTTGGCTGATCAGGGCGCGGAGGAGATTTTTCACGAGGCCTGCTGTGAGAATGAGCGGCGGAATCGCCCATTTTAGCGCAGATACCAGCGGCCACGCTGACCGGAACCTGCCGATGGCGCCGTCCGGCTGCCCACGCAGGGCGGGCGCTCAGCCGAACAGGCGGGGCTGGGGCGGTGACAGCAGGCCTCGTTCAGCAAACGAAACGGGACGGCCCTCACCCACCACGAAGTGGTCCAGCAGCCGCACATCCACCAGTGCCAGCGCCTGCTGCAGTTCGTCGGTGATGCGGGTGTCGGCGCCGGAGGGCTCCGGGTCGCCCGAGGGGTGGTTGTGGCTGTTATGTCGCATGTGCAGCAAGCTGTTACATCGTCAAATTTCCTTGAAAATCAATTCGATAGCTGTGCTAGACCCCGGCGTCCTGGAACAATTGCGCGAGAGTCGAGTCCAAGCCTCGACCAACGCGCTGCAGCGTAGCTAAGGTCATGTTGCGTTGCCCGCGCTCCAGCGCTGCGTAGTACGACCTATGCATTCCGATGTGATCGGCGAACGAATCCTGACTGTAGCCAAGAGCAACACGCCTTGAGCGAATCACACGAGCCAGGGCGTCGACGACTGTGTCTTTGTCCATCCCGCGAAAAGTAGGAGGCAGACACTTTTAACGCCACGCCCATATATGTAGTCTACATATATGTATCACTTGGCCCCCCTGCATGGATCTGTACCTCGTTTGCACCGACCTAGACCTCACCATTGAAATTCCCTTGCCTCAAGACCGGCGTTCGCAGATCGCTTGCCAGCTCTCCCGCATCCAGGAACGAGGGGACAGGCGAGGCTTCCAGATTCGCCTTGCTGAAGAGGTTGCGAAGATCATTCCGGACCTGACCGACTGGGATCTAAAGCCTCCGACCAAGGCACAGCTGGCGTTCGCAAAATCACTCTGCAACCAGCTCAGCTGTGAAATCCCAACGCCAGCGCTCTATTCCCGGACTTCAATGCAGAAATTTCTCTCGGACTCGAGGCTAAAGCTGCGCGCGCAGCAAAGCAGCTAGGGGGGGCTAGCCATTTTCGTTCTTGGTTATCGCATGCGCCGAAGCTTCGGCGTCGCCGTTCGTTGTACAGAGATGGCAAGCCTGGAGAGCTACTTTGAAGACAAGTCATACTGATCCACTGCGCATTTGCGCTATCTCGATCGGAAGGCAGGGAGGTGCAGTTGGCGTCACCTTTGCGCCCGGTAAGTATCAAGAGACCGCGATGACCGGTGCTTGGGCCAGGGATCTGGACCTTGATCTCTCTGCGATGCGAAAGTGGGGTGCTCGGCGCCTAGTCACCTTGATCGAGCCTTCGGAGTTTCATGAGCTGCGTATCCCATCACTGCCGGAGCGTGCTTCGCACTATGGTCTAGCTTGGCACGGTCTGCCGATCAAAGATGGGGCGGCGCCGGACAGGCGCCTCCTTGACCCTTGGGCTGCTCTTGGGCCGATGTTCTCAGGTGAGCTTCTGGAAGGCGCAAAGATCGTTGTGCACTGCAAAGGCGGGCTCGGCCGGGCAGGCACGGTGGCATCCATGCTGCTATTGCAAAGCGGCGCTGCGACCGGTGCTGAAGACGCGATGTCCAAAGTGCGCGTGGCACGACCCGGTGCTATTGAGACGCCAGAGCAGGAGGCCTTCATCCGAGCTTGGGCAGTCCAGGTCATCGGTTAGCGCATTGCTTCCCTCGAAGCACCTTTGCCCAGCGGGATGCTCGCGCTCGAAAGCTTGCTGTGCCGCTACTACTAGCTACCAGCGCGAAGTGCAAGGCGTTTGAAGTGCCACTCTCCACACTGCCCGCACCTCCAAAACTCCACATCAGTGACACGTAACTGCTATCGCAGCTCACGGACAGTCCCCCGGAGCTGCGAAGGCGTAAGAACTCAAAAGAAGAGAAAAAATGAAGCCCACCATATTGGCGCTTGATCTCGAAGGGACGCTCATCTCAAACGCCATCAGCCAATTCCCGCGTCCAGGCCTCTATCAATTCCTTGCCGAAGCGAAGACTCTATTTGATCAGCTAGTAGTGCTTACGACCGTCCCTAGAGATCGCTTCTACTCCATTGCAGAGACGCTGGTACAGGAGGGAGCTGCGCCAACTTGGTTTCGGGCAACCCCTTACATCGACTGGCACGGGGCGACTAAGGACCTTCGCTTTGTTTCGCCGAGGCTTGGTGACGCGCTTCTGCTTGATGATCACGGCGCCTACGTGCATGCCGGGCAAGAGCGCCTGTGGGTGAGGATTCCGCTCTTTGTGTCACCTTACGCTGCCGAAGATAATGGCCTCGAGCTCGCTCTTCGAGAGCTTCTGGCACGAATTGAATATCTCCGATAGCTGATGGGCGCGACAGGAAATTGTCCTGTGCGGCACCCGTCGTTCCTTAGGCCTGCCGGATCGAGAGCTGAGCCTGATACCCCGGGTTCTACCCCGATATCACGGACGGTTCTAAAAGAGCCGCAACCTTCTGATCCTGCCTGGCGACCCTTCGCCGCAT